>NC_011892.1:0-300000 GCF_000022085.1 Methylobacterium nodulans ORS 2060
CGCACACACTTGCGACGAACCGCGCGATTGATCGATGCGCCTATGTCGGTTATTGTGGCGGCCAAGATATCACAAAAGGATGTCGGCTTCGCTCCAGCCCAAAAATCAGAGGAGGCAACCATGAAATCACGATTGCTTGCTTCCGCACCGTCAGGCGTCGCCCTAGCCTTGTTTGCCGCCTGCCCCGTCTCAGCCCAAGAAGGATGCAAGATGAGTTGGGAAGCTTCAGCGGCCAACTCGACGTACACCAAACAACAAGTCTTGGATGTCGGGGACGTGCCCGGTCATCAGCTCCGTATCTACGAGCTGCACCGCACCTTTCCGAGCGACAAACCCAACTGCGAAGGTCTGAAGCGTGTCGAGCAGTGGTCTCGCGGACTTACCGACTACACCGACGGCAACGGATCGCTGTCAGGGTATACAGTCACCATCCTGGAGAATGGCGATAAGATATTTGGCAAGGTTTCCGGGACCAGCCAGACCACGACCAATAGCGATGGATCGAAAACGAGCACCTTTACGGGCGTCGTTACGTATACGGGCGGCACGGGCAAGTACCAGCGCGTCAGGGGTATCCAGCGGGACATCATCGCCTTCGACCTGGAAAAGAACTTCAATCAGCAGCGAGCCGAGGCCGAGTATTGGTTCGAGAAGTAGCGGCCAGCGGCAGCTGCGCTACCGCCTGGTCGGTGGTTCGCAAGCTCAGTTTGCCGCGATCTCCGGCCATACAGCGATCCAATAGACACGGCTTGCCTATCGCTGAGGCCTTGGGTGATCCCTCCCGCCGCCGTCAACATCGCGCCATCGGCCTCGGTCGGAGTTCGCCGATCATCTCCAACATACGGTGAAGACGCGGGCGTATCCGACGAGCATGTCAGGATAGTGCCACGCGAGCATATTCCTGACAGTAGTTTTCCTGACACGGTTTCCTGACATCCGCCACCGCGCCGCGCTCTCGCGTCAACTGCGTCAGCCGAGGCGGTTTCCGGCATGTCCAGAAAACGGTCGGATACTGTTGGCGAATTCGGGTGGCTCTTCGGCCGGGCGTCTGGCGCGGCCATTGCACAGGCGTGAGGCCGGTCCCGTCACGGGCTCCGCGGCGGGCCTGATCGGAATTCGCCAACAGTATCCGGTCGTTTTCCTGACAGTCAGAGGCTGTCTGCCGGTTGCCGCTCAATCTTCTGGAATGCGCCACGAGTGCTAGTGCCGGCACTGGCTCGTCGTTCGTCAGCGATGTGCCTCCCCGGCGGTCACCGGTCGCAGTGGGGCTGGTCCCTGCACGCCGAAATGATCGGCGAGCTGAGCCCCCGTGTAGCTCTCGGTGAAGCTGTCGGGCTTCTCCGGTAGCATCGTGGCGTTCCAGGCACGCCAGGACGCTTCCATCCGGGCGAAATCCTCCGGCCGGCGCGCCTTGAGGTTGGCCCGCTCCAGCGGATCAGCGACGACGTCGAACAGGAAGGTGTTGTCGCGGATCTTGAGGTACTTGAGGTCGCCCTCGCGCAGTGCCGCCTGGGCGTTGGCCCGGTAGCGCCAGTAGAAGCTGCGCGGGCGCTCGGCCGCCTCCCCGGTGAGGATCGGCAGGAGGTCAATGCCGTCCGGCGGGTAGACCGGGTCGGGGCTCGCGCCCGCGGCGGCGAGCAGGGTCGGCAGCCAGTCCATCGTGATCATCGGCTGGGCCGAAACGACGCCCGCCGGCAGCCGCCGCGGCCACGACACGATCGCCGGGATGCGCAGGCCGCCCTCCAGCAGCTCAGTCTTGCGCCCAGTGAAGGGCCACGTGTCGGAGAAGCGCTCGCCGCCGTTGTCGCTCGTGAACACCACGATGGTGTCCTGCGCAATCCCGTGCTGCTCCAGGGCATCGAGCACGCGACCGATCTGGGCATCCATCTCGGCGACGATGCGGTGATAAGTGGCCTGGGTGCCGCCGTCAAAGTGGCGCAGGTTGCTCCCGGCGATGCGCCGCGACTCGGCCTCATCCTCGGGCGTCTCCCACGGCCAGTGCGGCGCGTTGAAGTGCAGGCTCAGGAAGAACGGGCGCCCGGCGCGGACGGCCGTCCCGATGGTTTCCACGGCCCGGCGCCCGATGAGATGAGTGGCGTAGCCGACCTCCTCGACGCGCACGTCGCCGTCCCAGAGGTCTGGCTTGTCGTCCGTCCCACGGTGGCTGAAGTAGTCGATGGTGCCGCCGCGAAAGCCCCAGAAGGTGTCGTAGCCCCGCTGCAGCGGCCCGAACTTGGCCACGCTGCCGAGGTGCCACTTGCCGACAAGGGCCGTCCGGTAGCCGGCCCGGCGCAGCAGGCCCGGCAGGGTCGGGTGCTCGGCGGGCAGGCCGCCGGTGAAGCGGGTCGTGACCGGCTCCTCCAGGCCGACCGGCAGGCGGTACTGGTAGCGTCCAGTGATCAGCGCCGTGCGGGTCGCCGAGCACACCGCCGAGTTGGCGTAGCCTTGCGTGAACCGCACGCCCCGGGCGGCGATCCGGTCGATGTGCGGCGTCTTGAGGTCGGGACGCCCGTAGCAGCCGACATCGGCATAGCCGAGGTCGTCCGCCATGATGAACACGATGTTGGGCGGGCCGGCCGCCCACGCCTCGCTCGGTCCAGTCAGCGCTGACGCGGCCGCCCCCGCAGCCGCACTCCCGAGCACGTGTCTGCGCGTGACACCCCTACGCTCCATCATCGCACTCAGTCCGTCTTAATAAGAGAGCTTAATAAGAGAGAATAAGCGGGCGGTTCCGGTGTTCTAGGCTGACCCCGAGATCATGCCGCTCGATGCAGGCGACTCTAGCCGTGCCTCAGCACCGCGAGGACGGCGTGAATGATGGTCGCGCCGCCGATCGGTGCGATGAACACGAGCAGCGCGTTCACGGCGATGAGCCACAGGAACACCCGCTCCTGGCGCTGCGTGAGTCGGGGCTCGCGGGGGGGCTCCCAGGGTGGTTTCCATCCTCCCTCGACGTACATCGGCGTCCTCAACTCGGTCTCAATCCCCACGATCGAGCGGCCGGAGACAGTCATGCTAGCGCAGGGTGATGCGCCTCCGCCATGGGTCGAACACGGCCGAAACGTTCCGTCCGCTTCGGTAGGCGTCGTTGCCAGGGCTGCCCTTCCGCTCCCGGTCAAATTCGGACTTTAAGGCAAGCACGGCCCAACGTCACAGACGGGTCGAGGCTGTGTGAAAACGGCTGCCGCCCGGGAGCTTGTAGAACGATCTCCTCGGCATCAAATGATGGCGAAGGGCGAGATCACATATATTTCTACACGCCGGCCATCTTGGAGAAGATTTTACTATGCCATCCAGGCGATGCGCCGTTTTCACACGACCTCTTTGAATTGTGAGAAGGCGGGCTTGGGGCTGGTTCCAGAAGCCGCGCTTATGCGAACGGGAAACGATCAGCGTATTTACCCACGCCCGTGACAGCGGGGGTTAGGCGCCGAGAGTCTTGAGGATCGTGCCGAAAAGGTGCCAGCACCCGACAGACGGGCTGTGTCGACGACCGTGCGCACGTCGGCCTCGCCTTCGGCCGCCCACATCGCCCGATAGCCGTTCGTCACCTTCCGCTGCACCACCGCCGGGCGCAGGGCCCGCTTACAGCCGTTGTTTGTGACCGCGACCTGGCCGGGATGGGCGAGGAAGACCAGAAGCTGGTCGCGCGCACGGCCGATCTTGGCCTGCAAGGCTCGCGTCAGGTCGCAGCGGCTTGGGACGGCCAGGATCTCGGCCAGCCGCCGCTCCAGCGTCCGGCGCTTGGCCGCCAAGGTTGAAGCGGCGAGATCCGTGACGCGCTCCGCCAAGCTGAACACGGATCCCAGCCACAGCTGCAGGCGCAGCGGCACGGGATCCTCGCTGGCCTCGACCGCATAAGCGATGTCGCGCACCAGATGCGCCAGGCAGGTTGGGTGGCGCACGCCATGGCCTTGCTGCGCCGTGGAGCGGTCCGACAGCCACACCGCGGGCCGGTGCCCGTCCATCATCTCTCGGATGACGCAGGCCACCCGCGTCGGGGCGGCGTGATGGACCACCGCATCAGCCGAGTGGAAGCCCCAATGGTAGCTGTTCGTGCCCTCGATGCGCACGCCAGTCTCGTCTGAGGCGACGACCGCAGCCCGGCGCAGCGCCGACACGGCCGCCGCGCGGCCGGGCCGGAACCGCCCTTGCGCGCGGCGGAGCAGATTCATCAGGCCGCCCTGGCTGAGCGTCAGCCCGAACAGGTCCGCCAACAGGGCCTGTAGCCGCTCGTAGGACAGCGCCTGGAAGGTCTTCAGGTAGACAGCCACCGCGTGCAGGCGCGGGCCAAACGGGGTGCCGCGCGCGGCCTGCGGCACCGGAGCGAGGACCCGTGCACCACAGGCGAGACAGCGCACGGCCAGTTGCTGGTGTTGGGTGACGACTGGCGCGACCTCGGGCAGCTCGATCCGCTCGGACAAGCTGACGATCTCGGCCGGAAGGTCCGGAGCCAACACGCCTCCACCGCAGGAGCAGTGACCCGGGCGATGCGCGACCACCTCATCCGGGATCTGGCTGCTCACCCGACTGTGCCCCTCGTGACCCGGCTTGGCGCCGCCAGGTTTGGCCTGCTCGCGCCGCTCCTTGCGATCGGTCGAGGGCGGCGTGGAGGAGGTGCGCGAGGTCTTGTCTGGGCGCTGCAGCCGCAGCACCAGCTCGATCAGCTCCGCCTTGCTCAGGCGCTCAAGCTCGCGGCGGCCCATCCCACGAGGGAAGCAGCGAAATCCACCCCGCGCAAGCGGCGTGGGTAATTACCGATCAGCAGCTGTGATCAGGGGCGAAGGTCCGCTGTCCAGTGACGAGCGGCCATTCCGACGGCACCGGACGAAGGTCTGCAAGTGGCGCGTTGCCGATAGACCAGCGCCCCTACCCCTCCGAACAGCAGCGTGGCGCATCTGACGAGTTCCTCACCTCAGGAGTTCGTCATGACCAAAACCTCAACCGTCGAGACCAGCCCTCGCGTGCCTTGGAACCGTGGCCGTCTTGTCGGTCCCAAGCCGCCGCTCAAGCCCAAGAACATCTGGGCCCTGCGCACCCGCCTACAGCTTGCCAACCGCACGCGCGATCTCGCCCTCTTCCACCTCGCCGTGGACAGCAAGCTGCGCGGTTGCGATCTCGTGCAGTTGCGCGTGACTGATGTTCACCTCGGCGATGCGGTCCGACTGCGAACCACCGTCGCTCAGCAGAAGACCGGCCGGCCCGTGCCGTTCGAGATCACCGAGCCAACGCGCGAGGCCCTGACGACGTGGCTGGCCAATCGCAATCTGAGAGCAGGCCATTGGCTGTTTCCGAGCCGCAGCCGGCGAGGTGAGCACCTTACCACACGCTAGTACAGCCGACTGGTGGACCGCTGGGTGGCCCTGATAGGTCTTGATCCGTCGGCCTACGGCACGCACAGCTTGCGTCGGACGAAGGTGGCGCTGGTCTACAAGCGAAGGGGCAGCATCAGGGCCTGCCAGCTTCTGCTTGGGCATACGAAGCTGGAGAGCACGGTGCGGTATCTCGGCATAGAAGTGGATGATGCACTGATCCTGTCCGAGCAGACCGAGATCTGAGGCGACCGTCGCGGTGGGTAATGCCGCCGCGCTCCGAGAGCGTGGCGGTTAAACGGCTCTGAATGACCCCTCGCGGACGCGGACCCATGCGTCGCGCACCCAGCCGATGCCTCTCCCTGCCAGCGTAATGACCGCTAGCAATCCAGCGAGACGGAGGCGCAACCCCGGCACTCTGAACCCGTTAGCGATCTGCCAACGGTTGGCGTTAGGGTTGCAATCCTCCCGCGAGGAGCGCACAGGCGGTTTCGCCGGCCCACAGGCGCCGGCTCCATCCACGGACATCCCTCATGTCAAGCGACAGTCGACAGACCGTGCCGCCCCGGGCTCAGGCAAGAGGCTGATCGCTCAGCTCTCCTGCACTGGCCTGTTGGCGGCCGGTCGCACGGAGAGCTCCATGACCAAGTTCATCACCAACCGGTTCGAGGCGCTGGCTGCCTGGATCTCGGACAATCTCGGCAGCCCCTACGCCTTCATGATCGCCTCCGCGACCGTGATCGTGTGGGCCCTCTCCGGGCCGTACTTCGGCTTCTCGGATACCTGGCAGCTCGTGATCAACACCAGCACGACCATCATCACCTTCCTGATGGTGTTCCTGCTCCAGAACACGGGCAACCGCACCATCAACGAGATGGAGGAGCGCCTGCGCGAGATGGAGCAGGTGAACCGCGAGATCCTGCACGAGCTGCGCCGGCAGCAGGGCTTCAAGCCGGACATCCGCGAAGTGGCTTGAGCAGAGGGCCTGGGCTACCTGTCGCGTCTTGCGACGGACGAGCCTGCTCTCCCCAAAATGGCGGGTGCCGCCGTGCGGGAAACTGTGCTCCTCTGCTGAGGTCTTCTAACCTGAGATCGAACCTCCAGCCCGCCCGGTCTTGCCGCGGCGGGTTTCTCTTGCTCCACGTCCAGGCCCTCGCCGAACAGCATCGCTCGTCTCGCGTTTCAGCAACGCATCGAGATCGGGAGGGTAAGGTCACGCGCCGGAAGCTTCGCCACGTGGCATCTTCCATGCAGCGTACCGGATGGTCGCGAACTGGAAGAACAGGAACGCCAGCGTCGCCTGCTGGGCGATCCTCATCTCCTCCGGCTCGCCGTCGCCTTGTTGTAGATCAGCTCGCAGGACTGGCCTGTCTGGTCGAGGCGGGTCTCGGTCCACATGAGCTGTATCGTGATCAGGCCGGGGACGTGGGTGACCTCATAGCCGCCGATCTTGTGAACAGGCCCGGAGTCGGTGGACCAGGTCTTCTCCACGCCCTCCTCCTCCACCTGGACATCGCCGTGTCCGGCGGCATGGCCGCGGGTCTTCGTGCCCGGTCGCGAGAAGGTGAAGTTGAAGGTGAAGCGGCGAGGTGCGCGGATCGGGATCAGCTCGATCAGGCGGTGTGCATCGGAGATGGCAAAGGTCGGCTCATCCGCGACGAGCCGATCAAGGATCGCATTCGCTTCGAGACGCTCGGCAAGGGTCATCTGGGCGGTCACGGCGCACTCTCTCCATGAGCGACCGCGGCAAGGCTAATCCGATGAGGCGGCAGGCTCGACGGGGAAGAAGCCGCCTATGGTCATGACGGCGATGTGGTATCAGGGGGAAGTGAGGACGGCGGTGGGCTAGACCGCCGCCCTCGGTTTCACAGAGCCCTTACCAGATCAGCGGGAAGGCGGTGTGGAGATAGACCCTCCAGCCGCCTTCCTTCATGCAGGGCCCCGGTCTGGCAGATCCTTCGAGCGAGGTGGAGACCGCGGTGCGCTTCGCTGGTGAGCCGAAGGCGGGTGGATGCACGCGGAGGTCATTCCGAGACTCCGTGTGTGACGAGTGGGGCGTAGCATGTCCTTAATCAGCATCACCCGCCTACGGGTACGCTCGATCCGCTTCCTACCAGCGTTCGCCCTCCACGTGCTGCGCTCTCGCAATCAGGTCCGTCATGCGCCGGGCTTCCAGGGTGGCTCGCTATTGCTCGACTGGGGGTGGGCCTTCTGGACCATGACGGCCTGGGACACCGAGGAGAACATGCGCCGCTACATGACCACTGGCGCGCATCGCATCGTGATGCCTTACCTGCTCGACTGGTGCGATGAGGCGTCCGTTGTGCATTGGACACAACCGGAGACCACCCTGCCATCCTGGGCCGAGGCTGACCGGCGGATGCGTGAGAGCGGGCGACCGTCCAAGGTGCGTAACCCCAGTCCCCAACACGCGACGCTGACCTATCGAGGACCGCGCTTCACAAGGGGTGGACCTATCAGGCCAGCCGCCTGCTCGAACTGAGACGTCCCACCCCGCACGAAACTAATTTCGCACCTCAGGCGATTTCGCCCCCCAAGAGCCGGTAGACGCTCGCCCGCCCGATCTTCATGCGCTTCGCGATCGCGGCCGGACCCAGCCCCTCCGCCTTGAGCACCCGGACCTGCGCCGCGTCGATCGAGGGCGGCCGGCCCTTGTAGATCCCCTCGGCCTTGGCGATGGCCTCCAGCTGGCGCTCTCGGCGGAGGTTGTCCTACAGCGGTCCGGCCCTGATCGCCTGCCAGGCACAATCGTCTGGCTTGGAGGGGCAAGGGCAGGGAGGGGGCGCCTACGCGCGACCCGGAAGACCGGCTTTAGCTCGTAACCGGCCGTTCGCCCCCAGCTGCTAGTGGTCCAAATCTGACGCTTGGTACCCACTCAGGAGGGCCGCTCAGGGTGGAGAGTGGGCCTCAGTAACCTCACACCAAGCGGACGTTCGAGCCGCGAACGACGTCTCGCATCCGCGTCGTCGTTCAGAAGCTGCGCCTGCGACGCCTGCCATGTGGAGCCAACCGGACGTGGTCTGAGCCGACGGGCTGAGCGCTCTCACCCTCCGGCCGCGAGCGCGACCGCATCGGCGCCCGCGGAGAGGCGCATGGGCAGGTCAGACCGCGGAGAGTTGCACGAGGTCGGGCGAGGAGCGCAGCCGACGCATCGTCATCCGCGCCGGGCCGCCTCGATCGCCGCGACGTCGATCTTGCGCATGGTCATCATGGCCGTGAAGGCGCGTTTCGCCGCCTCGCCGCCGGCCGCCATCGCGGCGGTGAGCACGCGCGGCGTGATCTGCCACGAGATGCCCCAGCGATCCTTGCACCAGCCGCAGGCGCTTTCCTGTCCGCCGTTGCCGACGATCGCGTTCCACAGACGATCCGTCTCCGCTTGGTCGTCCGTGGCGATCTGGAACGAGAAGGCCTCGTTGTGCTGGAAGACGGGCCCGCCGTTCAGGCCGATGCACGGGATGCCAGCCACCGTGAACTCGACCGTCAGCACGTCGCCCGCCTTTCCCGACGGGTAGTCGGCCGGCGCCCGGTGGACGGCCCCCATCGCGCTCTCTGGGAAAGTCTCGACGTAGAAGCGGGCGGCAGCCTCGGCGTCTTTGTCGTACCAGAGGCAGATCGTGTTCTTGGCGACCATGGTGGCTCCTCCCTCGCGCTGCCGGCGACCGGGCATCGCCTTCGACCCGCATGGATGCTGTAACAGCATGAGATGAACGATAGACGAAGATGGCCCCGCCGCCGGCTTCTGCCGGGCGGACGAGGCCATCTCCACGTCGGCCTCTGTTGATCCGGGTCGTTGCCCGGCCGCCTCGGGTTCTGCCTCCCAGCCCCGAAGTCATGAAGGCAGCATGCAGGGCAATCTTGAACCGTCAGCTAAGAAGCGCGGTGAACGTCCAGGCCAGGAACCTTGACGAAGCCTTGCCGACCTCTCGGCCCTACTCTGAGGCCGCAGCCTTGCGCGGCCGGCCGCGGCCCTTCTTCAGCCCCGCAGGCCCACGTGCTGAACCTCGTCCATGATCTCGACCAGAAGGGCGCCTCGCTGCGCATCCTCGATCCGGAGCTGACGACGGGCGGCGAGGTCGGCCGGATCGTGGTGACCGTGCTGGGCATGGTGGCGGAGATGGAGCGCAAGTTCATCCTGGAGCGGCAGCGGGCTGGGATCGAGGCGGCGAAGGCGGCCGGCATCTATGCGGGGAAGGGAAGGGCGAAGACCGTGCCCGACGCGGAGATCCGCCGGCGCCATGCGGCCGGGACGGGCCCGACGGCCATTGCTCGCCAGCGCGGGATCTCGCGCACGAGCGTCTACCGCGCGCTCCGAATGGCGGTGGCCGCGCCGACCCGCGCGAAGGTGTAGACCATCAGGCCGATCAGGGCGCGGTCCCGCAGGCCGATCGGCGTGCTGGTGTCGATGGCATCTAGGATCGCGCGCGCCTCCTCCGGCGTGAGGACCGGGGTTTTGCCCCGCTTCACGACGTGCTTCGGCCCCGGACGGCGGTGGCCGGGTTGAACGGCAACACCCCGCCGGTCGCCAGCAAGTCGAACACCATGGGGATTGCCGCGAGGCGCTGTTTGACCGTGGGCGCGCTGTGGCTGCGCCCCAGCTCCTCCACGTAGGCGGCAACATGGATCGAGCTGACGGCGGTGATCGACGGCAGGCTGTGGTGCCCAACCGAGTGCAGAACTCGCCCACCGCCTTGGCGTAGGCGCCACGAGTGTTGGGGTTGCGGATCTGCGCCGTAAAGAACTCAGGGAAGCGGTAGGCGGCGCGATCGCCCGCCGCTGTGACCAGGACAGGGGCGGGGAGGGCGTGCAGGGTGGCGAGCTGGTTCATGCTGCGCCCTCCCCAGTTATGATGCGCTGACAAACGCGCTCAGCCGCAGCAACCGCCTGCTCCATCTGCTCAGCTAACTGGTCAGGCGCGTTAGGATCGCCTGCCCCCATCCAAATGTCGGCTTCGCACCTATCCCGTAGCGCTTGGTTGCGCTGCCGACCCTCACCGGACCCATCGACCAACCGCATGAGTGTGCCAGCTGATACCTGCACGCGGACCAGAATTTCATGCACCGCTTGAAATGCCGCATCAATCTCGGCACCAAGCATCGCCTTGCTCCGATATCGGCGGCTCATCATTCCTGAAAGGAATTCGCTGTTTCTCCTGATGCTCGCAAGCGGTACGAAGTATGTATTTCTGTTCTGTGCTTGCCATTCCGTCTCGCCTGGCTCCGGCGTCCGCTCCTCCCATTCATTACTAAGAGCGCCCGAATTTCTGATCTCCTGAAGCACGGCGGTCATTTGGTAAAAATCAGAAAGGACCGTCTCAGCCAGTTCGACACCGCGCTTATGATCGTTTAGATCTCGGTCGTATCTGAATTTACGCTCAGCAAGATCCTTATCAAACTCGGACTTACGCTCTGCCAAGGTCCGGTCCGCTGTCAGCCTCTCCCTATGAGTGGCAAGCGTGGTTGCCCGGTTCACCACAAAGCCAACCGTCGAAACAATGCCTGAAACGGCTGCTGCCACTACTGCCGGACCGATCCAATCCATAGCTCCTCCATATAGATGATAGTTAGAAGAACGCTACTAAAACATAGCATACAGCAATTTATATGAACTTTTGATAGCGGGAATCGATACAAAAGCTATACCTACACCATACAGCACGAATGCCGGCCGCAGGAACGGCGAGCCTTGCACGATAGGCGAGCACCCAGCGGTTGATGGTGGAGTGGTCGACAGTCAGGTCGCGCTCCAGCAGCATCTCCTCGATGTCGCGGTCGCTGAGGGCGTCGCGCAGGGACCAGGAGACGGCCTGCACGATCAGCGTCGCCTCGAAGTGCCGGCCCTTGAAGTCGCCGCGGGCCTGGCGCTTCAGCGTGAGGGCGAGGGCGGTGAGGATCATGGGCCGCCTCCGGGATGGAAGCGGCAAGCTGGGCGGGTATGCCGGGGTCAGTTCCGACTGAGGGCGAAATGACACCCGAGCGCATATGCGTCAATGCAGGGAAGGGGTTGCGCGACTGTAGTTCTTAGACTACAATAACCTCGTGATTGAGTTAAAGCAGACGGCCACCTTCGCCAAATGGGAATCCCGCCTCCGGGACAAGCGAGCCAGAACCATTATCGCGGCGCGATTGATGCGGCTGGCCGAAGGCTTGCCGGGCGACGTGGAGCCGGTAGGCGAAGGCGTTAGCGAACTGCGGATTCACTACGGCCCCGGATATCGCGTCTACTTCCAGCAGCGCGGAAATCTCCTGATCGTGTTGCTATGCGGCGGGGACAAGGGATCGCAAGCCCGCGACATTGCCGCCGCCAAGAAACTCGCCAAAGAATGGAGTTCACAAGATGCCTGAAAAACTGACCACTTACGACCCTGCCGCCGCACTGGTGGACGATGAGGAGATCGCCGCTTTCATGGCCGATGCCTTTGAAACTGGCGATGCGGCCTATGTCGCCAAGGCGCTTGGCGTCGTCGCCCGCGCCAAAGGCATGACCGAAATATCCCGCAAAACCGGGCTATCCCGTGAACAGCTTTACCGTTCGTTCAGCGAGCACGGAAACCCGACCCTCAAGACCACGCTTGCGGTGATGCGCGCCCTGGGCGTTGACATAACGGCCAAAGCCCGTGCAGCACAGTGACCTTGCCTCTGGCTCCTGATCATCGTCCCATTTGAACTGAAGGCTATTTGAGAAAAAAATCGATCCTTACAGATCAAGGCTTTACGCGTATGAACCCTACGAGGGTTCAATTGGGACAGTGAGAATAGCCTTCGGGTGTCATTTCGCCCTCAGCCGGAACCGACCCCAAAGTCGTAATTACCCACGGGGTGCGCGCGAGCGCGGCGTGACCCACAAGCGAGGCCGCTAGAGGGAGTTCGCCGCGCCTCTTGCCGGGAGGCGATTTGGCTGATTCCCTCGTGGGATGGGCCGCAGCGAGCTGGAACGCCTGAGCAAGCAGGAGCTGATCGAGCTGGTGCTGCGGCTGCAGCGCCCCGAGAAGACCTCGCGCACCTCGTCCAAGCCGCCCTCGACCGACCGCAAGGAGCGGCGCGAGCAGGCCAAGCCCGGCGGCGCCAAGCCGGGTCACGAGGGACATAGCCGAACGCTCAGCCCCGATCCCGACGAGATCGTCGCTCACCGCCCGGGTCACTGCCCCTGCTGCGGAGGTGTTCTGGCTCCGGATCTGCCGGCCGAGATCGTCAGCGTGTGCGAGCAGATCGACTTGCCCGCGGTGGCACCGATGGTCACCCAGCATCAACGGCTCGCCGTCCGCTGCCCGGCTTGTGGCACGCGCGTCGTCGCTCCAGTGCCGCAGGCCGCACGCGGCACGCCGTTCGGCCCGCGCCTGCACGCGGTGGCGGTGTATCTGAAGACCTTCCAGGCTCTGTCCTACGAGCGGCTGCAGGCCGCGTTGTCGGACCTGTTCGGGCTCACCTTGAGCCAGGGCGGGCTGATGAACCTGCTGCGTCGGGCCCAGAGGCAGTTCCGTGCCGATCGCGAAGCTGCGGTCTCGGCGCTGCGCCGGGCCGCGGTAGTCGCCTCGGATGAGACCGGCGTGCGCATCGAGGGCAGCAACTCGTATCATTGGGTGTTCCGCTCGGACGCAGCGGTCGTTCATCACGCGGCCTCGACGCGGGCCGCCGCGGTGGTGCACGCGATGATGGACGGACACCGGCCGTCCGTGTGGCTGTCGGACCGCTACACCGCCCAGCAGGGCCACGGTGAGCATCACCAGACCTGCCTGGCGCATTTGGCCCGTGACGTCGCCTACGCGGTCGAGGTCAGCGACGACCCCGTGCCGCTGCGCCTACAACTCTGGCTGGGAAGCGTGTTCAGCCTGGCCGAGCGCGTCACCGACCTGGCCGCCTCGACGCTCTCGGCCAAGCGCCGGGCCCTGGATCGGCAGCTGTCCGCCATCCTCGCTGCACCAAGCCGCTGCGATCTGACCCGCGCTCTGCAAGCCAAGATCGGCCGAGCCCGCGACCAGCTCCTGGTCTTCCTCGACCATCCCGGCCGCGTGGCGGTCACCAACAACGCTTGCGAGCGCGCGCTGCGCCCGGCAGTGGTGCAGCGGAAGGTGACGAACGGCTATCGGGCCATGTGGGCGGCCGCGGGTGAGGCGGACGTGCGCACCGTCGTCGACACGGCCCGCCTCTCGGGGGCCGGCACCTTCGCCACTATCCTCAACATCATCCGCGCCTGATCCTACCGCCACGGGCGTGGGTAATTACCCAAAGTCGGCGTGTCGATCGGGCGTTTCTTGAAGCGCCTGATCGACACTAGAACAGCGCATGATCGCCCGTCGCCGGTGATCGCAACGGTGACGGGTACCCGATGCGGATCCTCGTTCTCGGTGGATACGGCCTCATCGGCACGGCCGTCATCCTGCGGCTGCTCAGCGCCGGGCATTCCGTGATCGCGCTCGGCCGGTCCGCCGTGGCGGCTCGCCGCCGCTTTCCGGAAGTCTCCTGGATCGAGACGGACATCGCCGGCCTGAGCGGGGCGGAGAGCTGGCGACCGCTCATCGCCGACTGTGATGCCGTCGTGAACTGCGCGGGCGCGCTTCAGGACGGAGCCCGCGACGACCTGCACGCGGTGCAGTCGACCGCAATGCAGGCGCTCTTCCTGGCCTGTGAAGCCGCCGGGATCCGCAGGGTCGTGCAGATCTCCGCCGTCGGCGCATCGCCGAGCGCGACAACTGCGTTCATGCGCACCCAGGCGGAGGCAGATGGCACTCTCTCCCGGCTCGATCTCGATTGGACGATCCTGCGGCCTGGGCTCGTCCTCGCCCCGGCCGCTTACGGCGGGACGGCGCTGTTGCGGGCGCTCGCCTCCATCCCGGTCGTGCTCCACCGCATGTGGTGCGATGGGAGTGCGTTCCGCTTCGGTCAGGAGCCGGCCGTGACGGCGGCCGCTTGAGAGAGACACCCTGGCAGGAGCCGGCGAGCCTGCCTCTGCCGGAGTGAGCCGGATCGTTCCCGCGGGGACGAGGGGCGAGGTGATCGCGATGAGAGTCCAGAACCGGTCGGCGCAAGCAGGGCTTGTCGCAAACTCGGGTGCGAGCCGCAGAAGGGGCTCGGCTACCCCGCTTTCACGCTTTGTTCGCGACGGGAAGTCCGAAGCAATGCGCAAGCAGCTGGTTCTGCTCGCGCACGGTCCACGCGCCTGAAAACCCGAAGCCCGTGCGCAGCCACAGCATCGCCGCTAAGCCCTGGATCGTGCGCCGGGCCGTGGTGAAGGAGCGGAACCCGCCTACCCGCGGCATCGGCCGCTTCACCCGGAAGTGATCGCTCTCAATCCCCTGCTGCAGGGGCTTGGTGACGTGGTGGGTGGGCGTGCGAGGCAGCAGGCCCTCCTTGCGGCTCTCGGCGATCGCCGGCGGGTAAGGACCGGCCCCATCGGTGCCGATCCGGTCCGGAGCGAGCAACGGCTGATCCTGCAGCATCGTGCGGAAGAAGCGCTTGGCCGCATCGAGATCGCGCTGGGCCATGAGCAGGAAGTCGACCGGCTCGCCGGGCTTGTCGATGGCCCGGTCCAGGGAGCGCCACTGGCCGCGGATCTTGATGTCCGTTTCGTCGACGCGCACGGATCCGCAATGCGGCTTGCGGAACATGCTCAGCCGACGCTCGATGGCAGGCGCGTCGGCAAGCACCCCGCGGTTGAGGGTGGAGTGGTCCACCTCCAAGCCACGCTCCAGCAGCATATCCTCGATCTCGCGGTCGCTGAGGGCGTAGCGCAGGGACTAGGAGACGGCCTGCACGATGAGGGTGGCCTCGAAGTGCCGGCCCCTGAAGTCACCGCGGGCCTGTCGCTTCAGCTTGAGGGCGAGGGCGTTGAGGATCATGGGCCGGCTCCGGGGTGGAGGCGGCAAGCCGGGCGGGTATGCCTAACGGCTGGTGAACGTCATCGCGTTTGCGACAGGCCCACCGCAAGCCTCGCCTGAGGCGAAGTGATGTTGCCCGGCACACGACCTCGATGAGACATAAGTTGTATTTATAACTATTAAAATTAAGATGCATTTTCCTAATGATAGAATCACGGTTAGACGGCGTAAGTGGATTGACGTTCAGAGCTCCGTGCCGTAGGGCGAAGCCAACGTGGCCATTGCCGAAAATTTGTGAACACGACTGTGAAGACCGTCAATATTAGCATTGTCGTTACGGCAGCCTGGTCGATAGCATCAGTGGCCTCGTGGGCGGTTCTGGGACCGCAGGCAGTGGCTGCGCAGGCCGCAGCTGACGCCTCCCCGGAGATTCAGCTTGAGGAGATCTCTGTCGCTGGGAGCGGCGGCGTGCCCCTGAAGACCGAGGGCTATCTGGCACGCAACAGCGTGAGCGCGACCCGCACCGACACGCCGCTGCGCGAGGTGCCGCAGGCCGTCGTGCCGGTGCCGCGGCAGGTTCTGGAGGATGCGGCGGCGACGCGGATCGACACGGCCCTCGACCTCGCCGGTGTCGGCCGCTCGAACAACTTCGCGGGCCTCGGCCTCACCGAGTTCACCATCCGGGGCTTCGCCACCGGCGAGTATTACCGCAACGGCTTCCCGATCAATCGCGGCTACCCCAACTCGCCCGACATCGTGTCCATCGAGCGGATCGAGGTGCTGAAGGGGCCCTCAGCCTTCCTATACGGACGAGGCGATCCGGGCGGCACCTTCAACATCGTCACCAGGCAGCCGACCGCCGAGCGCTCCTTCGCCCTCGGCACGCAGTACGGCAGCGACAACGCCAAGCGCAGCACCTTCGACGCCACCGGCGCCCTCGACGAGGGCGGCACGGTGCTCGCCCGCCTCACCGGCGCGGTGGAGGACAACGGCAGCTTCCGCGACTTCGTCCACAGCGACCGCTACTACCTCGCCCCCGTCATCGCCTGGAAGCCGAGTGCCGACACCACGATGACGCTGGAAGGCGAGTTCATCAGCGCCGGGCAGATCTTCGACCGTGGCATCGTGCCGTTCCGCGGCGACCTGCGGGCGGTGCCGCGCACCCGCTACATCGGCGAGCCGGGCCTGCCGCCGTTCCGCAACGACAACGCGCTGGGCCAGCTGCGCGTCGAGCACCGGTTCAACTCGGACTGGGTGCTGAGCGCGGGCACGCAGGTGCTGGCCGGCAACATCGCCGGTGAGGCCGTCCAGACCGTTGGGTTCCTCGGCGACGGCCGCCTGCTCCGGCGCACCCTCGACCGGCGCGAGCTGACCTGGTCCGACCTCGACCTGCAGATCAACCTCGCGGGCAAGTTCGAGACCGGCTTCCTGCGCCACACTCTCCTCGTCGGCCTCGAGCACGACCGCCTCCGCTATCGCGAGGACATCACGCGCTCGAACTTCAACACCAATCCCTTCGTCCTTGACCTGTTCGCGCCCCGCTACGGCCAGGCTTTGCCCGCCCTCACGGTGCCGAGCAGCAACCTCCTGCAGAACACGACGAGCTACGCCGGCTACGTCCAGGACCAGATCGACCTCACGCCCAAGCTCCACGCCCTGCTGGGGGTGCGCGTCGAGGACATCGCCCTCGACACGACCAACTACATCAACGGCGTGAGCACGAAGCTGCAGGGCACGGCGGCGACGCCGCGCTTCGGCCTGGTCTACGACCTGTCCGACATCGCCTCGGTCTATGGCAGCTACGCCCAGTCGTTCCGGCCGAATACCGGCGCCGACCGGTCCGGCCGGCCCTTCCCGTTCCAGCAGGCCGAGAGCTACGAGACCGGCGTCAAGCTCAGCCTGCTCGACGGGCGGCTCGACGCGACCGCGGCCTTCTTCGACATCCGGCGCACCAACCAGCTCGTCACCGATCCGGTCGACCAGAACTTCAGCGTCGCGACCGGCGCGGCGCGCAGCCGCGGCTTCGACCTCACGGTCGCCGGCTTCTTGGCCCCGGGCTGGCGGGTGATCGGCACCTACGCCTTCGTCGATGCCGCGATCACCCGCGACTCGACGCTCCCGGTCGGCACCCGCCTCGCCAACATCCCGCAGAACAGCTTCGCGCTGCAGAGCGTCTACGAGTTCCAGAGCGGACCCCTGCGCGGCCTCGGCCTCGGTGGCGGCGTCACCTACGTCGACTCCCGTGTCGCTGGGACGGCCCTGTCGACCTTCACGATGCCGGCCTATACCCTCGCCAACCTCATCTCCTACTACTGGATCACGCCGGAGGTGCGGGTGTACCTGAACGTCGACAACCTGTTCGACGAGCGCTACTTCGACCGCTCGTTCCAGAACCGCTACGCGACGCCAGGCCAGCCGCGCACGATCATGGGCGGGGTCGCCGCCCGGTTCTGACAGGGGCCGGCGGGCCGGATCTCCAATCGGAGGGAACACTCCGGCCTGTGGCGCGATCGGCATTCCGATAGGTCGAGCTTAACTCTGGAACCAGCTAAGCTCCCCGGGGAGCAGGGATGCCGATCCGGCCGGAGCACCGCTTCTTCTACCCCATCGACTGGCCCCAGCTCTCCAACGCAATCCGCTTCCGCCGGGCGCGGGGCCGGTGCGAGGCGTGCGCTCGCCCGCACCTTTAGCGGGTATTCCACCTCGGTGACGGTCGCTGGTGGGGGCGGCAAGGACGCCCTGTCGTCCTGGCTGGAGTCGACCTCCTGGCAGAGCTTCAGCGCGATCTCGGACCTCGACACGGCCAAATGGCTGTCCGAGCGCTGCGGCTCGTTCACCCAGAACGTGGTGTCCTACAGCCAGCAGGCGCGCGCGGGCGGGGGCAAGGGCGGCGGCTCGGTCAGCCTGTCGGCCTCGACCAATCTGCAGAAGCGGCCGCTGATCTTTCCCGACGAGATCATGTCGGCGATGCGGCGCGACGAGCAGCTGCTGTTCGTGGCCGGGATCGCGCCGATCCGCTGCGGCCGGCCGATCTATTTCCGGCGTCCGGAGATGGTGAGGCTGTGCGCGCAGAACCGCTTCGCGGCGCGCGCCTCGGGGGTGGATGCAGGGCCGGCCACGGCCGGGGCAAGCGGGGCGAATGCCGCGACCGGCAGCCCGGCCTGAAGCCCCGGAACGCCGCCCCGGGCGGCAACGCCCGCGCGGGGGATCGGGGTGGCATGCCGCCCCGATCCCCCCTCTCAACCTTGTCGCGTTTCGCGTCGTATCGCCCCCACCTTCCCGGGAGGATCAGGCCGCCCGTGGGCGGCCTTCTCCGGTCAGCAGGCTGACCGGAGGTCCGCGAGCTGCGCGCGCGCCGTGCGAAGGTCGCGCTCGATCTGACGGCGCTCGGCGGGGCAGAGGACGGAGGCCAGCTCGGCCCGGAGTTCCTCAACGTGAGCCTGGAGGGCGAGACGGGCGGCGGCGGGAGCGGAGGCGAGGCGCGGCATCGGGTGGGGTCCCTGGTGCGCTCGGGACCGTCCCGGGCGCGATGGCGACCTCAGAACGGGCCTCGGCGCCGCCTGCACCCCGAAGGGGCCGCAGCGCAGCGGAGGAGCCGCCCTGCGGCTTGCGGGCGGCGCCGAGGCCGGTTTCCTGTCGCTGATCGTGCCCGGGACGGTCCGACGGCGCCGGAGAGGGCACGGGCCGCGCATGGCCGGCGGTGCCAAAGGGGGCGCGGGCGGCACCTGGCGCGGAGGTGGCCGGAAGGGGCGTGCGGGCCGGACCGCTCCCGCCACGGTCCCGGACGATGCACGGGCTCGGCGGGGGACGGAACACGCGGTCGCGCGTTGCGCGAGGGATCGTAACCCCGCCGGAGGCCGAAACCCGTTTACGGGGTTCGGGGAGCCGCCGCAGGCGGCGAGTAGAGCCCGGTCCCGCAGGGACGCGCCCAGCTCCTGCCCGGCTCGATGTGCGCTCGGAGGTTTCGCGGCCGAACCCCGCCTTGCTCTCGGACACGCAGACGTAGAGGTAGGAAACGACATCACCGGAATTGGTTGCATGTTGATCAGCCATCGCCCTTGTCGTTTCTGGATCATTATGCTGAGCTTGGCCCTGAAGCGGGGACGATCTCGAATGTAGCCGGCCGGAACCGCCCGTCTTTCCCAACGCTGGTTGCGCCTACCTGTTCGATCGCGATGGGCAACGATGGGAGGTGAGCTTCGGCCGCCAATTCCTGCCTCGCTATCGCGAGTTCCGCGAGCGCCCCACGGTTCTCCTCGACAGTTTCCGAGAGCCGAGCAGATGATGAAACACAATCTATCCATCAGCCTCTTCGCTGCGGCTGCACTCGTCGCTACCTTATCCTTTGCGCACGCCCTGGATAATGGCTTCGATCATGTGCGCGCCGGACCCCTTCGCTACAAGATTCCGAAGAGTTTCAAGGCAGATAACACGTCTGGAACTGAACTATTTCTTATAATTAGCCTTCCAGATTGGGGCCCGCCGGAAAAGCATCGGCCCGGCTGGGAGTTCGCCGCGCACATTCTCGTCACCTCTCGACCTGCTCCGATTGGGGTTATTTATGACTATCAGTGGGATGGAACACCGGTAGGAAGTCAAACAACTTGGACGAAAATCAAACGTATCTACCGGATTGAGCCGGGCCTCACGGTCCAAGAAATGGGTTCTTCCGCACTTTGCGTGGAACGGTCGCGGTGACGCGGGAAGCGCAGGCTGATTCACGAGGCGGATGATCCTGTCCTCATCCCTGCCGGGCTGCACGATCGAGCGGGTCTTTCGCCACACCGATCACCTTGTCGTCATCGCCCATGGCCGCCGTTGTCATGGTCGATGTCCGACCTGTGGCACGCCCAGTTCCGCCGTTCACAGCCGCTATGATCGCCGTCCGGCCGATCTGCCGAGCATGGGCCAGCCTGTGACGCTGCGCCTGCGTATCCGACGCTTCTACTGCCATCATCCCGCTTGCCGCCGCCGCACGTTCGCCGAGCCTCTTCCGCGGCTGATACCGCCGCGAGCGCGCCGGACCCGCCGCCTCGCTCAGGCCCAGACCCGGATCGGGCTTGCAGTCGGCGGCGAGGCCGGCGCGCGCCTGACCGGCCACCTGGGGATGCAAACCAGCCCCGACACGATCCTGCGCCTCGTGCACCGCCTCCCGTTGCCGAGAGCGAACGCGCCGCGCGCCGTGGGCATCGACGACTGGGCCATCCGCAAAGGTCGGAGCTACGGCACGCTTCTCGTCGACCTCGAACGGCGATGCCCGATCGACCTGCTGCCCGACCGCTCAGGGGCGACCGTTGCCGCATGGCTGCGTCGCCATCCCAGCATCCAGATCGTCGCCCGCGACCGCTCGACCGAGTACGCCCGAGCGGCCACCGCGGGCGCGCCGGCCGCCCTCCAGGTCGCCGACCGATGGCACCTGCTCCTCAACCTGCGCCAGGTTCTCGAACGCTGGCTTGGCCGCGTCCATGGCCGGCTGCGACAGCTCCCTCCTCTTGCGAGTGGTGACGGACGACAGCCAGGGGAGCGCCCGCGCGCCTATCGCCGCAGCGCAGCCGAGATTGCCGTCAGCCTCGACAGCCGCGCCCGCCGGCTGGCGGCCTATGAGGACGTGCGCCGACGCCATCTCGCTGGCGAGACCCTCCTGGCGATCGGCCGCGCCACGGGTCTGGCGCGAGCGACCGTGCGCAAGTACGCCCAGGCCGAGAGCTTCCCGGAGCGCGCGATCCGCAGACCCAATCCCTCTCGCCTCGATCCCTACCTCGCCCATCTGGAGCAGCGCATGGCCGAGGGCTGCGAGAACGCTATGGCGCTCTGGCGCGAGATCCGCCGCCAGGGCTTCGCGGGAACCCATCGGCAGGTGCACCGCTTCGTCGCCGAGCGGCGCACGGCTCGCAAATGGCTGTCGCAGCCCGCCTCGACGAGCACTGAGGCGATCAGACCCTCACCCATCGCCTCACCCAAGCAACTGGCCTGGATCCTGGTGCAGCCCCTCGCGACACTGCAGCCCCGCGCCGCGGCTGACCTCGCCCGCATCCGGCAGGATCCTGAAGCCGCACGGATCGCCGATCTGGCGCGGCGGTTCACGATGCTCGTGCGTGCCTGTGGCCTGGGCGGCGACCGGCCGGCGGACCCTGCCAGCGAGCTCGACAGATGGCTGCTCGAAACCCGGAACTGCGGTGTCGCTGCGCTGGAGACCTTCGCGGCCGGTTTGGCGCAGGATGGGGCGGCCGTTCGGGCGGCGCTGACGACGTCCTGGAGCAATGCTCAGGCGGAAGGGCAGATCAGTCGGCTGAAGATGCTCAAGCGCACCATGTACGGTCGCGCCAGCTTCGCACTCCTCCGTAGCCGCATCCTCATCGCTGCCTGATCCACGCAAAGTGCGGAAGAACCAAGAAATGGGGTCTGGTTTTGACATCGTGGTCCCCGATCAAGATCGCAAGTCGATGCCGATTGGCGTTCTCGAATGCAGCCGGCCAGAACCGCCCGTCTTTCCCAACGCTGGTTGTGCCTACCGGTTCGATCGCGATGGGCAACGCTGGCAAGTCAGCTTCGGCCGCCAATTCCTGCCTCGCTATCGCGAGTTCCGCGAGCGCGCAACAGCCCTTCTTGATAGCTTCCGCGAGCAATAGGTCTCTCAGCGACTTCTCTGACCCAAACTCAAATCGATGAACTGTCTGCCATCGCCAGCAGCGGCCAAAGCGGGGCGAGGGTGGCCTATTACACCAAGCTCGCAGAATTTGGCGTGACATATGGCAGCCTCGCTCTAGGAGTGGTGCTCGAGGACCAGCTCAGCGGCCGCGTCGCAAATGCCTACTTCATGGCGGTTGCGGGCCCGAGAAGGCGTCTATGTCGAGCCCTGGCAATGGGCGGCTATCGGCGACGCCTTAATGCATCGAGATCTCGCTGCCCGGCGAGCTAGCGCTCAGATTGATGCAGACGGCAGTATCTATTACCCGGACCTCGGCTACGGCGTCATTCGAGACTATCACGAATTCGCCTTCCGCAATCTCGGGGGTACGGTTCCGGACGGGCAGGGCGTCACGATTGAGGCTTGGACCGCTTACGCCCCTATCGAGGTCTTGGGCACGAGCACATGGGAGAGAATGCTAGCGGACTCATTGGTCGAGCAGCTTGGGGTCGGCGCGGGCGTTGCTGCGCAGATGGTCGTTGCCACCTGGACCCCCCTGATGTCGGGAATGTCGTTTGAGAAGCAGCCCTTAGCGGAGCGCTGGCTGGATACGCTTTGGCAGGCGCGATCCGCGCCCTTCGCAGAGGGATCGCCACTCGCCTTCCCGACGGAAGTGGAGAATGCCTACATTGTCATGGGCACCCGTGGTGACGATACGCTGAGGGCCAACGAGGAGGCAGCACAAGGCCGAGATATCATGCTTCTCGGCTTGAATGGGAATGACACGATCACCGCGGCCCAATCGGGAGGATATGTCGACGCCGGCGCTGGAGATGACCTCATCATCGGCCAGGGCTCTAATGCGAAAGTCGACGGCGGATCAGGTTTTGATAGCCTACAGCTCAATGCTCCCGATGCAACATCGAAGGCTTATATTTTTATTGATGACGCTTATTACGATAAGTTCTCCGGCGGATCATACTATTTTACTACAAGACCACACTCAACGACATCCGGCATCGAAGGTGAGCGATTTGCACGCATCGAAACCCTTGCAGGGACATCCGGCGATGACAGGTTTTTGGTTTACACTTTATCGACACAGGTTCTGCCAAATATAACCTTGGATGCCGGCCCCGGGATAGACGAGATCTCACTAGAATTTTTGGGCGATCTTCCTGTAGTGGTTGATCTTCTGCAAACCCGCAATTCAGCAGAAATCCTAGGAGTCACTGATCCCGGTAGTATCACATTCAACCTGAGCAATTTTGAGAATGTGACCACCGGTAAAGGGAATGACATTGTCTTTGGAAGCAACTCGGACAATGCAATATCCGTTGGGGATGGACGTAACGAGGCGCATGGCCGCGACGGGAATGATAGGCTTTCTGGCGGAAAAGGCATCGACCGATTGTATGGCGACCGAGGAAAAGACGAAATATTAGGCCATGATGGCAATGATCTCCTCGACGGTGGAGACAATGACGACAAATTATACGGAATGGAAGGCGACGACATACTTCAGGGAGGGAGCGGCAATGATTTCCTGACCGGCGGCTCTGGTAAAGATCTTCTGGACGGCGGCGCAGGCGATAACGAACTGTTTGCGTATGAAGCGGAGGGTGGCGATACCCTCCGGGGGGCGCTGGAAACGACCGGCTTCATGCATCAGGCGGCAACAATCTTCTTGAAGGTGGAGATGGTATAGACGTTCTCCAAGTCTGGTCGGGAAACAACACACTTCGAGGAGGGGCAGGAGACGACAACTTGATTGGAGGATCAGGGAATGATGTGCTCGACGGTGGCCCTGGCAATGATCGACTATGGGGCACATCAGGTGCTGATCTGTTCGTTTTGAGCCCAGGACAGGATTTTATTTATGATTTCGCCTTAGGTCAAGACCGATTGGTTGGCTCCAGGGGCATTTTTTCGGAGACGGGAAACATCTTTGAAGTATTACTGACACACGATAAAGGAAGTACAGTAATTAGTTTTGGTCGCCTGCAAGATTTTCAGCATTACAATGATCTTGGTCTTTTATGGGCGTAAGGAGTTGAGGCCCGGGGTGGTGCGGTAGGATGGGACGTCTGCGGAGAGAGGACTGTGCCGGGGGGCTGCCGTTTGTTCTCATTATGTTCTAACATCGCCCCGCACGCGAGTCACGCAGGAGGGGCGGAGCATGGGGCAGGGACGAGGCATCGGCGGCGCGCGGGTCACCTGCCTCGCTCAATACTTCTCAACAGCGGATCTCATAGGTGACGTCGAACGTCCTTTCGCCCTCATAGCCGAGAAGGTGCTCGCCGTGGATGCTTATTAAGCGCCGATATCCGACAGTTTTGTCATGTAATTTCGGCGATGATTTTCTGGATCTAGATCGCTAACCAGTATGATCTTTAATCGACTTTGTGGCTTCCGGAACGAGCCGGCGCCTAAGCGCCGGCCCGCACGCCCCGCTGCACCGGAATGCCCTTGGCGCGAGCCTTGTCGGCGAGGTTGTCGCTGATGCCGCCGCCCGGGAAATGGACGACCCCGATCGGCATCGCCTCCAGCAGCGCGTCGTTGCGCCGGAAGGGGGCGGCCTTGCCGTGCTTCGTCCAGTCGGGACGGAACGCCACCTGCGGCACCTGGCGGCTGTCGGCCCACTTCGCCGCGATCAGCTCCGCTCCCTTCGGGCTGCCGCCGTGCAGCAGCACCATGCCGGGGTGCTTCGCCTTCACCCGGTCGAGCACCACCCAGATCCGTTCCACGTCCTGATAGTCCTGGCCGCCGGTGAAGGCGATCCGCGGCCCCGGCGGCACCAGGATCTCGGTCTCGGCCTTGCGCTTGGCCGCGAGGAAGTCCCGGCTGTCGATCATCGCCGCCGTCATGGTGCGGTGGTTGACCTGCGAGCCGGAGCGGGGGCGCCAGAGCGAGCCGGTGTGGACGCGATAGACCTCGGCCGCGGCGTCGCGGGCGAACTCGAAGGCGTTGCGCCGCTCCGTCAGGCTGAGCCCCAGCGCGATCAGCCGTTCCAGCTCGACCGAGCGGACCTCGCTGCCGTCCTGCTCGCCCTGGGACTGGCGCTGCGCCAGCTCGTTGTCGTCGAGCTTGCGGTCGAGCTGTTCGGCCCGCCGGTGGAAGAGGTTGACGAAGCCCCAGAGCAGGTCCGAGGCATCGTCCTCGAGGCGGGTGCCGGCGAAGACGTCGGCCAGGGCGTTCATGGCGCCGAGCATCGCGCTCTCGACTGCCTCGGGCTCCGGCAGCGGGCGCGGATCGGCGTCCTGCTCGAAGGGGCGGTAGTGGTGCGTCAGCAGCTCCTCCAGCAGGTGGCCGCCCTGACCGGCGCCATGGTGATCCGTGAAGGAGGAAACGGGGGAGTCGAGCATGGGAGCGCCTTCGGGTCCGGGAAGCCGCGACCGCCGCGGCCTTCATGGCGACTCCTCACCGGGTCAGGGTGGCGCGCGCACCCGGAGGGCCGGAGCGGAGCGGAGGACAGCCGCAGGCTGTTGCGCGCGACAACCGACCCGGTATCGGTCGCCCTCTGAAGAAGGCCGCTGCGCGGGCTCTCCGGGCCGCGGGGCCTGCCCGTCGATCAGCCCTCACGCTCCTCTCTCCGATCGGCTCAGACCACCGCGTCAGGCTCGATGGCCTCGAGGCGGAGGAAGTGCATCGCATCCTGCTCCGCGAGCTGGGGCGCGAGATGGAGCGCCAGGCCGCCCGGGCCGCGCGCCATCAGGTCGGTGTTGAAGTCATCGGCCGCCGGCACGAGCTCCCATACCTCGGGGACGCCGGCGGCCTCGGCCCGGGCTCGCAGGGTCGTGTAGGCGCGCACGCCCTCCGGATCGCCGTCGCGGGCGACATAGAGGCGCCGCAGGCCGGGAGGAAGGACGAGGGCGGCGAGGTGGTTGGCCGAGAGGGCCGCCGCCGCTGAGATCGCCGGCATCACGGCGTGCACCGATAGCGTGGTCTCCAGCCCCTCGCCGGCCACCAGCGTGTCCGGCACGGCGCCGGGGAACCGGACCCCGTGGCCGAGCTGGTGGCCGAGAGAGCGCCGCGGGTCGGCCAGCGCCGCCTTGCCGCGCCCGTCCGGAGCAAGCCAAGTGCGGGCGACGCCGGTGACCGTGCCGTGCAGGTCGGTGACGGCGGCCAGCAGGGCTGGATGCTGCTGGGATGGCTCGTCGTCCGAGACACGATGGTAGCAGCGCGGATGGTAGCGCAGGGCGGGCAGGCCGATGGCGCGGGCGAGCCCACGCCCGGCGAGGTAGGTGGCTGCGGGCGTGCCGGCCACGGATCGCCCGGACCGGAACAGGCGCCGGGCAGCCTCCACCGTGTCACGCGTCGCAAGCGCCGGTCCGCCCTGGCCTGAGGCCTCCGGCCGGGCGGGCCTCGGCAGGCGCAGGAATTCGCGCGCCTCCTCCAGGGTCTCGCGCCAGTCGTCGTGGCCGCGGTTGAGCCGGATCAGGTCGAGGAGGTCGCCGTACTCGCCGCTCGCGGCATCGACCCATCGGCCGCGCGCGCCCTTGCCGGAGCTGGGGCCGGTCAGGCGCACGTACAGGGACGAGCCGGCGCTGTTGTTCACATCGCCGACGAGCCAGTAGCGGCCCTGCCGGCGGCCATTGGAGAGGTAGTGACGGCAGACCACCTCGGCGATCTCGCCGAGACGGCGCGCGAGCTCGGCTGCCGGATGCGACGGCATGGAAGTCTCCGGGTGCGAAAGGACGAAGCCAGGCTGCCGTAGAGATACACCGGATGAGCGGAAGCCGGGCCAGGAGCATGGCGAGGATAGTTGGCCCATCCTTTGGGTCACGGGCTGGCTCTGAAGGGTGCGCCTCGGGGAGCGGCCGTCTCGCCACCTTCCCCAAGGTTCATCCTTCGCCCGCTGCCCTCTTGCTTTCGAACATCGGCGCGCACCCGCACGGTTCGCGCTCGAAGACCTGTCCGGCCGTCGAGAACAGGAGCCGAAGGTCTTGACGGTTACGACTGCCAAGCCCCATCTGACCTCTTTCACCGGGAGGATCAGGGTGGTCAATCAGGTCGCGCAGCAGCCGGATGAAGCGATCGTCCGGACGGCCACAATCGTGATGGCCTACGTGTCCAACAACAGTCTCCGACCCGCCGAGCTGCCGGACCTGATCGCCTCCGTTCATGCGGCGATCGGTAGGGGCCGGGCACCTGAGCCCGCCGAGCCGCAGACGCCCCGGGCGACGCCGGCGCAGATCCGCCGCTCGATCTCGCATGAGGCGCTGATCAGCTTCGAGGACAGCAAGCCCTACAAGTCGCTCAGGCGGCACCTGACGACGCGCGGCCTGACACCCGAGCAATACCGCGCGAAATGGGGCCTGCCGCCCGACTACCCGATGGTGGCGGCGGCCTATTCGGAAGAGCGCTCCGCACTCGCACGGGCGGCCGGCCTCGGCCGCAAGCGGGCCGCGGTCAGGCCGCCCGCCCGGTGATGCCGGCAGCCCGCGGCTCCGCGTGAGGCCGTGTTATGCGGCCCGAACGTCGGTTTGCGAGAAATCGTTGCCTTTGAAGAGGAGCGGTTCTCCCGTCAGGGCGGCAAGCGCATAGGAAAAGCAGTCGCCGAAGTTCAGCCCGGCGGAATGGCGGCCCTTGCCGTAACGCCGCCAGGCGCGCCGAGCCCGATCAGCGTGTTCCGGCTCGACCGCAACGATCTCGACCTCGGCCTTGTGCAGCCACAGATCGAGCTCGCTCCCGCCGGCTTCGCCGAGGCGGGTTTCCAGCACCATGGCAGCCTCGAGAACCGTGGCGGCCGAGATCAGACGCACAGGGTCGTCGGCGATCTTGCGTTCGAAGCCGGCCGCCTCCGGCTCATCGAGCGCGATTGCGACGATGGCGGATGTGTCGATGACCATCAGCCTGGCAATCCGTTCTCGTCATAGCCGAGGATCTCGTCGGCGCTGCGGGGGTCGAGGACAGGGAGGGTGCTCCACCGGCGACGGCAGGCGGCCAGATCTTCGAGCAGCGCCGCCTTGCGCGCGTCGGAGCCGACGCGGCGCAGGCGCTCCTCCAGCGCTTTCCGGGTGGCGACCGTGATGGTTTCTCCTGTGCGTTCAGCCAGCGTTCGCGCCAACCGCTCGGTTTCCGGGTCTTTGATGCTCAGTGCCATGGCAAGGCTCCCAGGTTCCTAAGTTTCTATTTTCTACCTACATAGCACGGCGAGCCTCGCATTCCATGACACCGGCAGAAGGCCGGAGCTTCCAGCCCTCGGCTCCTTGCGAGCTCGTGCCTATTCGGCGGCGACGGCGTAGGAGCCCCGGTCGCCAACCTCCGGATCAGTCCCGTCCTCGGCGGCCAGGAACGCCGGCAACGCCTCCGGCCGGGCCTCCGGCTCGGAGGCTGCGGTCCCCCTCTCATGATCCATGTCCGCTGCGGGCAGGGCGCCGCGGTCGAGCCCCGGCGTGCGCAGCGGCTGCGGCAGCCAGCCGGACCCCGCCAGGAGCCGCTCCGCCTCCCGCGCCATGTCGGCCTTCTTCAGGTGATCGATGAGCTGGGCCGCCTGCTCGCCCCGGGCCTCCCGCACCGCGCTCAGGATGCGGCTCTTCGTGACCTTGCCGAAAAAGTTGGCCGCCGTCGGCTCCCAGTGCCGCGCCATGGCGAGCCCCACCAGCTCGGCGACGCGGTGGCCATGCGCGATGGCCGCCGGCCGACTGTCGTGGGGAAGCTGCATGGCATTGACGCTCAGGCCCGCGCAGAGCGCGAACAGGCTGGCGCGCGAGTCGGCGTCGAGACCCAGCAGGAAATCCCACAGCGCCGCCGATTGGCGCGGCAACTGGCCGGCCCAGAGATCCCGCCGGCTCTGGAGCGCAGTGGCCGGGCCGAACGTCGCCAGGCCCTCGACCGAACGGTCCGGGCTCGTGCTGCGGGTCGTGATCTCCAGGCACGAGTCGCCCGAGAGATGGAACACCCGCAGCACCATCGCGTGCAGCACGGCGAGGAAGGCGGCATCGGGGTCATCCGCCAGCGCCTCGCGCAGCGCCAGCGTGCGATAGGTGGTCAGCTCCATCATGTGCCGCTCGGTGAGTGGACGGTCCGTCTCGGCCTCGTCAGGCTCGGGGGCCGGTTCAGTCCCCTGCGGAGCGCCTCCGATCGTGAACACCACGCACTGCACCGCGGGCGTCTCGCCCTCCGGAACGCCAGCGGCGTCGCCCTCCGGGGCCGCCGGGCTCTCGATCGGCAGGTCGCCGAGGCGCACGTAGCCCCGCTCGATCCGCAGTTCGCCGTCGTGGTCCAGGCTGACGAACGCGCCGGCGATCGCGATGTCCGCGGGGGCATAGCGGAACGCCCGGGCGTCGAAGGCCTCGATCGCCCGCTCCAGCTCGGCCAGGCGCGCGTCGACCTCCTCCGGCAGGTCGCCGTCGCCGGCATGCTGCTGCTCGAGGTCATCGTACTCCGCGCGCAGCGCGTCGCGGGCGGCTGTCTCCTCGTCGGTGAGCACCGGCTCGGGAAAGACGCGGCTCAGGCCGTTCTTGTGCCCGTAGGGGAAGTGCAGGGCGACCTCGACCCACTTCCATCCCTCCGCCCGCACCTCGGCCGCCAGGAGCTGGAGCTTCTCCGTGGCGAGGCGGTCGAGGAGCGCCGGGTCCTTGAACCAGCCCTCGCCCTCCTCGGAGAACAGGTCCCGGATGACGCTGCCGCCGGCCGCCTCATACGCCTCCGTGCCCACGAACTGCGCCCGGGGGTCGCTGCTGGGCACCTGCTCGCGGGTGAGCATCTGGCGGATCGTGTAGGCCGGAGCGGGATAGCGCTGCTGCCGGATCGCGTCCCACACCTGTTCCTGCTGCGCGTGGTCGGGCGACACCGTGAAGGCCATGAGCTGCTGCAGCGTCATCTCCTCGGCCGCGTAGGCGGCCAGGAGCGTCTCGCTGACCGAGGCGAGCTTGAGGCGCTGCTTCACAATGGTGACCGTGACGAAGAAGCGGGCGGCGACGTCCTCCTCGCTCAGGCCGGCCTCGATCAGGGCCTTGAAGGCCCGGAACTGATCGAGGGGGTGGAGCTGCTCGCGCATGGCGTTCTCGGCCAGCGAGTCCTCTTCGGCCGAGATCGCGCTGCCGGGCTCGCGCACGATGCAGGGCACCGGGGCGGTCTTGGTCATGCGCCGGGTCTTCACCAGCCGCTCCAGGGCCCGGAAGCGGCGGCCGCCGGCGGGCACCTCGAACAGGCTGGTCTCGGCGCCATCAGCGTCGAGGACGGGGCGCACGCACAGGGACTGGAGCAGGCCGCGATGGGCGATGTCCTCGGCGAGCTGCTCGATGGTCTGGCCGTGGCTGATGCGCCGGACGTTGGCCTGGCTGAGCACCAGCTTGTCGAAGGGGATGGTGCGGGCGGACGCGAGGGTGATCTTCTTGCTGGCAGCCATGTCGGGATCTCCGCGACGGGCGGCCGGGAGCCTCTCTCCCGATCCCTCATCCCCGTCGTGACCTCCCCAGCCCTCCTCTCCCTCTTGCTGCCCACCGGCTGCCATGGGCTGGAATCACCTGACGCAACGGCCTATTATCGCCATGGGGCGGTACGCGCCGCCCTGGGGCGTGGAAACCCCGAGCACACCGGCTTGGTGCCCGCCGGCTTGGGCACCGGATTCCTTGACCATGCGGTCGGGGAGCCTGCGACGCATGTCCAGGCGCTCCGGTGCTAAAGGTCGTAGGGACCGGGTGTGCTCGGTTTTCCAACTCCCCGACTAGGGATGGTCTTCGGCTCGTTTGCGGGGGCGCACCGCAGACACGAGCTTCCCGGGGAGGCGATCTGTGTGCGGCTCGATTGATCACAATACGGTTTGGTCGCGCGAGTGCCGCCCGAACCTGACTGGAGCACCATACCCCCGCCCAGGTTAGGCTGGACGCGCCATGTGGCTGAGGCGACGCGCGCGCCGCTGGGCCTGCGTGCGGGCTCGGGCCCGGATCATGCAGGGCCGCTACGGGGCCGAAGCCTATTACGTGGCGCGGGATCGCGCGCGCCGGCCGCACGGACAGCGGGTGTGGTTCTGGACGCGCGTCGCGATCGAGCTGGCTCGTTGGCAGGGACGTGAGATCGGCGTCAGCGCCAGCGATCGGTGGCGGTAGGCGCCCCGTTCCGGGAGCCCATCCGAGGGTCGCAACGCAATGCCAGCCTCCTGTTTGGCTTGGATTTTCGATGGGAGTTCACATGGCAAGCAGCATTGAATTCTTGCTGAAGCAGCTCTGGGTCTTGAATGAACAGGACGGCATCCAGCAATCGATGAGACGATGCTCTCACACGATGGATGGGATCGCCACGTTTGATCCATCGAAAAAGATCAAACTCAGCCCCATGCTCAGGGAGAGGTTTCGATGTGCTTACGAATGGGAAAATGCAGCGATTGGCCAAACCTGGCTGGGGTTGGACAAAGTTGCGATCGCATCCGATGATACACAAATAAGAAAGCACTATGATCTTCGTGTTCAAAATTGGACACACGCCCCTCCCGCAATGACTACCCCGTCGCGAACCGCCATCTACGGCATCAATACGGAGAGGCGCGAGGCAACTTATTTGGCTTGGCCAGCCGAAGACGAAGAGCCGATCATTTGCGCCCTTTACGGTGGTCAATTCGATATCTTCAAGAACTTGAAGAGATATCTCGAATTTCTAGCCGGAGACCGCTGCCATGACGACAGTGAGGAAATCCTTCCGCACGTCCCGCTGTCAGTCGACGAGGTCGTGACGAAGGCCCGTGAGGACGGAGGCCTCGAGCGCTGAGAATACCGGTCGCTGAGGCTGACGAGACCCCCGTGCTCAACGCTCGCAGCGCACCATGCGCACCTGGTGCCGACGGATCAGCTCGGCCAGCGTTCGTAGGACGACCCGCATGAAGACCGGACTGAACAGTCCGGAGTTCAATCCGATCGAGCGTGCCTTCGCCAAGCTGAAGGCCCTCCTGAGCAAGGCGGCCGAACACTCCTTCAACGGATTGCGCCAAGCCATCCTGCGCATCTTCGATGCCTTCACGCCTGCCGAATGCTCCAACTACTACGCCGGAGCAGGATATTACGCAAAATAAGCTGAAAATGCCCTAAGGTCGGTGGGCCAGGGTGCGCTGCCCGGAAGCGGACCTCTTGAACGCGTGCTGAGGGTGGGAGTGCGCCTCGATTGTCGGCACGGGACGCGGTCGTGCGTCCTTGGTCAAAGACGCACGCAAGCCGGAGAAGCTCATGGCCGACCTCGTTCTCCACACCTTCGATTGGGTTCCCGAGATGCCTCGGGGCTATGTGCGTGACCTGCGGGTGCGTTGGGCTCTGGAAGAGGCCGGTTTGCCGTATCGCGTCGAGAGTGTGCCGTTCGGAAAGCGGGGCGCCGAGCACTTCGCGCACCAGCCCTTCGGCCAGGTGCCGTGGCTGACCGATGGAGACCTCTCGACCTTCGAGAGCGGCGCGATCCTGGTTCATCTCGGCGAGCGCAGCGAGGCCCTGATGCCTGCCGATCCCCGTGGCCGCAGCGAAGTTCTGGAGTGGGTGTTCGCGGCGCTCAACTCAGTCGAGATGGCGAGCCTGCCCTGGTCCATTGTCCAGTTCTCCGGCGACACAGGCGATACGCCGGGATGGACGCCTCTCAATCAATTCCTCAACGCTCGACTTCAGCACATGGAGCCGGTGCTGGCCGGACGCGAATGGGTGGCCCGGGGGGTCTTTTCCGTAGCCGACATCCTCATGGCCGACGTGCTGCGCCTCGTGGACCGCTTTGAGGGGCTGGCGGGTTTTCCCAGCTGTCGCGCCTACGTCGCGCGCGCGACGGCGCGTCCGGCCTTCCTGAAGGCGCATGCGGACCAGATGGCGCATTTTGCTGCGGCAGACTGAACGGCTTTGGACGTCCGCTCAGGGTCGTTCTTTCCCAGCGGCTGGGCTGGTTTGTGTTCGATCGCACGCTGTCGGCGGCGGAGCGCCGTTGGGCGTTCGAAGTGCGGCGCGTGTTCGCCAAGCGCATCGGTCACGAGATCAGGCTCGATACCGCAACTCGCATGCTCATGCGGGACGACGGCACCAAGCGGCTACGAGGGGTGACGAGTGACCACGGGAGATGATTTGCGACGAGCGGCGTTAGCGCTGGAGGGCACTGTCGAGAGCCCGCATTTCGACCGTGCCGCGTTCAAGGTCGCCCGCATCTATGTGACGTTGGCGGCGGATGGCCGCACAGCCAATTTCAAGTTCAGCCCGGACGAGCAGGAGTTCAAATGCCTCCTGGCCCCCGACGCCTTCAGCCCCGTGCCGAATGCCTGGGGCAAGCAGGGATGGACGACTGGCCGTTTGTCCGCGCTGAGCGAGGAGGAGCTTGTCAGCGCGCTCAAGACGGCCTGGGCGCACGCGCTGCCGAAAAAGCCGAACCGTCGCCGCCGTTGAGGTTGCCGTCAGTAGTTGGCGACATCGGTTCGAGGACGACGGTGCAGGTCTTTCCGAGAACCGGGTCCTTCGCCGCTTGCCAAGCGAAGGAAGCCCGGACGCCGGCCGGCCCCTGGATCGGGGTCTTCGGCCGGGGCAGGAAGACGCTGTGAAGCGTGGATAGGAGCGATTTGTCGGCGTCGATCGATCAGGCGCACGCGCGAGGTCAGGAAAAGGATGCCCGCGCCGAGATTGCCACGGAAGACGAGTTCGTTGGCCGGGGCCGTCTTGGGGCCGCCCCCGACCGTGCGCCGCCCGATCCGGCGGAACGCCGCGTCGAAGGTCGCCGGGTGGAACAGCCACGGCGGCCGGTGCGGGTCGAAGCGCCCGACGGCGATCTGGTGCAGAAGCCCGGCGAGATAGGGCGGATCGCCTGGATAGCGGCAGGTCCGCCATAGGGCACGAATTGTGCGCCGGAGCGCGGTGTCGAGCGCGAACAGGCGGGCCCGGGCCTGCCGCCAGCCGGCGGTCCGCTGGCGACGGCGCTCGCGCTCGGCCTCGGCCCACCAGACGGCGCGGCAGGCCATCTCGGCGGCGACGTCGTGCTGGCTAGCCGCGATCGCGTCGGCAAAGAGCGGCAGCGCCTCGAGTTCCAGGCGCTGCTTGCGCAGGAACGCTGCGCGCTTGCACGACGTCTCACGATAGGGCTCCGGTCGGGGTACGCGGCGGAAGCGCATCAGGCGGCCTCCGCCTCAGCCGACGCGGGCGACTCCGCATCGAGCAGGCGGCCAAGCAGCCAATCGGCCGCCTTGCTGGCGTGGGAGGCGGCCCGCACGATGGCGCGGTCGTCCTCGCGCAGGACCTCAAGCCACGCCCCAATGTAGTCGGCGTGGCGCACGGTCGGGACGATGCCGAGGCTCGCGCAGACGAAAGCCGCCGAGATCTCGGCCACGAGTTCCTCGCGGGCGTAGCAGGCGCCGCCACGCGGCCCCTTCATCTCGCGGTTCAAGCGCGAGGCGTGGCCGGTGGCGTGGGAGAGCTCGTGCGCGGCGGTGCGGTGGAAGTTGATCGGCTCGTGGAAGGCCTCGGGCGGGGGCAGTACGATCACGTCGTCGGCTGGCCGATAGAAGGACATGTGGCCGCCGATGCGGATGGTCACGCCGGAGGCCTCCATCAGGGCACGAAAGCGCGGGAGGATGAGGTCCTCGCGCGGCGGCGCGGGGACGAGCATCTCCGTAGGCAGGCCGTCGCACTGGGCGACATTGAAGACGGTGAAGCGCTTCAGGAACGCGATCTGGCGGGCCTGATCGCCGTCGCGGTCGGCACGCTGGCGCTCGTCTTCCGGGGTGAAGCGGTCGGCATAGACCACGGTGGTGCCGTGTTCGCCACGGCGCACGCAGCCGCCGAGGCTGAGCGCCTGGCGGAAGGTGAGCCAGCGCTGGGTCGCGTAGCCGTTCTCGATCGCAGCGGCCCAGAGCAGCATGACGTTGATGCCACTGTAAGCTCGGGTCGAGGCGGCGTTGCGAGGCATGGTCACCGCGGCGGTGCCGGGGCCGGTGCTCCAGGGCTGGACCCAGGGCACGCAGCCGGCTTCGAGCTGAGCGATGATCTTGTCCGTGATCTCCCGGTAGAGGCTGGCGCGCTCGGTGCGGGTGCTGCGCGCGGGCGAGGAAGCTCGGGCCATCGGCGGGCTTTCGCGACGGGTGCCGGAGCCTCTCTCCGACCGTCCACCCCGTCCGAAGCCCCCTGCCGTCCTCTTCCTCCCGAGGCTGGCTCCTGGGACTGAGCGCTCCCGGCGAGACGATCGCCGGCCGCGGCACGCTTGGCTTAACCCTGGGGAGCTAAGGTGGGCCCCCGATCAGGCCTCGGGCCGAGGAGCAGGGATGCCGATCCGGCCCGAGCACCGGTTCTTCTACCCCATCGACTGGCCGCAGCTCTCCGCCGTGATCCGGTTCCGCCGCGCGGGCGGGCGGTGCGAGTCCTGCGGCCGGCCCCACCTGCAGCAGGTCTTCCATCTCAGCGACGGACGCTGGTGGGATGGCGAGATCGGAGCGTGGCGGGACGGCTCGGGGCGGCGGCTGCGCGGCCGGCCGAAGGTCGAGGATCTGCTCGGGAGGGTGCGCACGACGCGGGTGGTGCTGGCGACGGCGCACCGGGATCACGATCCCTCGAACAATGCGGATGCCAACCTCGCGGCCTTCTGCCAGCGCTGCCACATAAGACGTCGCGGCGTGAGCGCAAGAAGGTCGAGATGTTGTTTGCCCACCTCAAGCGCCTCTTGAAGCTGGATCGGCTCCGGCTGCGGGGTCCGAACGGAGCCCGCGACGAGTTCCACCTCGCCGCAGCTGCTCAGAACCTGAGGAAGCTCGCCAAGCTCGTCCCGGTCCCGCAGCCGAGCCCGGCTTGATCGGCGGGAGGCACTCCGTGCCCCACGAGGGTCGCTCCTCGCAGCCACCGCTGATCCAGCCTGCCCGCGAGTTTTGCAACGAAATCGGCGCGAAGCAGCCGCTGGCTCGGTGACCGCAGGCATCGATATTGTTGGAAAAGACCCTGACGCCCTTCGGCTCCTCTACAGGTAGTGGCAACTGCAGCGCACCGGCCCAACCTGTTTTATGCTGGCGCACAAGAGCGAGCCCCAAACGGAGTTTTTCAACAATATCCATCGAAAGCGGATCAAAACTCACCAACAGCATCCGGCCATTTTTAGGCGGGACAGGTGGTACAGGTGGTACTCGAAGGGGAAATCCACGGAATAAGTGGTACTGGGCCGGGTACAAGGTGAGACAGGCCCCTCGCCAGCAACCTGGCGGTATCACACTGTCCCACCCCAGGTACCACCTAAACCTGCTTGTCTTCGCTCTGCAGTACCGCCTGTACCCCTTGTACCACTCTTACGACCCCTGAGGGCTGAAGGGCGAGCCGAAGGCAAACCGGGCTTCCCGGTCGTACTGCACCGCTTCCAAGCGAATGCGGGCCGAACGCCTGCGGGCGCCACGCCCGGCGGTCGTGCAGCGGAAGGTGACGAACGGCTACCGAGCGATGTGGGCGGCTCGGGGAGAGGCGGACGTGCGCACCGTCGTAGCGACCGTCACCCTCAAGACCAAGGCGAGCCCCTTCGCCATCCTGCTCACCACCAACAGCGGCTAACAACCACCCGAACCACAACCCAAAGGCGTGGCACACTCTTTGCCGCACCAAATCACCTCTCGAGTAAATGCCTACAGAGTATTGGGCCGTGCGGCATCCTAGCTGCAGCATCCGGGTTGATGGCGGCGAAGATACCGGTCGGCCTTGCTCATCGTAAGCATCTTACGGAATAACAATCCTCGATGTTCCACTTCTAAAATTTCTGATGCTGGGCTGCGGATGCCGCGGCCGCTGCAAATTGCTAGGCGGCTGAATGGATCGGGCGACGCCGTTGTTGTTGCCGTCTCAGATACCAGTTGCAATGATCAGTCCGGACCGCTTGAGCTTGGCATCGATGGCCTTCAGCCGCGCATCGCGCTCAGCCCAGATCCGCCGGGTTTGCTCCTGCTTCTTTAGCTGGAGTGCGGTCTGGGCAGCCGTAAGGACATCAGCCCCAATTGAAACCGATGCCAGCTTGACGGTCGGTGGGCGTGAGGGAGGAAGGACGATCCTTGCCTGTGCTGAGCGGCGTTCAGCCGGCCGCGAGCTGTTGCCAGCGCCAGCGTCGGCAATCGAGCGCGTTGCCTTGGTCGTCTCACGTGGTCTGTGCGGTTCAACAGATGCAGCTTGAGGTAAGGAGGAAGGGCTTGGCTTTCGAGGTTGAGCGGCTGCCGCAGAGGCCGAGGTGGGCCCGGGTTCGGTTGGTGGTGCAATCTCGCCAGCCAGGGGCGAGCCGATGAGGGCCAAGTGCGCCCGCGCCCTTCGGCAGTACTCAACCGAGAGCGGCGTCATCCGCTCCTCGCCATGGCCAGCTCGATACTTCATCAGCGCCCGGCACAGATCGCCGCCCGCGAGACGCCACGCCCGAGCCAAATAGGCCACCCCATAGCGCACATTCGTCGTGGGTTCGGCCAAATCGGCATCGGTTCCTCGGTAGCCCAGCATGGCGGCAGTCTGCGGCCGGACCTGCATTAGCCCAACCTCGCCGACACCGCCGATGGCGTTCGGGTTGTAGGCTGTCTCGACCTGCGCGACGGCATCAGCGACGGCCGGCGGCAGCCCCTGCCGGATGGCCTCCTGTGTGAGCATGTCGAGGTAGGCGCTGCGGCCCTTGTTGTAAATCGTCGGCAGGCCAACCAAGCCCACGATCGTCGGCGGTAGCGGCAGATTTGGGAATCCGTCATTCGCAGATTCCGCTTGTGCGCTGGTGGCCACGCAAACGCAAGCAAGTCCTACAGCGGCGGCCACAGAGATCCTGCGAGCCGTTACAAGTGCTCCCCCCACGATCCTGACCTCCCTTCAGTCCGTGAAGGTCACGCTAGCCACAAATAAGGCAGCACGAAGAAGCAGCGGTCAGTTCTGTGGGATTGCCGCCGGAGCAAAAGGGTTAGCACAGAAATGTATCCGTCGTCTCTCAGGTCCTCACCGCAATCCTGTTTCAGGCCGAGCTGGAGCGGAACTGACCGATGTTGGAAGCGCTATCCTGCACCGGGCAGTACGGGTGGTACTCGAAGGGGAAATCCAGGAAGCAGGTGGTACGGGAGCGGGTACAGAGCGGTACTAACCTAAGGGAAAAACTTGTTTGTCTTACTTTATAGGTTACCCTGTACCACCCGCTTCCTAGATTTCTCCTTCGAGTACGACCTGTATCGCTTGTACCGCCTGTACCACCAGTGAGGGTGGACAGCGTGACATCGGAAGCACATCACAGCGAATTATGCTGTATCCGATCCAGGCGACTTAGTGTGGGTAATTGCGGTTTGGTTGCTCATAAGGGGCTCCTGTCCGAGACGGGGTGGCCCCACGATCTTCAGACAGGCCCCGCTGGGCCGACCATCTCATCGGCATTGCTGGCCACCCCTACTGCGGAAGCGGTTTAGCTCAGTAGCGCATCTCGCCCCTTCAGCGCCATGTCACTTCGCGCCACGGGAGACTCGACTGAAGTGCAAGGTGTGGCGGAGCCCCTCACGTCCAGGCAGATGGACGCGCGATAAATCGACTGTATTGCCGGAGTGCCAAGCTCGACTATTTCGGTCTTAGCCCATTGCCGTAAGCCAGGGCGGTCCATCCTCCTCGTATCTCAATTTACATCCGCACAGCTTCGCTCAGGAACCTCAGCTGTTCCCAGGTGTTGACGGTGCGCCTGTTGGGACTTCGCTGCCTGGGTAGCCTGAGTTTGCAACTCTTTTGGACAGGCAGTGCGCAGATGCAATGGAGGCAGCTATGCGTGCCATCATGTTTGCGCTTCTTGTCATTTTCGTAGCAGAGAACGGTACGGTAGCAGCTGCTGCGAATCAAAGCTCAACGTATAGTAAGAAATTCATAGCGTTCTTTTTCGAAATAAGAAGATATAACGATATCAGCTCGGAAATCACAGAAGAAGTCATCAAAGATTCCGATGACGCGCACGTGTCGCAGAAAACAAACAGAGCCGCATCTGCCTTTGACGTATGCGATATGGATGATTTCAACAATTTTAAACGCCATATATCGTCGAGAGATAATCGATACATCAGGGAGTTCAATCTAGCCGGGAATCCTGATGACACCTCCTATATTGGTGCTTCTGTCGTTTACGTGAAGCAACTATTAATCAATATAAATAAGCTCGCACGGAAAAGAAGTTACAAGATTGGTGCTGCAATTGCTTATCTTCAACTCGATACCGAAGGTGTCGTTCTGGAAGCTCGTGTGATTGACTTTTTGGGAGATACAACGATCATCAGAGAGGTATACGGGGTTGTAACTCCAGGAAGGAAGCTGGGCGAGCCGCCGTACTTTGTAGATAAAGATAATCTGAAATTTATAGTTCCCGTCGTTTTCGAGCGATGATGTTTTTGCTGCCGAAGACAAGTGGACACGACTAGCGGCTGATCCGCAACATATTCTTCCTGCTGTCGTCGAATATTGCCTCGTTACTTTCGTCGGAGGGATGATGTGAGGTTTGGCGATCATCTCCGGTCTATAATGTTTACCGACAGACGTGCCGCGTCCTCCAGCTGCTACTGACGAACGCGTTCGCTACGCCGCTGTCATCGAAGGTTGAGGCTGACCCTTTGCGGAAGATGGGGGCGTCCGCTTCCGGGTATGCTGGTTGCCATGGCCCAAACGACTGACCTTCGCCGAAAGCCACCTGTCTGCTAGCAGGCGGCAGCACATCCAAGCAGACCTTTCTCAGGTGACCGAGCATGAAGTTGCCTGCTACATAACCACGGATCTCGGCGGACCCGGTGGCACATCGCCCTTGTTGATCCGGTACTCGCCGGACTGGCCAGAACCGGAATCCCTGACAGCACTCAACCGGCGGCGGGCTGCCGGGTCAGAGGAATGTCCATGTGAAGCGTTCACCGTTCCGGGCGACAGTGCCGGCGGACGTGCCCGCGCAGTGCGAACTGAACCAGATCAGGCGGCGCTCGGCGGCAAGGTCGAGCATGCGGAGTCGGGACCGGCGCGCTTCCTCCGGGGCCTCGCAGAACATCGAGCACCAGTCCGGGCGCGCGACCTGCACCGGGTGGTGCAGAACGTCGCCCGCGAACAGCGCCTCCCGGCCATCCGAACGCAGCAGGATCGACATGTGGTCCGGGCTGTGCCCCGGCGTCGGCACGTAGGTGAAGTCGGCGAGCGACTCGCCCCCTTCCGGCGGTACGAACTCCGTCCGCCCCGCCGCGACCACCGGCAGCACGCTGTCGGCGAACATGTCGTGGTTCGGCCGTGCGCGGCCTTCGGGCGACATGAACAGCTCATAGCCCCGGTGCGGCATCAACGTGCGCGCGTTCGGGAAGGTGGGCACCCAGCCCCCGTCGCCCGGGACGGTGTTCCAGCCGACATGATCGGTGTGCAGATGGGTCAGAAGGACATGGGTGACGTCCTCCGGCCGCGCGCCCGCGGTCGCCAAGCGGTCGAGCCAGGGCGTGTCGAGGTGGTCGAACAGCTTCGAGGCGCGCGTTTTCCCGTTGCCGATGCCGGCGTCGACCAGCACGGTCAGGCCGCCAATCCGGACCAGCCAGGAATGGACAGACACGGTGAGTTGTCCGCCCGCTGCATCGACGGGCGACGATCCGACCGGGTCCGGCCGCTCGAGGGCGGGATCGTAGTCCGGCAGGAGCTTGCCCGCGGGAAATTCGGCTGTGATCTCGGAAATCCTGGTCACGGTGGCATGGCCGATCCGATAGACCACAGGCACTTCGTTCGTCGTCACGGTTTCCTCCCTCCTCGGTTCCGCCGCGGTCACACCCTCACGCCCAGGGGTCGCCTGCCCGCAAACGCGCGGCCAGCGCCAGGGCGCAGGCGTCGAGCACGGCCTCGCCCTTGGCCGCGCTGGCTCGCCGCGCATCGCCGGCGACGCCGCCGCGTGAGACTTCCTGCCACCCGCGCACACGCTTGAGCGTCGGCATCAGAGAGTCGGCAATGTCGAAGCCTGGCCCGTGTGCCTCGGCCAGGCGCGTCGCGTCGACGAGATCGGAGTCCAGCGCCATCATCATCGAGGTCTCCGCCTCGCAGGCGTGCATCACGTTGCCCTGGTCCTCAAGGATGCCGGACACCGCGTCTGCGGCTTCCATGAAGTAGGTGGCCGTCGCGATGGGGGCGTCCAACTCGCGCGTCAGTTCGACGGCGAGCGAAGACAAGGCGGTGATGTTGCCGCCGTGGCTGTTGACGAGCACGACCTTCCGGAAGCCCGCCGCCAGGATCGACCGGCACAGGTCGCGCAGCAGGGCGTGGTAGGTGGCGAGCGACAGGGTGAAGGTACCGCCGAAAGCGACGTGGTGGTCGGCCAAGCCGCACCACACAGTCGGCGCGACCACGATCGGGCGATCCGGCGCGACGAGTTCAGCCGTGCGCCGGCAGACGGCGGTGCCGAGGAAGTCGTCGACGCCGGTCGGCAGGTGCGGCCCGTGCTGCTCGGTCGAGGCCACCGGGAGCAGCACGATCGCATCGCGGCGGGCGAGGTCGTTGAGCGCTTCGGCGGAGAGGCGGTTCCAGGCAACCTCGGGGGGCGCCATCTCGGTCGATACGGTCATGGTGGCCTCCAAGTCAGGCGGTGGCGATGCGGGTTGATGCCGGCGAGGCAGGTGAAGTCGATGGAGCCGCCTCGTGCGCCCCACTGGTCCCCGCGTTGGCAGCCACGCAGGCACGATACGGGTGCAGGCCCGAGAAGGCGGCCAGCGCGGCGAGGATCGCCAGGCTCGGCGCCCCCACCGCCATCGCCCGCCACAGCAGTGCCTCATCGCCGAATGCCCGGTCGGTCAGCAGGGCGAACACCGTGGGGCCGAGCGAGAGGCCGATGCCGTTGAACACGAACAGGTAGACCGCCGAGGCGGTGCCGCGCATCCGCGCCGGGGCGAGTTCCTGCACACCGGTCGAGCCGGTGGTCGATATCACCGCGGTGAAGAAGATCATGCCACCCGCCAGCAGGAGCGCGAGGGCCGGCGTTGCGGCCTGTGGGAAGGCGGCAGCGAATGGAAGCGCGCACAGGGCCGCGATGCCCGTGACCCGCAGACGCGCGTCGGTCCGCCCCGCTCGCAGCATCCGGTCGGAGGTCACCCCGCCGGCAAGGACGCCCAGCGCGCCGGCCGCGACGGTGACGCAGCCGAACCACAGCCCCCCCTGCGCGATCGGCAGCCCGTAGGTGCGGCGCAGGAACTCCGGTACCCATGCACCGGTGCCGTAGAACAGCATGGCCAGCAGCGTGCTCGCCGCGTGCTGGGTCGCAAAGGCGCGCCAGTGCCGGCGGTAGTGTGCGACGACCTGGGGCAGGTCGGGCGCGTCGGAGGTCGGCTTCCCTTGGCCCTTGGCGACGCCGGACCGCCTTGGCTCGTAGAGCGAGAGCACGAACGGGATCACGAGCAGCCCGGGCGGACCGATCAGCAGGAACACGAACTGCCACGTGCGCACCGAGCCGATCAGCGGCACGTCCACGACCGTGAGCCCCTCGAAGGCGTGCACGATCCCGCTGCCTGCCACGAGCGCGAGCCCGGTGCCGACATAGGCCGAGACGGCGAAGACGGCGAAGGCGAGCCCACGCCGGTGCGGGGGGAACCAGTCGCCGAGCAGCGACACGACCACGGGCGTGCCGGTCGCTTCGCCGATGCCGACGCCGGAGCGGGCGAGCGCGAGTTGCGGGAACGAGCGCACGAAGCCGCACAGGAAGGTGCAGCCGCACCACAGCGCGAGGCCCGCCGACAGCAATGCGGGCCGGGAGACTCGGTCGACGAGGCGGCCGATCGGCAATCCGGCGACCGCGTAGGCCAGCGCGAAGCCGAGCCCGATGACGAGGCTGACCTCGGTGTCGCTCATGCCGAGGTCGGCCTTGATCGGGGCGATGAGCAGGCTCAGCGCCTGCCGGTCGACGAACGAGAAGATCTGAACGACGAACAGGACGGCGACCCCGTACCAAGCCACACTGGGGCGAGGCATGGCGGGCGAGACGTCGACCGCGGCGGGAAGCGGATCGGGACGTTGGGTGAGCATGGCATTCTCCCGGATCGGGGCCTGCCGTGCCCGGAACGTTAGCCGGCAGGGCGGACCCGTTGGGGTGATCTTCATAGATTGACTTTACAGTAAAGTAAAGTAGGGATGGCGGCATGGCACGGCGCGGCGCAACGGTTCGGGACGATGAGCATGCGGGGAGCGGCGGCGAGGGCGCCGGCACTTCGATCGCAATCCTAGATGCGGCGCGGCGCTTGTTCCTCGACGCCGGCTACGAGGGCGTGAGCCTCGAGCAGGTCGGCCGCGCGGCGGGGGTGTCGCGCCAGACGGTGTACAACCAGTTCGGAAGCAAGGACGCGGTGTTCCGGTCGGTAGTCGATCGCCACTGGGAGACGGTCCGGACAGAGGTGGCGGTGATGTTGCCGTCCCCGTCGGCCGAGCCGGCCGAACCGGCCGAGATCCTGCACGGCTTCGCGCGGGCGCTGCTGCGCTTCGTCCAGGGAACGGACCAGATCGCCTTCACGCGCCTCGTCATCGCGGAATCGCGCCATCAGCCCTGGATCGCTGAGGCCTTCTACCGGGCGGGCAAGGCGCCGCTCGTGGCGGCGTTCGCGGGCGTCCTGTCGGAACTGACGAACCGGCGCCTGCTTTGCTGCCCCCACCCGGAACTCGCGGCACGGCAATTCATGGGCCTCGTCCAGGAATTCGTGATCTGGCCGCACGTCATGAGGGTCGGCGGTTTGGCGGAGATCCCCGACGACGACACCGTCGTGGAGGAGGCCGTCAGGACCTTCCTGGCCCGCTACGCGGCCCATCCGCCTGGATAGCCCTCAGCCTCCTCCGCTATCCTGCAACCGAACAGACCTGTCCGGACGATTGCAATGGGTGGATTTCGTTGCAAAACTCGCGGGCAGGCTGGATCAGCGGTGGCTGCGAGGAGCGACCCTCGTGGGGCACGGAGTGCCTCCCGCCGATCAAGCCGGGCTCGGCTGCGGGACCGGGACGAGCTTGGCGAGCTTCCTCAGGTTCTGAGCAGCTGCGGCGAGGTGGAACTCGTCGCGGGCTCCGTTCGGACCCCGCAGCCGGAGCCGATCCAGCTTCAAGAGGCGCTTGAGGTGGGCAAACAACATCTCGACCTTCTTGCGCTCACGCCGCGACGTCTTGCCCTCGTCAGATCGCGCGATGTCGCGCGCCATGTCCCGCGCCCCCTCGGAGATCGAGCGTGGGATCTTGCGCACCGGACCGTTTGGGCAGCATCGCGCCTTCAACGGGCACGCCATGCAGTCGAACGTGCTCGCCCGATCCAAGAGCGTCGCCCCGCCGTTGACCCGGCTGCCCGGCGTGGTCAGCATCGTACCCGCCGGGCAGCGGTAGACATCGCCGGGCTGGTCGTAGCTGAAGTCGGCGCGCGAGAAGGTGCCATCCGTGCGCTCCGACTTGTCGAACACGCTGATGTGCGGCGCGATGCCCTGCTCGGAGACGAGCCAGCCCAGCATCTCGGCCGAGCCAGAGCCGCTGTCGCCGGCAAGCCGGGCCGGATAGAGGCCGAAGCTCGCGCGCGACCGCTCGAGCATGCGCTTGGCGGCCGTGACCTCGGCCTGCCGGATGGCGGTGGTTGCCTCGACATCAACGATGATCGCAGGGTCGCGGTCGATCAGGTCATTGGCCGTGTCGGCGAAGAAGGCCAGCCCGCCATGGGCACCGGTCCAGCGGGCGGCCGGATCAGCGGGTGAGAGGAACTTGGGCGGCACTGGTGTGGCAGCCCCGAAGGCCGCCGCGTCGAGCACGGCCAGGTACTCCTGAGCGGCCCGGCTCACGGCCTCGGGCGGCAGGCCGGCGGATCCCTCGACGCCCTTCTGCCGACTGGCGTCGGCCTGGATCAGGCGGCCATCCACCGCAAAGCCTTCCCCGCCCACGAGTCCTTCCGCGATGCAGCGGGCCAACACGCGCGCGAACAGGCGGCGCAGGAGGTCGCTGTCGCGGAAGCGGCCGTGGCGGTTCTTGGAGAAGGTGGAATGGTCGGGCACGCGCCCGTCCAGGCCGAGCCGGCAGAACCAACGCTAGGCGAGGTTGAGGTGGACCTCGTCGCCGAGCCGGCGCTCGGAGCGGATGCCACGGCCGTAGCCGATGATCAGCATGCGGATCATCAACTCGGGGTCGACAGAAGCGCGGCCCGTCGAGGCGTAGAAGGGAGAGAGGTCCTGGCGCAGTCCGGTCAGGTCGACGAAGCGGTCGATGGCGCGCAGCAGATGGTCGGCTGGGACGTGGGTATCGAGCGAGAACTCGTAGAACAGGGCACCTTGCTCGACTTGCCGCGGTCCCATCATCTGCTTCAATCCCCGTCTCTCAACGGGAGTGAATCACCCCAAAACTGCCGGCGCAACAGCCGAGTTTTCAACAGAATCCGCCACTTGCAGACCTTCAGTGAGTGCCGTCGAAATGGCCGCTCGACACCCGAGAGCGGACCTGTCGAAACCCTTCGACTCGCACCTGCCGATCCTCATCTCATTCGCATAAGCGCGGCGTATGGAACCTAAAAGGGAGCCTCTGACCCGTTCCGGGACTTGGCCGCGGTCACTGAACGTCCGACAGGCTACGCAACGGGAGACAGCAGCTCAACACCTTGCATTGCGTCAACGGCTCGGCAGAGCCTCAATGACCGATCACTCAAGCCCATCCCCTGGTTCCTGAGCGGGGTCATCAAGAAAATTTGCCGGCGAGACAGAGTCGAAAACACGAACGCTACCAAGTGCCATTGATCACCAGTTACCGATTTGTATTGAACAAGCTGACAGGCCGAACCTTCTAACGTGGATGGCAATCCTACCATCCGTGATGCCGAGGCTTGTAAAATGCCTTCCGGTGCGCGCGGCTGCGGCGCTGAGGCGTCCCTGGATTGGCGCCCTCAGCGTCGCGTTAAATTAGCAACCGCAATCTATATGCCGCCCATGCAGAGATACTTGATCTCCAGATAGTCCTCGATGCCGTAATGCGAGCCCTCGCGGCCGAGCCCGCTCTCCTTGACGCCCCCGAACGGCGCCACCTCGGTCGAGATGATCCCCTCGTTGATGCCCACAATGCCGTATTCGAGCGCCTCGGCCACCCGCCACACCCGGCCGATGTCGCGGCCGTAGAAGTACGAGGCCAGCCCGAACTCGGTGTCGTTCGCCAGTGCCACCGCCTCCTCCTCGGTGCGGAACCGGAACAGCGGCGCCACCGGCCCGAACGTCTCCTCCCGGAAGATCTTCATCGCGGGGGTCGTCCCGCTCAGCACCGTCGGCTCGTAGAAGCTGCCGCCCAGCGCGTGGCGCCGCCCGCCCGTGAGGAGCCGCGCCCCTTTGTCGAGGGCGTCCCTGATGTGCTCCTCGACCTTCACCACCGCCTGGGCGTCGATCAGCGGCCCGATCACCGTGCCGGCCGCAAAGCCGTCGCCCACCCGCATGGCCTGCACGGCGCTCGCCAGGCGCTCCGCGAAGGCATCGTAGATGCCGTCCTGCACCAGGATGCGGTTGGCGCACACGCAGGTCTGGCCGGCGTTGCGGTACTTCGAGGCGATCGCGCCCTTCACCGCGAGATCGAGGTCCGCATCGTCGAAGACGATGAACGGCGCATTCCCGCCCAGCTCCATCGAGGTCTTCTTGATGGTCTTGGCGCACTGCGCAAGCAGTTCGCGGCCGATCTCGGTCGAGCCGGTGAAGGAGAGCTTGCGCACGATCGGGCTGGCGGTCATCGCCCCGCCGATCGCCTGGGCCGAGCCGGTCAGGCAGGAGAGCACCCCCGGGGGGATCCCGGCCTGCTGCGCCAGCGCGCACAGCGCCAGCGCCGAGAACGGCGTCTGGCTTGCGGGCTTGAGCACCATGGTGCAGCCGGCGGCCAGCGCCGGTCCGGCCTTGCGGGTGATCATGGCGGCCGGGAAGTTCCAGGGCGTGATCGCCGCGCAGACGCCGATCGGCTGCTTGAGCACGACGATCCGCTTGTCCGGCCCGTGGGCCGGGATGACGTCGCCGTAGACGCGCTTGGCCTCCTCGGCGAACCACTCGATGAAGGCGGCCGCGTAGGCGATCTCGCCGCGGCTCTCGGGCAGCGGCTTGCCCTGCTCGGCGGTCATGATGGCGGCGAGATCGTCCTGGTTCTCCAGGATCAGGCTGAACCAGCGGCGCAGGATCGCGGCGCGCTCCTTGGCGGTGCGCCCCCGCCAGTCGGGCAGCGCCGCCTGGGCTGCGGCGATGGCGCGCTCCGTTTCGGCGGCGCCCATCCTGGGCACCGTTCCGAGGACCTGGCCCGTGGCCGGGTTGTCGACCGCGATGGTCTCGCCGCTGTCGGCATCCACGAAGGCCCCGTCGATATAGGCCTGGGTTCGGAGCAGATCGGGCCGCTTGAGGGAGAGCAAGCGATCCTCAACGGTCATCGTGGTCATGGGCGCCTCCAAGAGTGTCGCGTCGCGCAAGTCCGAAGGGCAGCAGGTTCGAGCGGTATTCCTTCACGTCGGAACGGATCGCCACTCTAAACCTTTGATTGCTGCATCGTCTGCGACGAACCGGGATTCACTTCGTCGGAAAATGGCTCTAGCCGGTCGGCTCGGCTGCGCCGGCTTTGTGTTGGAGCTCCTCAACGAGGACGCGCATGTTCTCGGCATAATCGACCGGGACCGCCACGAGATGGACCCCGCCCGCCGCGAAGGCGGCTTCGAGCGTCGGGATCAGGTCCTTCACCGCGGTGATCCGATGCCCGGTTGCGCCGTAGGAATTGGCGTAGGCGACGAAGTCCGGGTTGCCGAAGGTCATGCCGTAATCGGCGAAAGCGTCGACCGCCTGCTTCCAGCGGATCATCCCGTAGGCCGAATCATCGAGGATGAGCACCACGAGGTCGAGTTTCAGCCGGACCGCGGTCTCGAGCTCCTGCGAGTTCATCATGAATCCGCCATCGCCGCACACCGCCATCACCCTCCGGCCCGGATTCAGGAGCTTCGCCATCATGGCGGAGGGGAGCCCCGCGCCCATCGTGGCGAGCGCGTTGTCGAGAAGCAACGTGTTGGCGACGTGCGTGCGATAGTTGCGGGCAAACCAGATCTTGTACATGCCGTTGTCGAGGCAGACGATGCCGTCCTCCGGCATCACCGCACGAACGTCATGCACGAGGCGCTGCGGCGTCACCGGGAAGCGATCCTCCTCGGCCCGGTCATTGATGCGCTCCAGGATCGAGCGGCGCAGGTCGAGCATGCCGGGATCCGGATCGAGCCGCCCGCCGAGCCGGTCGGCGAGCGCCGTCACGGTCGAACCGATATCGCCCACCACCTCGGCATCCGGGTGAAATACCTGCTCGACGCTCGCCGAGACGTAGCCGATGTGGATGACCTTGGGGCCGCCCGCGACCTGCCCCATCAGGAAGGGAGGCTTCTCCACCGTGTCGTGCCCGATCGAGATGATCAGGTCCGCCCGGTCGATCGCCTGATGCACGTAGTCCCGCTCGGAGAGCGCCGCGGTGCCGAGATAGAGATTCGAGCCGCCCGTGACCGCGCCCTTGCCCATCTGGGTGTTGAAGAAGGGGATGCGCGTCCGCCGCACGAAATCGGAGAGCGCCTCGACCAGCCGCGGCCGGTTGCCGGCTGCGCCAATCATGATCAGCGGGCGTTGCGCACTCAGGATCATCGCAGCCGCGCGCTCAATGGCGGCGGACGCCGCCACCGGCCGGTCGATCGGGTGCGAGGGCACCATCGCGACGTCGGCCGTCTCGGCCGCGATGTCCTCGGGCAGTTCGAGGTGGACCGGGCCGGGGCGCTCCTCGGTGGCGACCCGGAAGGCGTCGCGCACGAGGGTCGGGATTGAGGCCGCCGAGACGATCTGGCGGGTCATCTTGGTGATCGGGCGCATCGCCCCGATGATGTCGACGATCTGGAAGCGGGCCTGGCGGGCGCTCAGGATCGGCTTCTGGCCGGTGATCATCAGCATCGGCATGGCGCCGAGATGCGCGTAGGCCGCTCCTGTCGTGAAGTTCAGGGCGCCTGGGCCAAGGGTCGAGAGGCAGACGCCCGGCCGACCCGTCAGGCGTCCATGGGTGGCGGCCATGAAGGCCGCGGCCTGCTCGTGACGGGTGAGAACCAGCTCGATCCGGGAGGTGCGCAGACTCTCGACGACATCGAGGTTCTCCTCGCCCGGAATGCCGAAGATCCGGTCGACGCCTTCGTTCTCGAGGGCCTGGACCAGGAGGTCAGATCCCTTCCGCATGAGAATTTCCTCCCTTTCCTGCCGAGGGCGATGAGGCGATCGCTTGCGCAGCCCTGACGGCGTCGAGCCTGCTCGTCGGATCGCTTGGCCCTTCTGTCTCAGGCGTTTCGGATGACCAGTTTCAGCGACCAGGCCAGCAATGTCGAGGCGAACAGGATGGCGGCCATGCCAAGCATGCCGGCGTCGAACGATCCCGTCGCATCCTTGAGGAAGCCAACCAGATAGGGGCCGACGAAGCCGCCGAACGCACCCACCGAGTTGATGAAGGCCAGCCCTCCGGCGGCGGCCGCCCCGGTCAGGAAACCTTGCGGGATCGTGTAGAACACGGTGCGGGCGGAGATGGTGCCGATCAGCGCGAGCGTCAGACAGGCGACGGCTGGGATGAGCGACGAGAACACGACCGAGAGGGCGAGGCCAAGGGCGCCGCATATCAGCGCGGTCATAAGGTTGTAGATCTTGCGCCCGGCGGCATCGACGAGCCGCGCCCAGGCCAGCATGCCGATCGTTGCGAACAGGTAGGGGATCGCCGTGACCCAGCCGATCTGCATCGTGCTCAGGCCGTGGTTCTTGAGGATCAGCGGCAGCCAGATGCCGATGCCGTAGGAGCCGATGGTGAACGCGAAGGTGATCCCAGTGAGCATGAGGACTCGGATGTCCTTCATGGCGGCCCACAGATCCTTCTTCGGCTTCTCATGCTTGTCGGCGGCGAGTTCGGCGATCAGCGCAGCCCGCTCGCCCTCGGTGAGCCAGGTCGCGTCCTTGGGCGTGTCGGCGAGGAGCCACAGGCAGGCAAGACCGAGCAGGCAGGCCGGGAGGCCTTCGATCAGGAACATCCACTGCCATCCTCCAAGCCCTAGGATGCCGTCCATGCCGAGGAGGGCCGCCGAGATCGGGCTGCCGAGGAGCGACGACAGGGGCGTCGAGGCCATGAACAGCGCCAACACCTGCGTGCGGTACCGGGCCGGGAACCAGATCGAGATGTACCAGATGACGCCCGGGAAGAAGCCGGCCTCGAATACGCCAAGCAGGAACCGAATGACGTAGAAGCTCATCGGCCCGACCGCGAAGGCCGTCGCCGCCGCAGCGAGCCCCCAGGTGATCATGATCCGGGCGAGCCAGAGCCGCGCGCCGAAGCGGTACATGGCGATGTTGCTCGGCACTTCGAGCAGGCAGTAGCTGAAGAAGAGGATACCCGCGCCCCAGCCGAACTGCGCAGCCGTGAGTCCGATCGCCTGGTTCATCTGCAGGGCGGCGAACCCGACGCTGGTCCGGTCGAGATAGTTGAACAGGTAGGCGAGGCCCAGGATCGGAACCAGGCGCCAAGTATTCTTGCGAATGGCGCTCGCCAGCTGACGCTCATGCGTCTCCGGCAGAATGCCTCCGTCGGCCGCCGCAGCGACGATCATCGTATCCTCCCTCAACAGACTGCCAGCATTCGGGCTTGGGCCGACTTGCTTCGCGCCGAGCCTTTGGGCGTGCCGGACGCTTGGATTGGCAGCCTGTTCTGTGTCATGCAGACCGGGCCGGGGTCCAATCGCTAATTTTCAGCGAACAATAACCGGGAGGAATTCATGGACCTGCGCGATCTGGCGTATTTCGAGGTGATCGCGGATCTGGGTCATCTCGGACGGGCGGCCGAGCGCCTCGGCCGGACGCAGCCGGCCCTGACGAAGTGCATCCAGCGCCTGGAGGCGTCCGTCGGGGCCGAGCTGTTCGCGCGCTCCAGCCGCGGCCTCGCGCTCACGCAGGTCGGCGAGGTGCTGCTCGCCCGGGCGCGGAGGATGCGGACCGCCATGGACGAGGCGCTCCGCGAGGTGAGCGATTTCGCGGCCGGGGCGGCCGGGCACGTCCGAATCGGGACCGGCGCCACGATGGCGGAGTACCTGCTGCCGCAGGTCTGCCGGGCCCTGATCGCCGCGGCGCCTGCCGTCACGGTCGAGCTGCAGATCGGGATGAGCGGCGTACTGCGGACGGCCCTGCGCGACAATCAGCTCGATCTCATCATCGGGCCCGTCCTGGCGAGCGACCACGACGAGTTCGCGCACGTGACCTTCGGGACCGACGACGTGGTGGTGGTGGCCGCCCGGGGCCATCCCCTGTGCGGCCGACCCTTGAGCATCGAGGATCTGGTGAAGTGGAAGTGGGTGCTGCCCGCGAAGAGCGTCGCCATGCGCCAGTGGCTGGACACGGTCTTCCAGGCCCACGGCCTGCCCGGACCGGCGGTCCAGATCGAGACGAACTCGATCACGATGCTGCCCCGGCTGATCGGCGAGACCGACCTCCTGAGCTTCACCTCGACGCGCAACCTGCTGCCGGACCGGCTCGGCGGCCGGCTGGAACGGCTCGGCCTGGACGCCACCACGATGCGCCGCCCGCTCGGCTGCGTGTACCGCCGCGAGGGCTATCTTTCGCCAGCGGCCCTGCGCGTGGTGACGCTGCTTCAGACGCAAGGGAGCATGCTGCTCTCGCCCGATCCGAGCCCTTCCTCGGCCCGGGCCGCGGCTCAGGACGGCAGGGTGACGGCGTAGACGCGGGTGGCCGTCCCGCTGAACAAAGCCATGCGCTCGTCGCTGCTGGCCCCCGCCGTCAGGCGCTTGAAGGCGTTCCAGACAGTGCCGTAGCCGTAGGAGCCTTTGTCGACCGGGAAGTTGCTCTCGAACATGCAACGCGTCGCGCCGAAGGCTTCGATGCAGGTCTCAATGTAGGGGCGCCACGTCTCGGCGAGGTGCTGAGACGTCGGCGGCATCCGGCCCGTCTCAAAGCCGAAGCCGTTCATGCGCATGCCGAGGCCGCCGAGCTTCACGGAGACGTTCGGACACTGGGCGAGTGCGCGGATCGACCGTGACCACGCCGCGAAGATCTCCTGCCGCCGCCCCGCATAGGCGCCGATGCCGAGGATGCCGCCGCAATGATCGAGTACGATCGTCGTGTCGGGAAAGGTTCTTGCCAGATCGGTCAGCTCGTCGAGCTGAGGATGGAAGAGCCACGCGTCGAAGCTGAGACCGAGCGGCGCGAGCCGGGCGAAGCCGGCCCGGAAGGCCGTATCCGACAGCAAACCCGGAGGCCCCGCACTCAGCGGGTTCATCAGGGTCGCATCGGTGTCCCAGACCGTGATGTGGCGGATGCCGCGGAAGCGCCCGTTCCCCGCGCGGAGATGAGCTTCCAGGACCTCCGCGACGGCGTCCCCGAGCCGAAGGTCGGCATGCCCGACGATGCCCGCGCACAGGCGCACTGGGCCGTACTGCCCGCTCGCCGCCATGGCAGCGACGCCATTGGCGAACTCGGTTTCCCCAACCACGCGCATCGGGCCCGAGTCATCGGCTCGATACATCGCTTGCGCCTGCATGAAGACGCTCGCCTGAACGGCGTGCCCACTCCCGCCGATGTCAGCGAGGTATTCGTCGAAGAGGTAGCGCCAGCCGGGCCGGTCCCACAGATGGTGGTGCGCGTCGATGATCGGCAGCTCGGGCTCCAGCGGCTCCTCATGGCCTGTGGCCAGCCAGTCCGGGCGGACAGGCAGGTAGTTGGCGGATCTTCGCTCAATCATCGGAGCCCTCTGCGCCTCTCGCCAGCTGGGGCGGCACTCACGGATCAGCCGGGAAAATCCCGCGGCGCCGGGCCTGTGTAGCTGTAGGGCACGCTCGGCGGCATCGGCCCCTTGATGCGCCCGCCCTGTCGGGTCTGCTCCCAGGCATGGGCCAGGATGCCGACCGAGCGCGACAGGATGAACAGGCCGCGACCGAGCGGCGGTGAGAAGCCCAGCTCCGCGTAGATCACCGCGGTCGCGCCGTCGATGTTCATCGGAATGGGGCGGCCCTTGCGGCGCTGAAGCAACGCCTCGACGGTGCGGCCGATCTCGGCGAACCGCCCGCTCACCACGCCCCTCTCCCGGGCCGCCTCCACCAGCCCCAGCAGCCGCGGAGCCCGCGGATCGACCGGGTGGAAGCGATGGCCGAACCCGGACACGATCTTCCCATGGGCCGCCATAAACGCATCGACGCCGGCCTCGACCGCCTGCTCCAACGGTAAACCGGCGTCGAGATGCCGCGCGATATCGGCGTAGAGCTCCATGCACTGCTCGCCAGCCCCGCCGTGGACGTCGTCCAGCACGTTGATCGCCGAGGCCATCGCGCCATTGAGCGGCAGGCCGCAGGTCACGGCCATCCGGCTGATCGCGATCGAGGGCGCCTGCGGGCCGTGATCGACCGCCGCGACGAGCGCCGCTTCGAGCAGAGCGCTTTCGTTGAGCGACGGCAGACTGCCGCGCAGCATCAGCCAGATCATCTGCGGAAAGCTGACCGCCCCGATCAGCTGCTCGATCGGGTAGCCGCGGAACCGGATCACGCCCGGCTTCATGTCGATGATCTCGGTCGACCACCAGGTTCTCGCCGCGTCCAGAAGGGCGGCCGGATCCTTGTCAGCCATCGTCGGTCTCCGTGTGGGGGCTGTCTCAGCTGCTCGACGTCTCGGCGCGCACCTTGATCTCGGGGAGCTTTGCCGAGGGTGCGACGGTCGGGCGGTTATCAGAGGTGATCGTTCCCTGCTCGCGCAGGGCCGCAATGTCGTTCGCGCCGTAGCCGAGTTCCGCGAGCCAGCGTTCGGTGTCCTGGCCGAGCCGCGGCGGGGGAGCGGGAACGGGATAGGCCTCATCGAGCAGGAAGCCCGGCCGGGTGACCCGCATCGGCTGAGCGTCTTTCACCGTCTCCGGCAGCGTCTCGACGAAGCGGCGTCCGACCACCTGCTCCTCGCGCAGGATCTCCGGCACGCCGAGCACGCAGCCCGCCGGGATGCCGCTGGCGTTGAACAGCGCCTCCCATTCCTTTGCTGGGCGGGCCTGCAGGGCCGTGTTCAGCTCCGCCGAGAGCACCGCCCGGTTGCGCTTGCGCGCTTGGCGCTCGGCGAAGCGCGGATCGGTCTTGAGGTCGGGCCGCCCGACGAGGTCGCAGAGGGCCTCATACTGCTTCTGCTCGTTGGCCGCGACGTTGAGAGGGCCGCTCGCGGTCTGGAAAGTGCCCGAAGGTGCGGCCGTGAAGTTCTCGTTGCCCATCGGTTGCGGATCGACGTTGGCGTTGAGGTGGTTCGACACCACCCAGCCCATCGCCGCGAGCGTCGCTTCGAGCAGCGACACGTCGATGCGCCGGCCCCGCCCGGTGGTGCGCTGCTCAACGAGGGCGGACGAGATCGCGAAGGCGGCGGTGATGCCGGCGATCGTGTCGGAGATCGGGAAGCCGGTGCGCAGCGGTGCCGTCGCGGCGTCGCCGGTCACGCTCATAGCGCCCGACAGGCCCTGGACGATCTGGTCGTAGGCCGGGCGGCCCTGCCAGGGCCCGCTCTGGCCGAAGCCCGAGATGGCGCAGTAGACGAGCCGCGGGTTGCGTTCCGACAGCACGTCGTAGCCGAGCCCGAGCCGCTCCATCACCTTCGGCCGGAAGTTTTCCAGCACCACGTCGGCTTTCTCGACTAAGCGCAGGAAGATCTCCTTGCCAGCCTTCGCCTTGAAGTCGATGGCGACCGACTGCTTGCCGGCATTCACCGCCACGAAGGAGAGGCCCATCAGGCGCTCGGCCATGGCCGGATCGGCCCCGAGCCGGCGGGCGAGATCGCCGCCTTTCGGGTTCTCGACCTTGATGACCTCCGCGCCGAGGCGCGCGAGATGGTAGCCACAGAACGGGCCGGCGAGCACGTTGGATAAATCAAGGACGCGAACGCCCGCGAGGGGAAGAGTCATGGCGGATGTCCAATCGACGGTGTGACAGTTGAGGCGGGCGCGGCTTATTCAAGCTTCAGTAAAGTCCGAGCCAACGCCAGTAGGTTGCTGCGCAGAGCGCGTAGACGAGGCAGGCGAGCGCGCAGATCACGATGCCGACTTTCGGAAAGTCGCTGACCCTCAGGCGCCCGGTTCCATGCACGATGATGCTGGGCAGCGTGTTGTAGAACATCAGCAGCGGGTAGCCGCCGATGATCATGCCGGCCGGCAGAGCGAGCGCCACCGCGTCGATCTGCGCCGTGCCGGCCATGCCTAAGATGATCGGCAGCAGGGCCGTCGCCATCGCGGTCGTGCCGACGAAGACGACGTGCAGGTACTGGACGATGAACATCACCACGACGATGACCACAAGGGTGGAGGCGCCCCCAAGGCCGAGCCCGTGGAAGATCGCGTTCGCGAGCCACGCCGCCGCGCCGGTCTTCAGAAGAATGTCGCCGAGCGAGATGCCGCCACCGGCCACGAGCAGGACTTGCCAGGACACGCCCTTGTTGGCGTCCTCCCAGGTGATGACCCCGAAGCCGGGCAGGAACAGGAGGACGACGCCGGCGAGGCACACGACGGTGGTGTCGAACTGCGTGAAGGTCTGGGTCGCCCACAGCAGGGTGACGAGGCTGAACACCAGGAAGGTGCGCCACTCGGCGGCCGACATCCGGCCGAGCCCTGCCAAGTTCGTACGGATGGTGCCGTCGATGTCCGCCTGGGCCGGATCGACATCGACGGGGAAGACCTTCTGGATCAGTGCCCAGGTCGCGAAGGTCATGAGGAGCGCCGGCGGGAAGCCGTAGAGGAGCCACTCGGCGTAGGAGATCGTGTGGCCGCTCGCCTTGGCGACGAACTCCACGGTCACGGGGTTGGGGACGGTCGCGGTCAGGATGCCGGCCCCGATCGTGGCGTTCGTCATCGTGAGGGTGAGGAGCAGGTTCACCGCGAACGTGGAGCGGCCGGTGGCGCCGTAGAGTGCCAGGATGCTCAGGCACTCGGGCAGCAGGATCGCGGTCCGGGCCGTCGAGGAAGGGACCAGAAAGGCCAGCACGATGTTGACGAGGCAGACCCCGAGGGTGATGCGCCTCGGCGCCGACCCGATCGCTGAGAGGATCAAGTAGGTGATGCGCTCGGCCAAGCGGGTCTTGACCATGGCGGTGGCGAGGATGAACGCGCCGACGATCAAGTAGGCAGAGGAGGAGGAGAAGCCTTCTAGCGCGCCGCGCACGCTCGTGATGCCGGACAGGGCGGCGGCGGGTACGATGAGGAGGCTTGTGACGGCGAGTGGGATCGCCTCCGTCAGATAGAGGGCGAAGATGCCTCCGAAGAGCGCCAAGGCCTTGTGGCCGGCGACTGAAAGACCGTCGGGTGTCGGAGCGAGCCAGATCGCGACCGCAGCGAGCAGCGCGATCGGAACGCCGATCCGTTTCAGAGCCGCATCGAGACCGTGTTGACTGCTCTGCTTGTCAGTGCGGACGGGCAATGCCGCCTGATGCCCGAGGCTGGACATCGTTCCTCCAAGGTGCGCGTTTCCTGGAACCTCGACGCAGCCATCATCGAGTCCTCTTGATGCAGGACTTCGATGGCAGAAATGCCACGCCGGGACTTCGTTGGTTTATCGGCTAAGCTTGTACAGATCGGAGGCGTGGGCCTGAGCACTTTCGTGCCTGCCCGGGGCCATCTCGGTTATCGGATTCATGGGCCGTTCTGCGGCCCGGGTCCAATCGCTAATTTTCAGCAAGCGATGACTGGCAGGAATGAGGAGAAGCCGCGCTTGCAGGCGGCCACCGCGAACCTGAACGCGTGTCGAAGGACAAAGACCTGAAATCGCGTCAGGTGCGGATGTCCGGAGGTTGGGACCTCAATGGCAGCTTGTGGCGCATTCCGGAAGATTGCGCCGCATTCGGATCATGGCCTCTGCCTGCGCCCAGAAAAAGACGGTTTTTCAGACACTTAAACCTGTAAGGATTGCATGTCAGGAAATCAAAATAGCGCTCCTCGCATAGGTGCGGTGTATGGAGGGTGGCCCTCCCCAACGGGGGAGGGCCGAGGCCGCCTTACCCGAGCAGGTGGCTCAGCTCGATCACGATGATCGTGACCTCCAGGACAATGGCAATCAGCTTGAGCGTAAGAATGAAGCTCATGGGTGTCTCGCTTGGTGTCGGCGCGCGAACCCTGGAGGCAGCGGCTCGGCCGCGCCGGAAATGGCAGGGAACGATGGAACCGCCGGGGGGCGGTGAAGCGAGCGCCGGCCCGAAGGGGCGCTGCAAGCGACGAGGCCAAGCGGTGAGCACTGTCTGGCTCGATCGGCGGACGCCCTGGGAAGGAAGGAACCGCGCCGATCAGGAGGGGCCCTCGGTGCCCCGTTGATCCCAAATCAGTGACTTCCTCAACTTAACGAGAAAGTCAAGACTCTGATCGAAGGGGCACGAAGCCCCTTCCGGTCGGCCTGAGCTATGTGTGATAGCATCCAGATCCAGAAAGATTTCAGCCTCCTCGACGGCAACGAAGATTGATGAGGCGTCACGGTAACGAGTGATTTGAAGCCCACCTCGGACCGAGGGTGCGCTCACCACAGGCTCGCTGGTCCAAGGTCCTGGGAAATGGGAAAGCCGACCTTCATTGGCTCGGTTCTACGACCGAGTGTGACCCAAAGCAGTCGTCAGTTCCGGCTCCTTGGCTAGGTGGGCGTTGCGACCTTTCCATGGCGTTGCTTGTCGGCCTCACCCGACCCGGCCGGTCCGGCTCCGGTTCCAACGCCTGGAGGCTGGTGGCTCCACTCACCCGAAAAAAATCTTCGACGAGCTGTCGATCGCCTCGTCTTCTGTTCGTCGTAGCAGCAGGGAGATCGGTGCGGCCTCGGCGTCATAGGAGACAAGACGATGCGCGTGATGGTTTTGGTGAAGGCGACGAAAGATAGCGAAGCGGGCATCATGCCCTCGTCAGAGCTTCTTGAGGCCATGGGCAAGTACAATGAGGAACTGGTCAACGCCGGCATCATGCTGGCGGGCGAGGGTCTGAAGCCCTCGGCTCAGGGCAAACGCGTGGCCTTCGACGGCCCGAGCCGCACCGTCACCGATGGGCCCTTCGCCGAGACCCGCGAGCTGGTCGCCGGCTTCTGGCTGTGGGAGGTCAGGGACATGGCTGAGGCAGTCGAGTGGGTGAAGCGCTGCCCTAACCCGATGCCGGGCCCAAGCGAGATCGAGATCCGCCCGGTCGTCGAGGCTGCCGACTTCGGCGATGCCTTTACGCCGGAGCTCGCCGAGCAGGAAGACCGGCTTCGCGACAGGATGGCCGGCCGCTGAGGCCCGCTGTCCGCCATGACTTGCCTCGCCCCTCGCTCCTCCCGTGAACGGGAAGCGTGGCGGCGGCCGACACCCATCAAGCAATCGAGACGGTCTTCCGGATCGAGCAGGTCAGGCTCATCGCGGGTCTGGCCCGCATGATTCGGGACGGGGCCGGTCGCAAACTCGGGAACAGGCCGCAGCAGTGACTACGCTGCCCCGCTTTCACGCTTTGTTTGCAACGGGAAGTCCGAAGCAGGAGGCGAGCCGCTGGTTCTGCTCGCACACGGTCCACGCCCCCGCGAACCCGAAGCCCTTGCGCAGCCACCGCATGGCCTCGAAGCCCTGGATCGTGCGCCGCGCAGTGGCGAAGGGCTGGAAACCCCCGACCCACGGCATCGGCCTTTTCATCCGGAAATGGTCGCCCTCGCTCCCTTGCTGCAGGGGCTTGGTCACGGAGTGCGTGGGCGTGCGGGGTAGCAGGCCCGCCTCGCGGCTCTCGGCGAGGGCCGGCGGGTCGGGACCAGCCCCATCCGTGCCGATCCGGTCAGGAGCGAGAAGCGGCTGATCCTGCAGCATCGTGCGGAAGAACCGCTTGGCGGCGTCCAGATCGCGGTGGGCGGGGAGGAGGAAGTCGACCGGCTCGCCGTGCTTATCGATGGCCCGATCCAGGGAGCGCCACTGGCCGCGGATCCGGATGGAGGTCTCGTCGACGCGCACCGGCCCGCGGTGCGGCTTGCGGAATTGGCGCAGCCGGCGCTCGATCGAGGGCGCGTCGGCGAGCACCCAGCGATTGATCGTGGAGTGGTCGACAGTCAGGTCGCGCTCCAGCAGCATCTCCTCGATGTCCCGGTCGCTCAGGGCGTCGCGCAGGGACCAGGAGACGGTCTGGACGATCAGCATGGCCTCGAAGTGCCGACTCGTGAAGTCGCCGCGGGCCTGGCGCTTCAGCTTGAGCGCGAGGGCGGTGAGGATCATGGGCCGGCTCCCGGGATGGAGGCGGCAAGCTGGGTAGGTATGCCTAACGGCTGGTGAATGTCATCCCGTTTGCGACAGGCCCGCCGACACGGCGCAAACAACAGCAGCCTTCAGGATATCGTGCCTCGACCGATCGAACGTTCTCATTGTTCACCTCCCTATCTTTGTCGAGTTTTTTGGCCCAGCGTTGGCGCATCGTGGTGCTGCGCTGAGCCGATCGGGCGTCCTCCGCGGAATGGCGGCTCTCGACGGACTTCATTCGTTTCGGTTCCCGCTGCCTCGTGTCCCGCGCTGCCTCCGAACGGCTCAGAACCCGTAGAGCGTGGCCGGATTCGAGACGAGGATCCGGGCTTGCAGCTTGGGATCCGGAGCCCAGTCCGCCAGCAGATCCAGCAGGATGGCGTCGTCGGGCTTCGCATCGACAGGCGACGTGGGATGCGGCCAGTCGCTCCCCCAGACGAGCCGCTCGGGGGCGAACTTGACGTAGGCGCGTGCGAGCCGGCTTCGGTCGGCATAGCTGGGCGGGCCGACCTTGGAGAGGATGTATGCACCGGTCAGCTTCACCCAGGCACCGCGGGTTTCGATCAGGTTCGCGATCACGCGAAAGGCGGGGTGGTCGGGGCCGGCCGGCTCCGGAAGATGACCCATGTGGTCGAACACCACAGGGACAGGCAGGCGCTCCAGCACGTCCCGCAACTCGACGATCTTTTCGCCCTCGGACACGAGCTGGATGTGCCAGCCCAGCTCCGCGATCTTGCGGGCGACCGGCTCCATGTCGTCCATGGATGCGCCGCCCGGGAGCCGCGTGCCGAACCGCACGCCCCGGATGCCGGCCTCATGCAGGCGTTGCAGTTCGGCCGAGGTGACGGTCGCATCGAGCATCGCAATGCCGCGCGCGCTGTCGCCGAAGGCTCTGACCGACTCGACGAGCAGCCGATTGTCGATCCCGTAGGTCGACGGTTGCACGACGACGTTGCGCGTGAGGCCCAGTCGGCGCTGCAACTGCCGGTAATCTTCGGCGCTGGCATCGGGGGGCCGCAGGGTCGCGCTCGGGGATGGGGGAAAGCGCGCGTCGTAGATGTGGTGGTGGCAATCGGTCGCGTTCAGGGGAATCGTGATCGAGGGGCGTTCCGTTCCCGCGGACCAGCGCACCGCTTGAGCCGAGGCTCGACGCGTGCCGGCGCCCAGCGCGACCCCGGCCACGAGGAGCGCGAGGTGATCGCGCCGCGTCGTCAACTTGGTCATGAGGCGCTTCCGTTCAGGTGTGCGAGAACAATTCCTGACCAGGAGCAGGCATGCGCGCCGTCAGGATGCTCCCAGTCTGGGACTCGGTGATGAAGAGGGTCGCGTGATCCGGCCCGCCATAGGCGATGTTGGTGGTCGAGATGCCGGCCGGGGACTTCACGCGCAGGATCGGTTCGGCGACCGGAGACAGGCGCCAGATCGAGCCGAAGCCGGTATGGGCGACGACGAGGCATCCTTCGGCATCGAGCGCGATGCCGTCCGGACCTCCCATCCCGCCGTGGAGTTGCGAGAAGACGCCGACTTTCGACACGAGCCCGCTCGTCCCGAGCGGGATGCGCCAGATCTGCTGCGCCCGCGTCACGGCGACGAAGAGATTCGTCATGGCGCTGTCAATCACGATGCCGTTCGGACTCGGCACCGTGTCGATGAGGCAGGTCAGTTCGCCGGACGGGCGAAGGCGATAGACGCGACCGGTCGGGTCCTGCAGGCCCGTCTGGCCCTGGTCCGTGAAGTAGAGGTCGCCGTTCTGGGCGAAGGTGAGATCGTTGACGCCTCGGAACCCTTCCGAACCGGCAGTCTCCAGGAAGGGCGTCACCGACCCGGCCTCGGGATCGAGCAGCATGATCCCGCGCTTGTAGCAGGTGATGAAGATGCGTCCGTCGCGATGGATTTTCAGCCCGTTCGGCCAGCCGTCATATTCCGCGACGAGTTCCCATGTCCCATTCGGATCGATGCGGAAGATGCGACCGAACGGGATGTCGGTCACGTAGAGCCGGCCGGCGCGGTCGAAGACCGGCCCCTCCAAAAAGGAGTCGATCGCGTGTCCGCCACGGTTCGCGGTCGCCCACGCGGTCGGCCTGGGTTTGCGGAACCGGTCCGGCAGCCGCGTGAATATCTCGGCCGTCACGGTCGGTGGGGGAGCGAAGAACGACATCGCACGTCCTCGAGGGATGATGGGATCCGCACTCGGTGGTCCGGACGGAATGGCATGGCCGGGCGCTTCGACGACCGCCGCGCCAGGCAGGTCGCTGGCTTGACGTCAGGCCAGAGCTGCGGCCGCGCGTGCGTCGCGGGCGTGCGCGCGGCTGATCATGAGGACGCAGACGGCGGCGGCCGCATCAAGCGCCGCGACAGGAAGCATGCCGAGTGCGAAGCTCCCCGTCGCTTCCTTCACGAGGCCGACGATGTTCACCATGAGGCCGCCCCCGATGAGGTTCGCGATCGCGTTGATCCCCGCGAGGCCCGCCGCCAAAGTCCCGGCCGACAACCACCCCGCCGACAGGGCCCAGAATGGCCCCTTGAAGGCGTAAGCGCCGACGAGCGCGCAGGACACGGCGACAATCGTTGTCACGATGCCGCCCGACAGGTTCAGGTACGACAAGCCGAAAGCCGCGAGCATCAGCGGGATCGCCGTATGCCACGTACGCTCGCCGCTGCGATCCGACCGGCGGCCCCACAGGATCATCAGAATTGTGGCGAGGCCGTACGGGATCGCGTTGACGAACCCGGTCTGAAGGTTGGTCAGTCCGAACGACTTGATGATCTGCGGCTGCCATACCGAGAGCACGCTGCCGGTGGCGGACGCTCCCGCACAGACCAGCGCCATGGTCACGAAGTACCTGTTGCGCGCGAGTTGCCACAGCGAGATGTGGCCGATGGGCTTCTTGCGTGCCGCCTCGTCGGCGAGACGCCCGACGAGCCATTCGCGCTGCGCGTCGCTGAGCCAGACGGCGTCCCGGGGCTTGTCCGTCAGCAGGAACAGGCAGCAGATTCCGAGGAGCACGGTCGGAAGCCCCTCCAGAACAAACAGCCATTGCCAGCCCTTGAGCCCAAGAACTCCGTCGAGTTCGAGCAGCGACACGGAGAGCGGCGAGCCCAGGAAGGTCGCGAGCGGGATCGAGACCGTGAACGTCGCGAGGATGCGCGCCCGATACTCGTTCGGCAGCCAATAGGTCAGGTAGAGGATGGCGCCCGGGAAAAAGCCGGCCTCGGCCGCCCCCAGGATGAACCGCATCGCGTAGAGCGAGTATGGCCCGATCACCAGGGCCATGCCCATCGTCACCAAGCCCCAGGTGATCATGATCCTGGCGATCCACCGACGAGCGCCGACGCGTTGCAGCGCGAGATTGCTCGGCACCTCGACCAGGAAGTAGGAGACGAAGAACAGGCTCGCCGCGAAGCCGAACATCGCAGGCGTGAGCCCGAGATCCTTGTTCATCTGCAGCGCAGCGAAGCCGACATTGACCCTGTCGAGCAGGGCGAAGAAGTAGCAGACCATCAGGAACGGCACGAGGCGAAGAATCACCCGGCGCATGGTCGCTTTTTCGAGGGACTGCGGCGCTTGTTCAGGGACGCTCACGTCCTGTCCTCCCATGGTCTTCCTGGATACGGCTCGCGCGATGCAGGTCGCCGTCTCTGTGCCTTCGGCTTTCCTGCCGTCCGCGGGCGGATCAGATCCCTTCGCAGCCCGCGTCCCGGAGGGCGCGCTCAACCCACGACCGGTCCACGGTGCCGGCCTTGATGGCCGCCATCGTCTTGGCCTCGTCCTGCTGCTTCTTGTTGGCTGCGGCGAAGACGGCTTCCGTTTGATCGAAGGGCACGCACACGATCCCGTCGTCGTCGCCGACGATGAGGTCGCCTGGCTGGATCACCATCCCGTCCAGGGCGATCGTGGCATTGATTTCGCCGGGCCCGTTCTTGTAGGGGCCGCGATGCGTGATGCCGGCCGCGAACACCGGCAGAGAATTTGCGCGGATCCACCCGTGATCGCGGACGGCACCGTTCACGATCACGCCCGCGACCCCGATCTGCTGCGCATGGGCGAGCATGAGCTCACCCATGATCGCGTTCGTCAGGTCACCACCTGCATCAACGACGAGGACGTCGCCCGCGCTGGCGCGGTTCAGGGCCGCGTGCACCATCAGGTTGTCGCCCGGGCGCTGCTTGATGGTGAGCGCGGCGCCGGCCAGCACGCCCCCCGCATGGAGCGGCCTGAGGCGGGGCCCGCCATGGACCATGCGGTTCATGGAGTCGCTGATATTCGCGACCGCGATGGCCTTGAACTTCTCGACCGTGGCCTCGTCGACCTTGCGGGTGCGGGGATGGATCTTGAACCCGATGGACATGGCTGCTTTCTGAACAGTGAAACGGAGTGAGGGGCGAGGGACGGTCAGGCCGGCTCGGATCGCTTCAGGCCGGCCTTGAGCTCCATGGCGTCGAGCGCCTCCTGGTAGGTCCGCGGCACGACGCCCTTGAAGTGATCCTTGAGGCCGAGGCTCTCCTTCCAGCGCAGCCTCTTCGCGACGGCACGGGCCATGATCGGCTCCACCCCGGCGTCCTGAACGGCGTCGGCCGACATCTCGAGTTCCTCGGCGCGGCGCTTGGCGTGAATGGCTCCGGACGGAGTCAAGCTCTGCACGGTATCCATCCAGGGGCGCGCCAGCGTCTTGGAGGCGGAGGCGAGCACGATCTCGTCGATCCCATATTGGCGGGCCGCGAGCAGCATCTCGTCCGTCAGCGCCTCGATGCCCTTGATGAGGACGGAGCGGAGAATCTTGATCCCGGACGCCGTCCCGAGCACCGGACCCATGAACTCGATCTGCATGCCCCAGGGCACGAGCAGGTCACGCACGCGCTCGCCGGCGGGTCCGCTCGACAGCATCCGCATGGAGTAGCCGTGAAGCGGCGTCCCCTCGATCGAGCCGTCACCGAGAAGCGCACCGCTCGCCGCCAGCTTGTCGGCGACGCTTCTCTTGATCTTCGGGGTGGCGGACGCGAAATCGAGGAAGGTGTGCCGGTTCGTCAGGACGGGTGCGAACGCGTCCGCGCTCTCCAGCGAGGACGCGCCGGGCGTCACGCTGAAGATCAGGTCGCTCGCATCCGCGAGCTCCGCGTTCGACCGCACCAGGGTGACGCCGGCGTCCCGCGCCCTGCTCTGGATGAGGTCGGCGTAAGGACCGTCGAAGGCGTATTTGTCGTAGCAGGCAATGGATTCGAGACCGGCTCCGCGCAGCCCCGCTCCGAGGGTGCTGCCGATCTCGCCGTACCCGACGAGGCCCAGCCTGAACTGCTTGCGGTCTGCCATGACGTGCTCCTTGTCCTCAATGTGATCGGATCAGCGCCGCGCTTCGGCCGGGCTGCGCTTCGCGGCGGCCACAACCTCGGCGCCGGCCGCCACGTGAGCGTGAAGGATCTCGACGGGATGCGGCAGCCGGACGCCGTCGATGAGCTTGGCCTGCAGGCGGCAGGAATAACCGTCGGCGACGAGTCGGCCCGACCGGCCCTTCTCGGCTACGGGCGCCGCCCAGCTGAGGCCGTAGATGCGCTCGGACATCGCCCGGTGCTCCGCCTCATGGCCGAAGGTGCCGGCCATCCCGCAGCAGCCGGACGGCAGCGTCGAGAGGCCGAGCCCGAAAGCCGCGAAGACGGTTGACCACGCCGCCACGGCGGGCGGCGCGGTCGCCCGCTCGGTGCAGTGCGGGAGCAGCCAGTAGGTCTCTCTGTCGGGCGTTCGCGGCGCGCGTTCGAGACGGCCGGTGAGCCATTCCTGGACGAGCTGGACGCGCGGCACGTCGCGCCCGGGAAGAGCCTGCGGGTACTCCGACCGGTAGGTGAGCGTCATGGACGGATCGAGGCCGATGAGCGCGACGCCGGTCGCGGCAAGGCGGCCGAGGTCGGTCGCGCTCGCCGACGCGCGCCGCTCGAACCGGCCCAGGAAGCCGTGAACGTGCAGCGGTTTGCCGTTGGGCCGATAGGGCGCGAGCCAGGGCCGGACTCCGATCCCGATCAGGAGATCGAGCAGGGCGAGCAGGACGGGCGTCTCGTAGTAGCTCGTGAATGCGTCCTGCACGACGACGACGCTCATCAGGCGCTCGGAGGCGGACAGCTTCGCCAAGACCTCCGCATTGGCGAGCGCCACGCCTCGACGCTCGATCTCCCGCCCGAGGTTCAGCCCGGACAGCCTCGGTGTGTGGACGAGCCCGATCGCGTCGGCGAGGCCGAGTGATGTCGCGCGATTGACGAGCCTCGGCGCCTTGGCCAGCCAGGGCACCAGCGCCTCCAGCGAAGCGACGACGTGGTGGCGCAAGGGCCGCAGGTAACGGCCGTGATACAGCTCGAGGAACTTCGCCCGGAAGCTCGGGACGTCCACCTTGATGGGGCACTGGCCCGTGCAGGATTTGCAGGCCAGGCAGCCCGCCATGGCCTCGTGCACCTCGTGGGAGAAGTCGTCCTCCCGCCGGCGAAGCGTTGCGACGAGGCGGCCCGGGAAGGCGAGCCAGCCCGGCCGCGCGCGCAGCCGGATTGCCTCGACGAGAGGGTCGCAGCCCTCCGCGGCGAGCCGGCGCAGCCATTCGCGCATGAGCTGGGCGCGCCCCTTCGGGGAGTGCCGGCGCTCGCGCGTGCCCTTCCAGGAGGGGCACATGGCGTCGTCCGGATCCCAGTTGAAACAGGCTCCGTTGCCGTTGCAGTGGAGCGCCTCGTCGTAGCCGGCCCGCACTCCCGGCGGGATCGCGCGGTCGCGCTGGCCCTTGGTCGGCACGCCGTCGACGGTAAGCAGTGTGCCGCCCTCCGGCACGGCGATCTTGCCCGGGTTGAACTGGTGACGCGGATCGAAGGCGGCCTTTACGGATTGCAGCACCGGGTAGAGCGGGCCGAAGAACCGGGGCGAGAACTCGGACCGCACACCCTTGCCGTGCTCGCCCCAGAGGAGCCCGCCGTAGCGCTGCGTCAGCGCGACGACGTCCTCCGTGACCTCGCGGATCAGGGCCTCGGCGCCCGGCGCCTTCATGTCGATCGCAGGCCGCACGTGCAGCACGCCCGCGTCCACGTGGCCGAACATCCCGTAATCGAGACCGCGCCGATCGAGCGCTGCCCGGAACTCCGCGATGAAGTCGGCGAGGTTCTCGGGCGGGACCGCGGTGTCCTCGACGAAGGCGATCGGCCGCTTGTCGCCCTTCATGCCGCCCAGGAGTCCGACCGACTTCTTGCGCATGTCCCAGATGCGATCGACGTCCATCTCCCCCCGCGCCACCGTGTAGCCGCGCCGCCCTCCGACAGGACCGGCCGCGTCCAGCGCCGCCGTGAGGCGTCCCACCGCCTCCTCGACCTCGGCGCCGCTGTTGCCGACGAACTCGATGAGATTGACGCCGTGCGCCCGCTCCCCGCCGTTTTCGGGGAAGAAGGATGCGACGCCTTCCCAGATGAGATCGCCTTGGGCGAGCGCCAGCACCGTGGAGTCGACCGTCTCGATCGACGCCGCCCCGAAGGATACGAGCGCCTGCGCGTCGCGGAGCGCTGCGTCGAAGCTGCCGTAGCGGAGATTGACCAGCGCCGCATGGCTCGGCAGCGGCAGGACGTTGAGCGTCGCCTCCGCCAGAAATCCGAGCGTTCCCTCCGAGCCACACAGGACGGCGTTGAGGTCGAACCGTCCGTCCGCGCGTCGGATGTGGGCGAGGTCGTATCCCGTGAGACAGCGGTTGAGAGGCGGAAACCGCTCAGTGATGAGTGCCGCGTTCTCGCGCTGGAGCCTGTCCACGTCGCGGTGGATGATGCCCACACGGTCGGATCGCGCTTGGATGGCTGCAAGTTCGGCCTCATCGAGGGGGCCTGAGTGCCAAACCGTTCCGTCAGACAGGACGGTCGTCAGTTCGAGCACGTGGTCACGCGTCTTGCCGTAGAGACAGGAGCCCTGGCCGCAGGCGTCGGTCGAGATCATGCCGCCGATCGTGGCGCGGTTGGAGGTCGAGAGCTCGGGCGCGAAGAAGAGCCCGAAAGGCTTGAGCGCCGCGTTGAGCTGGTCCTTGACGACGCCTGCCTCGACCCGCGCCGTGCGGCGTTCCGGATCGATCGCCACGATGCGGTTCATGTGCCGCGACAGGTCGACGACGAGCCCGTCCGTGAGGGACTGGCCGTTGGTACCGGTCCCGCCGCCGCGCGGCGCGATCCGAACCTCTGTGAAGCGCTCTTCTCCGAGGAGCGTCGCGATGCGCACGAGGTCGTCGAGGCCGCGCGGAAAGGCGATGGCCTGCGGCGTGAGCTGGTAGATCGAATTGTCCGTCGCCGCGACGGTTCGATCGGCCGCGCCCACCGACAGGTCGCCCGCGAAGCCCCGCGCCCGCAACTCGGCGCAGAAGACCGCGTAGACCGACAGCGTGACGGGTTCGGGCGAGAGGCGCGGGATCATGGCGTCAGGCCGGGATCGCGGTTGCGACATCGTCCCGCCGGACGAGGCGACCGAAGACGACCATCAGCGTTGCGCCAAACAGGAGGGAGCAGCCGACCGCGACGAGCGGCGCCGTGAACCCGCCCGAGAGGTCGCGAACGAAGCCGATCATGTAAGGCCCGACAAAGCCGCCCAGGTTGCCGATGGAGACGATCATCGCGATCCCGCCCGCCGCCGCGCGGCCGGTGAGAAAGCTCGACGGGACGGCCCAGAAGGTCGCCACGAAGGAGTTGATGCCGACGACCGCGATGCAGAGGGCGACGATCGTGAGGAGCGGCGATGAGGTGAAGGCGCTGGCCACCAGGGCGGCCGAGCCGACGAACAGCGAGATGGCGGGGTAGATCGTTCGATCGCTGCCCCGGTCCGACATCCGGCCCCACACCACCATCGCGATTGCCCCGCAGAGGTAGGGGATCGCCGTGACGAACCCGACGACGGACGTGGCGAGGCCGAGTTGCTTGATGATCTGAGGCAGCCAGAGGCCGATGCCGAGTGACCCGATGATGGCACAGAAGTTGATGGTCGCGAGCGTCAGCACCCGCCAGTTCCGAAGAGCCTGAGCCAGCGTGAGGTTGTGCTTCTTCTCGATGGCGGCCTTCTCCGACGCGAGCCGGGAGACGAGGAAGTCGCGCTCTGGGGCGGACAGCCAGGCAGCCTTCTCGGGCTTGTCGGTCAGGACGAGGAGGCAGGCGACGCCGAGGATCACCGCAGGCGCAGCCTCAAGAACGAGGAGCCACTGCCATCCCTTGAGACCGAAGCCCTCGAGCTGGACCAAAGCGCCCGAGATCGGCGACCCGACGATGTTCGCGACCGGGATCCCCAGCAGGAACAGAGCCGTCGCCCTGGCCCGAACGGCGGAGGGGAACCACATGCTCAAGTAAAGAAATACACCAGGGACGAAGCCTGCCTCGCCGAGGCCGAGCAGGAACCGCGCGATGCCGAACTGAACCGGGCCTGTCACAAATGCAGTCGCGGCCGAGACAAGCCCCCAGGTGATCATGATCCGTGCGATCCAAAGCCGGGCCCCGACCCGCATCATGATCAGGTTGCTCGGGATCTCGGCGACGAAGTAGCCGAAGAAGAACAGGCCCGCTCCGACGCCGAAAGCCGTCGCGCTGAGGTCGATGTCCTTGTTCATCGTGAGCGCGGCGAAGCCGACATTCACGCGATCCAGGTAGCTGACGACGTAGCAGATGAAGAGGAACGGCAGAATGCGCCGCAGCATCTTGCGGTAGAGCGCGTGCTCGTCGACCGCCGCCGTCTGAGCGAATGCCGGCTCCGCCGGGCGCCCCCATGCCATGACGCTCTCTCCCTGGTGAATTTTGCAACGGCGTTTCATTTTGCGTACATGGCATGGTTGCGCAGGTCAAGCGTCCACGGAGCGTTCGGGGGATACCTCGCCTTGGAGCTGCCTAAGCGAGCGCCTGCAAAGGTGATCAGGGTTCGGGTTCCCGAGGCGGACAAGTTGACCAACAAAGCGTCGCAATCATCGAGCTGGCGGTCCAGCGCTTTACGGACGATCCAGATCGCGCCACGAAGCCTGTGCATTGATGCGAAGCACGCCCGGGACCTGTCACCGCATGCCACAAGACAGTTATGCTTCGGAATGTCGCATGCGGGCTGCGCTCTGACGGGACGCGCGCGTCAGGCCGAGACCGCTTCAAGCCTTGTCTCAGGTCTCTTCCCGGCCCGGTCGCATCGTTTGGTGACACGGGAAAGCGCGTTTAAAGGTTTCCCTTGGTGAGCCATCCGAACTGTGAGCGGACGAGAAACGAATGCCGAAAGAGGCTCGAAAGAGGCCCAAGCTTGAGGGCGTTGCCTCGGCCGAGAGGGTGTTGACGGTTTTGACTGCTTTTCGACGGGGCGACGACGCACTCGAATTATCGGAACTCGCCCGCCGCACATCGCTCGTTAAAAGCACCATCATGCGGCTGTGCATCTCGCTTGAGAAGTTCGACCTAATTGAACGCCTGGATGATGGACGGTATCGCCTGGGGGTTGAGGCCGCTCGCATCGGCTCCGTTTATCAGCAATCCTTTGCGTTGGAGGAACGCGTTGTCCCCGTTCTGGAGCGCCTCGCCGCTGAGTCACTCGAGACGGCGTCGTTTTATATTCGTCGCGGAAATCAGAGGCTCTGCTTGTTCCGAGCAGATTCGCCGTACCCGCTCCGCATGAATGTTCGGCCGGGCGACATGCGGCCGATGGATAACTCGGCCATTGCGCAGGTGTTATCTATTTTCGGAGACCGAATGCTGCCAAAGCAGAACGATGTAAAGCTTCCTATCTATACGTCAGGTGTCACCGATCCGCATGTTGCATCCCTTGCAATGCCGATCTTCGGCACCGAAAGACGGCTCATCGGAGCACTCGCGTTGTCAGGTCCTTCGTCGCGTCTCACAGCTGAGCAGGCCAGCGTTTTAGAGCCGCGGTTACGGGACGCGGCCGAGCGTCTCTCATCCGAATTGGGCGCACAACTTTGAACAATAATACTTCTGTAGGGCCTGTCGCAAACGCGCTGACGTTCAGCAGCCGTTAGGCATACCCGTCCAACTTGCCGCCTCCATCCCGGAAGCGGCCCATGATCCTCACCGCCCTCGCGCTCAAGCTGAAGCGCCAGGCCCGCGGCGACTTCACGAGTCGGCACTTCGAGGCCATGCTGATCGTCCAGGCCGTCTCCTGGTCCCTGCACGACGCCCAGAGCGACCGGGACATCGCGGAGATGCTGCTGGAGCGCGACCTGACTGTCGACCACTCCACGATCAATCGCTGGGTGCTCGCCGACGCGCCCTCGATCGAGCGCCGGCTGCGCCAATTGAGCCGGCTGGCACAACTCCCACGACCTCGTCGTGCCCGACACCATCAGCCTGCTGCGGCTGCCCTCCTGCGCGCCGGAACTCAACCCAGTCGAGAACGTCTGGCAGTTCCTACGCGACAACTGGCAAGGCGGTCAGATCTTCGCCTCCTATGGGCTGGACGAGCGCGGGGTCACATTCCGCTGGAAGGATGACCGCGTCCGGGCCGGGGCGAGGGGCCGGGAGTGGATCAAGAGCCTGACGCTGTCGGCCGACGAGTTCATCCGCCGGTTCCTGCTGCACGTCCTGGCCGACGGATTCCACCGGATCCGCCACGACGGCTTGTTCGCCAGCAGGACGCGGGCTGCTTCCCCTGCAAAATCCGGGCGCTGCTCGCTCCAGAGGCGCCTCTCGATCCGGTCAAGCCCGAGCCTGCCCGCGCCGCGCCGGCTCCACCCGGTCAGACTTCCAGCGCAGCGCCTCGACCAGCACGGCAAGAGCCTGGGCGGGTTGCCGGCGGCTCGGATAGTAGATGTGATAGCCGGAAAACGGCTCGCACCAGTCCTCCAGCACCCGAACAAGCGCCCCGGTGTCCAGATGGGCCTGCACTCCGTCCTCGGGGAGATAGGCGATCCCGAACCCGTCGAGCGCAGCCAGCAGGATCAGCGTCACGGTGTTGAACACGAGCTGGCCCTCGACCCACACCCTGAGCTCGCGCCCGTCCTTCTCGAACTCCCAGGCATAGAGCCCGCCACGCGTTGGCAGCCGCAGGTTGATGCAGTCGTGAATGGTCAGGTCCTCCGGACGCTCCGGCTTTGAGCGACCGGCAAAATAGGCGGGCGCGGCGACGGCGGCCATGCGCACGTCCGGCCCGATCCGCACCGCGGTCATGTCCTTGGCTACCGTGCCCCCGTAGCGCACGCCCGCGTCGAAGCGCTCGGCGACAATGTCGGTCAGGCCGTAGTCGACGGCAATCTCCACCTTGATGTCCGGGTATTCCGGCAAGACCCGCTTCAGGGTCGGCCAGAGCACCGTGTTCGCAGCATGCTCGGTGGCCGTGATGCGGACGGTGCCGGCGGGCTTGCCCCGGAGCTCCGCCAGCATGGCGAGCCCCGCCTCGATCTCCGCGAACCGCGGCCCCACCGCCTTGAGGAGGCGCTCCCCGGCTTCGGTCGGCGCGACGCTCCGGGTGGTCCGCGTGAGCAGCCGGACCCCCAAGCGCGCCTCAAGGCCGCGGACGGTCTGGCTGAGTGCCGGCTGCGACACCCCGAGCTGCGCAGCGGCCCGGGTGAAGCTGCCCGTGCGCGCGACGGCGATGAAGGCGAACAGGTCGTTCAGGCTCTCGCGCAACATTCATAAGGCTCGCTCATAACCCCATGTGCATCCCGGCATCTAATCCGGGTCGGGGCCAAGGGCTAGCTTGACTCGCGAGCATCCCCCGCAAACGCGGCGAGGCGGGGACACCCATCGGGACGGAGCGGCACCATGGAGATCAAGCGCCTCGGCTCGCAGCCCTCGGGCAAGGGCCCGCAGGAGTGGTTCACCGGCACGGTCCGCGTCGACCCCCTGTTCGGCTCGTCCGAGCCGGCCCGCACGAGCGGCGCCCTCGTCACCTTCGAGCCCGGCGCCCGCACGGCTTGGCACACCCACCCGCTCGGCCAGACGCTCATCGTCACCGCCGGCTGCGGCTGGGTCCAGCGCGAGGGCGGCCCCATCGAGGAGATCCGCCCCGGGGATGTGGTCTGGTTCGAGCCGGGCGAGAAGCACTGGCACGGCGCCACTGCGACCATCGCGATGAGCCACATCGCCATCCAGGAGGCGCTCAACGGCAGCCCCGTCGAGTGGATGGAGAAGGCCCGCGACGACCAATACGCGTCCCCCGTCGCCCCAGCAAGCGGGCAGCACTGACCATGCCGACCGCCCTCGCACCCATCACTCACTGAGAAGGAAGAAACCGATGAGCGTGACGTATTCGTTCGAAGGACAGGTGGCCCTGGTGACGGGTGCCGCCATGGGCATGGGGCTGGCGACGGCCAAGGCGTTCGCCGAGGCAGGCGCGGCAGTCGTCCTGTCCGACACCAACGCGGACGCCCTGAAGTCCGCCACCGAGGGGTTGAAGGCGGCGGGCCATCGGGTGCTCGGCGTCCGGTGCGACGTCGCGAACGAGGCCGAGGTTGCCTCCATGATCGAGCGGACGGTCGAGACGTTCGGCCGGCTGGATGCAGCCTTCAACAATGCCGGTATCCAGATCCCGCCCGCCGACATCGTCGACGTGCCCAGCGAGGATTACGAGCGCGTGATGGCGGTCAACCTGCGCGGCGTGTGGAACTGCATGAAGCACGAGTTGCGCCAGATGCAGGCGCAGGGCAGCGGCGCCATCGTCAACTGCTCGTCGATCGGCGGCCTGAAAGGGTTGGAGTTCCTCGCCGCCTATCACGGCACGAAGCACGGCGTGATCGGGCTGACCAAGTGCGCGGCGCTTGAGAACGCGGCACGGGGCATCCGCGTCAATGCGGTCTGCCCGGGCACCATCGACACGCCGATGGTGGCCGCGATGGTGACGGAGCGGCCCGAGGCCATGGCGGAGATCATCAAGAAGCAGCCCATCGGGCGGCTCGGGCGGCCCGAGGAGGTCGCGTCCGCAGTGCTCTGGCTCTGCAGCGATGCGTCGAGCTTCGTGCTCGGCGTTGCCCTGTCCGTCGACGGCGGCTTCGCCGCGCACTGATGGGCCGTCCCATGCGACGCGGCATGTGGACGGCGACGCTTCTCACGACGACGGCGCTCGTCGTCCTGGCTGCTCAGGCCGGGCTCCACGGCGAGCCCGGGCCGGACCGGCGGCCGTCCTCACCCACGAGCCAGAGAGGGCATGCGATGGAGAGCGTTCGAATTCTGCTGGCCGGCGAGAGCGTCACCGCGACCCTGGAGGACGGCGAGGCGGCCCGCGCCTTCAAGGCGCTCCTGCCCCTGACGTTGAGCCTGACGGATTACAACGCGACCGAGAAGATCAGCGATCTCCCCAAGCGGCTGCCGACCCAGGGCGCGCCGGCGGGCTTCGATCCGGAACCCGGCGACCTCGCCTATTATGCGCCCTGGGGAAACCTGGCGGTCTTCTACAAGGACTTCGGCTACTCCCGGGGGCTCGTCCGCCTAGGCAAGCTGAGCCGCATCCCCGAAGCGTTCCGTGGTCCGGGTCCGGTAACCGTGACCATCGAAGCCGTCACGTCCCGCGAGTGAGCCGGCAGCGATGATCGGACAGGTGATGTGCGCGACGCCCGGCCCGCGGCGGCTGGCCCGACGGGCAGCCCTGGGGCTCATCGTTCTGACCGGCGTCGCCGGCCTCGCTCCGGCGGGCCGTACGCAACCCGGCGAGGTGCCGCGCGCACTGGCCTACGACGCGCAGACGCGCGGGGCCGTGCCGATCCCGCCGGCCGAGCGCGGGCTTCAGACGGTGGTGGCCGAGCCCTGGTTCAAGGTGTCCGACGAGGGTGTGCCCCTGGAGGGGCCGGCCTTCGACCGGAACGGCAACCTGCTCTTCACCGACGCGGGCAGCGGACGCGTGTTCCGCCTCGCGCCGGACAGGCGCCTCTCCACTGTCGTGCCCGCGAACACTCTCGGGCTCGGCGGTCTCGCGGTTCATAAGGACGGGCGCATCTTCGCCGCCGGGACGGGCGGCTTCCGGCACGGCTCCGTCGTCGTCGTCTAGCCCGACGGCTCGGGGTTGCGGACGGTCGTGCCGCCGGAGGCGGGCTACGTGCCGAACGACCTGGTGTTCGACGCCCGGGGCGGCTTCTACTTCACCGACTTCCGGGGCACCTCCACCGATCCGCAGGGCGGCGTCTACTACGTCTCGCCGGACCTCAAGACGGTCACGCCCGTCCTGCCGCACCTCGCGATGGCGAACGGCGTCGCGCTGAGCCCGGACGGCAAGACGCTCTGGGTGACGGAGTTCAGCCGGAACCTCCTGCATCGGGTCGAGCTGGCGGATGCGACCACTCCCACACCGTTCGGGACGGCGGTCGCCTACCACTTCACCGGCTCCGCGCCGGACTCGATGCGCGCCGACGCCGACGGCAACCTCTACGTCGCCATGTACGGCCAGGGTCGCGTGCTGGCGTTCAACCGCAACGGCATCCCCATCGGGCAGGTGCTGCTGCCGGGGCGCGACGAGGGCCACAACCTGCGCTCCACCAGCATGGCCCTCAAGCCCGGGACCGACGACCTCTTCAACATCACGAACGACAGAGAGGGCGGGCAGGGCTCGACGGTCTTCCACGCCAGGGCATTCGCGAAGGCCCTGCCTCTCTACTCGCACCAGTAACGGTCGGATCGTCCGGACCTGTCGGGCGGCGTCCGCCTCGGAGCCCCACACCCCCACGATTCCCGCGAAGGAGAACAGCCCATGACCACAATCCAGAACGACGGCTTTGCCGGCAAGGTCGCCTTCGTGACCGGCGCGACGAGCGGCATCGGGCGCGCCACGGCCCTGGCCTTCGCCCGGGCGGGTGCGAGCGTGGCGCTCGCGGACGTGTCGCAGGAGGGCAGCCGCGAAGCGGCCCGCATCATCGAGGAGGCGGGCGGGCGCGTCCTCGCCGTCCGGTGCGACGTGAGCAAGGCCGAGGACGTGAAGGCGGCGCTCGACAGGACGGTCGAGACGTTCGGGGGGCTCGACTTCGCCTTCAACAACGCCGGGGTCGAGCAGCCGGTCATGGCGGCCGCCGACATCGCGGACGAGGATTTCGACCGCATCGTCGCGGTCAACCTGCGCGGCGTGTTCCTGTGCATGAAGCACCAGATCCCCCTGATGCTGCGCGGCGGGGGTGGCGCCATCGTGAACACCTCCTCGGGCGCCGGGGTGAAGGGCTTCGCCGGCCAGGCCGCGTACACCGCGACCAAGCATGGGGTGATCGGGATGACCAAGTGCGCGGCCCTCGACTACGCGAAGGAGAACATCCGGGTGAACGCCATCTGCCCCGGCATCATCGACACCCCGATGATGCAGCGTTTCACGGGTGGGACCCCCGAGGGCGTGGCGCGGGTGGTCGCGCAGGAGCCGGTCGGCCGCATGGGCAAGCCCGAGGAGATCGCCGCCGCGGTCCTCTACCTGTGCTCGGCCCCGGCCGCCTTCGTGACCGGACACGCCATGGTGGTCGACGGCGGCCAGACGGTGGGCTGACGCCGGGCCCGGTCAGCCCCGATGGCGCAATGCCTCGACCAGAACCGTGAAGGCCGGGGCAGCCTGGCGGCGGCTCGGATAGTATAGATGGTAGCCGGGGAAGGGCTCGCACCAATCCTCCAACACCCGCACCAGCCGCCCCTCCGCAACCTGCGCCTGCACCTGGTCCTCGGGCAGGTACGCCAGCCCGAGCCCGGCCAGGGCCGCGTTCCGGATCAGATGCAGGCTGGTGAACACGAGCTGGCCCTCGACCCGTACGGCGAGCTCCCGCCCCGCTCGTCCGAACTCCCAGGGATAGAACCCGCCGCGCGTCGGACGGCGCAGGTTGATGCACCTTTGGGCGGTCAGGTCCTCCGGCTGCTTGGGCTTGGGCCGGCCCTGGAAGTAGGCGGGCGCGCCGACCACGGCGATGCGCATGGGCGGCCCGATCCGCACCGCGACCATGTCCTTCTCGACGTGCTCGCCGATGCGCACGCCCGCGTCGAAGCGCTCGGCCACGATGTTCGTCAGGCTCTGCTCGGTGACGACCTCGACGGTGATGTCCGGGTAATCCGGCAGCAGCCGCTCCAGGGCCGGCCACAGGACCGTCTCTGCCGCATGCTCGGGCGCCGTGATGCGGACGGTGCCGGCCGGCGTCTCCCGAAGCTCCGTCAACGCCGAGAGCTCGACCTCGATCTGCTCGAACTGGGGGCCCACGATGCGCAGCAGGCGCTCGCCGGCCTCGGTCGGCGACACGCTGCGCGTGGAGCGGTTCAGCAACTGGAGCCCGAGCCGCGCCTCAAGCCCGTTCATGGCGTGGCTCAAGGCCGACTGGGTGACGCCCAGACGAGCCGCGGCGCGGGTGAAGCTCCCCTCCTGGGCCACGGTGGTGAAGGAGAGCAGGTCCGTCAGGTTCTCCCGCGCCATTCATAACCTCCGCTCATAAGCCTAAGTGAATTCGAGCGCCTAATCCAGTTGTCCGAAGGGCTCTAGCTTCCTCGTCAAGGAAGGCGAGACCGACCGCGCAGCTCGTCGGGTCGCGACGCCCCATCGGCGATGACGACCCCGTCGCCGCGAACGGTCCGGAGGACGATATGGACGGTTCCAACGCGTTCGAACTGAACCGGAGAGACTTGATGGTCGGAGCATCCGCCACCGCGGCCCTTGGTGCCATGCCCTTGGCCGCGGGCGCCAAGCCCGCCGGCACCGAAAGGCCCAACCTGGCAAAGGTCGTGTTCACGGTGAACGGCGAGCAGCGCGAACTCGAACTCGACATCCGAACCAGCCTGCTCGACGCCGTGCGCGAGCACCTGCACCTGACCGGCTCCAAGAAGGGCTGCGACCACGGCCAGTGCGGTGCCTGCACCATGATCGTCGACGGGCGGCGCATCAATGCCTGCCTGACGCTCGCCGTCATGCACCAGGGCAGCGAGGTCACCACCATCGAGGGACTCGGCCAGCCGGAGAACCTGCATCCGATGCAGGCCGCCTTCATCAAGCACGACGGCTACCAGTGCGGCTACTGCACGCCGGGCCAGATCTGCTCGGGCGTCGCAGTGCTCGCCGAGATCAAGGCCGGCATCCCGAGCCACGTCACCGCCGACCTCACCGCCACCCCCGAGGTGACGGAGACCGAGATCCGCGAGCGCATGAGCGGCAACATCTGCCGCTGTGGCGCCTACTCCAACATCGTCGCGGCCATGACCGAGGTCGCCGGGAGGCAGGCATGAGGTCCTTCACCTACGAGCGCCCGAGCACGCCGGCCGAGGCCGCGGCGGCCGTCGCCCGCACGCCGGGCGCGAAGTTCATCGCCGGCGGCACGAACCTGCTCGACCTGATGAAGCTGCAGATCGAGACGCCGACCCACCTCGTCGACGTGAACGGGCTTTCCCTCGACCGCATCGAGCCGACGCCGGAGGGGGGCTTGCGCATCGGCGCGCTCATGCGCAACACCGACCTCGCCGCCGACCCGCGGGTGCGCAAGGATTACGCGGTGCTGAGCCGGGCGCTGCTCGCGGGCGCCTCGGGGCAGCTGCGCAACAAGGCCACCACCGCCGGCAATCTGATGCAGCGGACCCGCTGCCCGTACTTCTACGATACCGCCCAGCCCTGCAACAAACGGCAGCCGGGCTCGGGCTGCTCCGCCCTCGACGGGGTCAGCCGGCAGCTCGCGGTGATCGGGGGCAGTGACGCCTGCATCGCCACGAACCCCAGCGACATGGCGGTCGCCATGCGGGTTCTCGACGCGACGGTCGAGACCGTCGACGCCAAGGGCGCTGAGCGGACGATCCCGATGGCCGAGTTCCACCGCCTGCCCGGCGACACGCCCGAGGTCGATACGACCCTGAAGCCGGGCGAGCTCATCACCGCGGTGACGCTGCCCAAGCCCCTCGGCGGGGCGCAGGTCTACCGCAAGGTGCGCGACCGCGCTTCTTATGCCTTCGCGTTGGTCTCGGTCGCCGCCGTGGTGCAGCCGGACGGCACGGGCCGCGTCGCCTTCGGCGGCTTAGCACACAAGCCCTGGCGGGTAGAGGCCGCCGAGGCCGACCTGCCGCGCGGGGCGAAGGCAGTGGCCGCCAGGCTCCTCGACGGAGCCAAGCCCACCCACGACAACGCGTTCAAGCTGAAGCTCGCCGAGCGGACTCTCGGCGCGGCGCTCAAGCAAGCGAGGGCCTGAGCCATGAAGTTCGACACCCCCGCGGGCACCAACCCCATCGACCAGCTCAAGGTCGTGGGCCGCGCTACCGACCGCATCGACGGCAAGTACAAGACCACCGGCACGGCGCCCTACGCCTACGAGCGCCACGACGTCGTGCCGAACCAGGCCTACGGCTACGTGCTCGGCACTGGCATCGCCAAGGGCCGCGTCCGTGCGATGCACGTCGAGGAGGCCCGGCAGGCGCCCGGCGTCCTCGCCGTCGTCACGACGCTCGACACGCCTCGGCTCGGGCGCGGCATGTTGAACGCGGCCTACCTGTTCGGGGGACCGGAGGTTCAGCATTACCACCAGGCGATCGCCGTCGTGGTGGCGGAGACCTTCGAGCAGGCCCGGGCGGCGGCGTTCCTCATCCGGGTCGACTACGCGCCGGAGGTCGGCCGCTTCGACCTGGCCGCGGAGACGCCGTCCGCGCCGCCGGTCGGGGGCGACAGCGGGGAGGGCAGCGGCAGCAGCGGCAAGGAGCGCGTCGGCGACTTCGACGGCGCCTTCGCGCAGGCTCCCGTCACGCTCGACGAGACCTACACCACCGCCGACGAGAGCCACGCCATGATGGAGCCGCATGCGACCATCGCGGCCTGGGAGGGCGACAAGCTCACGCTCTGGACCTCCAACCAGATGATCGCCTGGGCCAAGGGTAGCATCGCCAAGATCCTTGGCATCCCGAAGCAGAACGTCCGGGTCGACTCGCCCTATGTCGGCGGCGGTTTCGGGGGCAAGCTCTTCGTGCGCGCAGATGCGGTGCTCGCCGCACTGGGCGCGAAGGCGGCGCAACGCCCGGTCAAGGTGGCGCTGACGCGTCCGCTCATCCCCAACAACACCACGCACCGACCCGCCACCATCCAGCGCATCCGCATCGGCGCGACGAAGGACGGCACCATCACCGCCATCGCGCACGAGAGCACGTCGGGCAACCTGCCGGACGGCAGCCCCGAGACGGCGGTGGACCAGACCAAGCTCCTCTACGCCGGCGCCAATCGCCTCACTGCCCTGCGGCTCGCCCATCTCGACCTTCCCGAGGGCAACGCCATGCGCGCGCCCGGCGAGGCACCGGGCATGATGGCGCTGGAAATCGCCATAGACGAGATGGCGGAGAAGCTGGGGCTGGATCCGGTGGAGTTCCGCATCCGCAACGACACCCAGGTCGATCCGAACCAGCCGGGGCGCCGCTTCTCCCATCGCGACCTCGTCGGCTGCCTCAGGCTCGGTGCCGAGCGGTTCGGCTGGGCCAAGCGCAACCCGATTCCTGGACAGGCTCGTGACGGGCAGTGGCTTGTCGGCATCGGAATGGCGGCCGGCTTCCGCAACAATCTCCTGGGCAAGTCCGGCGCGCGCGTCCGGCTCGACGCAGGCGGGACTGTGACGGTCGAGACCGACATGACCGACATCGGCACTGGCAGCTACACCATCATCGCCCAGACCGCGGCGGAGATGATGGGCGTGCCGCTCGACACGGTCGTCGTCCGGCTCGGCGATTCCGACTTCCCGGCTTCGGCCGGCTCCGGCGGCCAATGGGGCGCCAACAACTCGACCGCCGGGGTCTATGCGGCCTGTGTGCAGCTGCGCGAAGCGGTGGCGCAGCGGCTCGGCATCAACTCGGCCGACGCCGTCTTCGCGGACGGCCAGGTCCGCTCGGGCAATCGCGTCGTGCCGCTCGGCGAGGCGGCGAGGGCGGGCGAACTCACCGCCGAGGACGCCATCGAGTACGGCGACCTCTCCAAGAAGCAGCAGCAATCGACCTTCGCTGGCCATTTCGTGGAGGTGGGCGTCGATGTCGACACCGCGGAGGTGCGGGTGCGGCGCATGCTGGCGGTCTGCGCGGCTGGGCGCATCCTCAACCCGAAATCGGCCCGCAGTCAGGTCATCGGCGGGATGACCATGGGCGTCGGCGCGGCGCTGATGGAGAAACTCTCGGTCGACAGGCGCCGCGGCTTCTTCGTCAACCACGACCTCGCCGGCTACGAGGTGCCGGTGCATGCCGACATCCCCCACCAGGAGGTGATCTTCCTCGACGAGGTCGATCCGATGTCGTCCCCGATGAAGGCCAAGGGGGTGGGCGAGCTCGGCCTGTGCGGGGTGGGCGCTGCTGTGGCGAACGCGGTCTACAACGCCACGGGCGTGCGGGTGCGGGATTATCCCATCACCGTCGACAAGCTCCTCGACCGCATGCCGGACGCGGCGTGAGGCGCGAGGGAGATCCGGCCATGCGCGCCATGACCGCGTTGGCGACGTCGCTCCTTCTCGTGGCCGCGGCTGCCGCTGTGGCCGCGGAGGGAACGGTGACGGTCCAGCGAAGCGGCTCCCAGCCCTCTGCTAAGGGGGCCGCCGGACAGTTCACGGGTTCCGTGCGCGTCGACCCGCTGCTCAGGGAGGCGCCCCCGTTGCGAATGTCGGGGGCCCTCGTCACCTTCGAGCCGGGGGCTCGCACGGCGTGGCACACCCACCCACTTGGGCAGACCCTGATCGTCACCGCCGGGGCGGGCCGGGTCCAGCAATGGGGCGGCCCGATCCAGGAGATCCAGCCCGGCGACGTGGTGCGCATCCCGCCCGGCGTGAAGCACTGGCATGGGGCCGCGGCCACTGCCGGCATGAGCCACATCGCCATTGCGGAGGCGCTCGACGGCAAGGTGGTCGACTGGATGGAGCACGTCACCGACACGCAGTACCGCGGCGAGTGAGCCAGCCGCCGCGGACCGGACCGAGAAAGGAAGCTGTCGTCTCATGCGCCCCAAGATCATCTGCCACATGGTGAGCTCCATCGACGGGCGCCTCCATCCCAGCCGCTTCACGGTCCCGGCGGCCGGCGTGGACGGCGACCGTCTGCGGCGGCACTACGACGAGGTCGCGGCTCGCTTCGGGGCCCAAGGCTGGATGGTCGGGCGCAAGACCATGCAGGAGATCGCGAAGGGCGCGGCACGGACACCGGCCGGCGCTGGCGTCTCCTCGCGTGAGCCGTTCGTCGGCAACCGCAAGGGCCGCGACCTCGCCGTGGCCATCGACCCCCACGGCAGGGTCCACTACGGGCAGGATCACGTCCTCGGCGACCACGTCGTCGCCGTGCTCTCGGAGGCGGTGTCCGACGCCTACCTCGCCGAACTGCGGGAGGACGGCGTGTCCTACCTGTTCGCGGGTCCGGACGGCACCGACCTCCGCCGCGCGATGGACGCCCTCGGCCAGACCTTCGGGGTGGAGACCATCCTGTTGCAGGGTGGTGCGAGCATCAACGGCGCCTTCCTGAAGCAACGGCTCATCGACGAGATCAGCCTGCTCATCCAACCGGCCATCGACGGCTTGGCCGGGGTGCCGAGCATCTTCGGATACGAGGGGAGCGCCGATGAGCGGCCGGGTGCTGGGCAGGCGCTTCGCCACCTGCACACCGAGACGCTTGAGGGCGGCATGGTCTGGTTGCGCTACCGCGTCGAGGACGCACCGGCTTTGGGGTGAGGATATCGACGTTCGGCAGCGCGTGCGGCGGGCGCGCTCCCCAATCGGCCACGTCTAAGCATGTCCCTCGATCGCCCCTCCCGGCGCGGGATCGGCTGCGATCCTGCGCGTGATCGCCCTGTTGCTCGCCGGCCCGCGCGTCTACGAGACCTGGATTCGGACCTCGATCACTACCGGCCGTGGGTCGTGCGCCTCTCTCAGGCGCCGCAGGATCGGCCGGGCGCCTCGCCGGGTCCGGGTCGCCGTTGCTGCGTTACCTTAGAGTAGAGGGCCGCCGCCATGCCGGGCCATCACATCATCGCCGACCTCGACGAAGCCGATCTGCACATCGCAATGGCGAGCGGCGGATCAGCGAGCTCGTTGCCCAAACTCAGGGCGCAGCGCAGGGACCAGAAGACGGCCTGGACGATCAGGGCGGCCTCGAAGTGGCGGCCCTTGAAGTCGCCATGGGCTTGGCGCTTCAGCTTGAGGGCGAGGGCGGTGAGGATCATGGCCGGCTCCGGGGCGGAGGCGGCAAGCTGGGCGGGTATGCCTAACGGCTGGTGAACGTCACCGCGTTTGCGACAGGCCCCCTTCGGCTGGATCGCCGGCCGGGGGGCCGCTTCGGCGCTCCGCGAGCAGACCGAGCAGCCGACCGCGGGTGAGCCGGCGGCGCTCAGTCCGACTGGTACATCCTGATCCGCGTCTTGAAGGAGGCGCGGATATGGGCGCGGGCGGCCTCCTCCGCGCCATCGCGGTCATGCACCCGGATCCGCGCCACGATGGCCGCGTGCTCGTCGACGGCTGGCTCCGCGCGGCCCGGCTCGGCGAGGGTGGTGCCGGCAAGCAGGACCAGGGACAGGCGCATGTTCTCCAGCATGCCCTGCAGGAAGCGGTTGCGGGCGCAGGCGTGGATCTGCCGATGGAAGAGCCGGTTGGTCCGCGCGAGGATTCTCGGATCGTGGGTCAGCGTGCGGTCGCGGGCGACCATCTCTTCCAGCACGTCGATCTCGGTGTCGCTGGCGTGGGTGGCTGCGAGGCGAGCCGCCATGCCTTCGAGCACCTCCCGCAGGTCATAGAGCTCGGTCACCTGCGCGTATCCGAGCTTGGTGAGCGTGGCGCCGCGGTGCGGCTCGTGCGTGACGAGCCCATGGGATTCGAGCCGCGCCAGCGCCTCGCGGATCGGCGTCCGGCTGATCGCGAAGCGCTCGGCCAGCTCCGCCTCCCGCAGGGATTCGGACAGGGTCGCGGAGGCGGTTGACGCTATGCGGCAGGGCGTCGGATCAGGCCACGATTGAATCCGGCCTGACCCCGGTGCCTCGAACGCGTGGTGCCCTATTTCGTGTTCAACAAGGCCGACCTGAGGCTCAAATGAAACGCGCTCTGATCATTTTTGCTGCTCCGCTCCTGATGACCGCAGGAACATCATGTGCGTATGCAAAAGATCCTTGGAAGAAATACTATAAGCAAGAGATGAAACAGGAGAAAGAGTTCTATAAGGCCCGCCGCAAAAGCGAGAAGGCTTGGCACAAATATCACAAGAAGTACGGTTACGATTGGTAGGACCGCACCATATCAGGCGGATCGGCCAGACGAGAAGAGCCCGCCACGGCAGGACCGGGCGGGCTGAGAAGGGCACCATTGGGAGGAGTGCCAGACAACCACGCCGGCCGGCGCGGCGCCTTAACCTGGGCTACCAGCTTCAGCCCTATCGTTGCGGCCGTCACGCTGCCCTTCGATCCCCAGCCAGCTAGGCAGGGTGCCGTGACCAGCGGACGGACAAAGACCTGTCGGTCCGGCCGCTGCACGCAAGACAGGCCCGCCACGGCAAGATCTATCCCGTCCTGAGCCCGCAGCCGTGCAGCGACGGCCAGCAGACCTGCGCGATCGAGCCACCCTGCCATCTCGGGATCGTCCAGTTCCTGGGCACGCACGCTCAGGCTGGCGAACCGCCGCAGCAGGTACTGCACGTCGTCATTGATCAGCAGGCTCGGCGGTGGCGCGGCTTCCGCGGCCGGCGATGCGGCATGCCCGACGAAGCGCAGGTGTGAGGTCTCGGGCATGCTGGCCGCCCCGCCAAATCAGGCTGGTAGAGCCTTGCTACCCTGCACTGCGCCCCTGGAGATGCAACCTCCAACCCGCTTGTGGACCGCCGCACTGCCCCCTAATGTTAAAACATCAGTTAGAACGGAGGGGCTGCCATGCTTGCGCTCAAGCTGACGGCGATCGGCAATTCGGTGGGCGTCATCCTGCCGAAGGAGGCGCTGAGCCGTCTCAAACTCGACAAGGGCGATACCGTGTATCTCACCGAGACGCCGGACGGCTATCGGATCACGCCCTATAACGAGGAATTCGAGACACAGATGAAAGCCGCCCGCGAGATCATGCGGCAGAACCGTGACGTTCTTCGCGAGCTTGCCAAGTAATTGGCAAGTAATGCCGATCTGGATCATCAAAGAGGTCGTCCTCGCCGTTCACGACGAGCAACTGGCGGAGCACGGCGGTTCCTCGGGCGTGCGGGACGAGGGCGCCCTCGATTCCGCTTTGGCACGGCCTCAGAACAAAGAGGCTTACGGCTGCACCGACATCATGGAACTCGCGGCAGCCTATGCTTTCGGTGTGGCGCGCAATCATCCGTTCATCGACGGAAACAAGCGGACATCATTCGTAGTGACCTTGCTGTTTCTGCATATGAACGGATTTGTTCTGACAGCACCGCAGTCCGACCGGGTGACGACATGGCTGTCGATCGCGGCCGGCGAGATGGACGAGGCCGCCATCGCGGCATGGCTGCGCGCGAACACGCGGCCGATCTAGGGTCTGGACTCGATCAGATCGAAGGCCTCGGGTTGGGGGAAAGCGAACCATCATGGTCAGGCAGCCTGTCGGTTGCATGAGACCCGCGATCAGCATAGGTTGCGTGAATGGACCTTGACCCCCTCTTCAAAGCGCTGGCCGATCCGACGCGTCGCCGTCTGCTGGACGAGCTCGCACTGCGGGACGGTCAGACGCTGTTCGAGTTGCACGCCCGCTTGGTTAGATGCCGTAATGGGCCTGCCGCCAGGGTGTAGCGAGGCGGGGCGGCAGGCCCATTACGGCATCTAGGAGCCCGTCCGAGTAAGTACCTCGACGGCGGCGCTTTGGGATGATTCACTCGGCTCATGGCCAAGGTGTTTCGCTCCTGGGACGTCGATCAGGGCTGGCTGCTGCCACCCTCGCTGCATGAGTTCGTGCCGCCCGGGCACATGGCGCACTTCGTGCGCGATACGGTGCGCGAGGCGCTCGACCTCTCAGCCATTCTCGACACCTACACCGAGGAGCGCGGCTACCCGCCCTACCATCCCGGCATGATGGTGGCCCTGCTCCTCTACGGCTACAGCCGCGGTCTGTACTCGTCGCGTCAGCTCGCCCGCGCCTGCGAGGAGCGGGTTGACTTCATGGCCGTGACCGGCCTGAACCGGCCCGACTTCCGCACCATCGCTGACTTCCGCAAGCGGCATCTGACGGCGCTCTCGGACCTGTTCGTGCAGGTGCTGCGGCTGTGCCGGGCGGCCGGGCTGGTCGGCTTTGCCCACGTGGCGGTGGACGGCACCAAGCTGAAGGCCAACGCCTCGCGCCACAAGGCGATGAGCTACGGCCGGATGAAGGCGGCCGAGTCGACGCTGGCCGCCGAGGTCGAGGCTTGGCTGGATCAAGCGCGCGAGGCCGACGCGGCGGAGGATCGGGCTCATGGGACCGACCATCGTGGCGACGAGACACCGGCCTGGATGGCCGACAAGCAGCGGCGGCTGGAGACGATCCGCGCCGCCAAGGCCGCGTTGGAGGCAGAGGCTGCCGATCCGCCCGATCCGGAGGACGAGGACGGGCCGGGGGCCTCGTCGGGCATGCGCTGGCAAGGTCGGCCCTTGCGGGGCGAGGACGGCGGTCCGCCCGACCGGGCGCAGCGCAACTTCACCGACCCGGACAGCCGCATCCTGCCCACGCGCGACGGGTTCGTGCAGGGCTACAACGGCCAGATTGCGGTTGATGCGGCCCATCAGGTGATCGTCGCGCATCGGCTCGTGACGAACCCCGCCGACTCGCGCGCTCTCGTGCCGCTCGTCGACGGCGTCTGCACCCATCTCGGGCGCAAGCCGCGGGAGGTCTCCGGAGATGCCGGCTTTGCCACCGAGGCGAACCTGGCCGCGCTGCAGGAGCGACGGATCACAGCCTATCTCGCTCCGGGCCGTGCCCGTCACGGCGAGGCGGATGCAGCAGGTCGCCGGAGGCTGACGAAGATGCCCCTGATGAGCGCGATGGCCGTCCGCCTGAAGCGGGCTGGGCGCCGGAGCCGTTACCGTCTCAGGAAGCAGGTCGTCGAGCCGGTGTTCGGGCAGATCAAGCAGGCCAGAGGCTTCCGACAGTTCCTGCTACGTGGGCTCGATCAGGTCCGCGGCGAGTGGGCGATGATCTGCACCGCCCATAACCTCCTGAAGCTGGCGCAGGCCGCGCGCTGAGCCTGTGGCGCAGGAGCCATCCGCCCAGATCTCAACCTTAGAGTCCGTTGGGAAAGGGTGGCCAAGAGAAAATGCGGGATGATAGAGCATGTCTGCTCGTCTCGAATGGATGAATGGCCCCTCCTTGGTCTGGACCGCTGCAAATCGGCCGCGCTATGATCGTCGCAGCCAGAGATACCCGAGTGATATGACGAACGACGAGTGGCTCACCCTGGAGCCACTGCTTCCTGTCGCGGAGGGGATCGGGCGGCCCCGGACCTATCCTATTCGGGACATCATGAACGGCATCCGCTACGTGCAGCGGTACGGCATTCCCTGGGATGCCATGCCAAAGGATCTGCCGCCCGCCAGTCTCTGCTACGATTACTGGCGGTTGCTCACCGATGGCGGCCACATGGACCGGATCAACCATCATCTCGTGATGAGGGATCGTGAGAAGTCCGGGAAAGAAGCCAGTCCAACGCTGGCGATTGTGGATGCCCAGGCGGTGAAGTGTGACGCCCCGCAAGGCGAGCGCGGGTACGATGCGGCGAAACAAGTGCTGGGGCGCAAGCGGCATCTGGCGGTCGACAGCGACGGACGCCTGCTTGCGGTGATGATCACTCCGGCCAACGTTCAGGATCAAGAGGGCGGGATCCCGCTCGTCAAGCGCTTGGTTCGTCTCTGTCCCTGGATCAAGACAATCGTGGTGGACGGTGGGTACAAGGCCCGTTTCATTGAGGCGGTTCAGGCTGGCACGAGCCGTGTCGTGGAAGTGGTCGTACGGCCGCAATTTGGGAAGGGCTTTGTGCTTCTGCCGAAACGATGGCGGATTGAGCAAAGCATCGGCGCTCTCACGGTGTCGCGCCGTCTCAAGCTGGATTACGATACGCTGCTTCACATCTCGGCGGCGGCTATGCTTTTCGCCTCTATAACTCGGCTTCTCGCGTCAATCACTATGAAATGACCCTTTCCCAACGGACTCTTAGTCCCAACGCATCAAACCGTTACTCGGACGGGCTCCTAGCTGTCGCAGACGAACGCGATAGACATCGAAGAAGCGGTAGCGGCGCGCCTCGATGGCCAGCAGCATCACAAGGAGCATGGCGAACAGGAGCACCCCATGATGGGCAGTAGGGCTTGAGAGCGAGACCGACAGCATGGCGCGATAACCGTGATCGCCCAGTTCGTGGTGCGGTCGATGCGGTCGCGCCAGCCGGTTGTGCGGCCCATTTCAGCTCGATAGTAGTGAGCAACAACCGTGCTGACTTCTGTTGAGGTACTAGGAAGTGGGAGTTGGGCGGCGACAGGATGGGTGTCCTGCGAAGTATTAGAGAGTTAACCTATGCCCATGGTGATTCTCCTGATAAGTAATTGGATTAGCGGTACGCCTCCGTGTCTGGGTGGGTCGAGAGCCTGGAGCGCGACCGCGACCGGCTGGTGCGCCTCGAGGATCAGGTGCGGATCGCGACGGACCTGCTGCGGGAGATCCGCCAGGAGATCCGGGCGCCGCGCCGCTGACCTGCTGCGCCAGGGGGCTTGTCACGTTGGGCCAGTATAGGCCGTTGCGGCCCAAAACGGCGCCGCCCCGGCCCGGTAAGTCGTTGAAATTGCACGAACCGCTGCGGCTCGGCTCGCCAGTAGAGGCAAGTAACCAAGCCCAACGTGACAAGCCCGTGGCGACCACCTCCTCGTCAGCGTGCACGGCCTGATGGCCGCCCTCCAGCATGCGCCGCTTCCAGGAGAACAACAGTCCAGAGGAACCCGCCTTCCAGACTGGCAATGAAGTACTGTAGCTGATCGTCTCCGGAAAGCTCCAGGCGCCGACCAATCGGCTGCCGGCTCACGCGTCCCCCCGGCCCGAGTAGACCGCGCAGGTAGAACGGGGCCCAGCGTCGGCGGGTCTTGCGACTCATTACGGCGAGGAAGGGCGCCAGCCACGTATCGAGATCCTGAGCGTGAGGGTCGGCATCGGACATCGCGACCTCCCGTGGCAGCCTGACTCGGAAGGGAAACGCACAACACCTCCCAAGCGCCCAGGTAGTACTAGAGCCGTGGCCGTTTCGGTTGAAACGGCCACGGCTCTTCAGTCTTTGATTTTTCCGCTCCCTTGCGCCGAACCGGCCTCCACTTCGGCGGCGGGGGGGCTCCAGCACCCCGATCTTCCGAAATAAGGCCAAGTTTAAATCGAGGAAAAATATTTCACAATGTCAACCCAATATGCGAGGCTATCGATAAATCAGAACTATTTCTTATATATGAAAGCTTCCGACAGGCTCAAGTGTTTCTGCTAAGTCTCAACTGATGCCTTGGCGCCGCTCCCGACCGCTTGTACACTCAGTGCCTAAGTGGCGGCAGGCATCCTGCCGCTCGGCTTCGCTCCCTTTGGCCTATCTGACGGCCTGAGGCGAGCGAGAGTTCTCGGAGGAGGAGTAAATGAGAGCCATCGAGAACGAAAACGGAGGCATCTTCCTGAACGGGCTATGCGTCGCCTGCGGTGTCATCCTCTCCCTGATGCCATGGTACCTTGAGCTCGGCAGCGGGACCTATGCCGCGCGGAATGCATGGATCTGCGGGGGCCTGATCGCCATCGTTGGGCTGATGGCTATCAGCCTGTCCTACGACTGGGAAGAGTACCTCAATCTCGCTATCGGCCTTTGGGTGGCCGTCGCCCCGTGGGTGCTCGGCTTTGCGGCGGTCACGCATGCCATGTGGACCCATGTTGTGGTTGGGGTCACTGTGGCTGCCCTGGCCGGGCTGGAGCTCTGGCGTCTTTACCAGGTCCCAACGGCGCGTTCCGTATGACCCCCGCCATCCGAGCGATCCGTTCGGGCGCGCTGCATCCACCGCCTCGGGCAACATGGCTTGGGCGCGGAAAGGAAGAATGGTCAATCTCAGCCAGCTGGCCGCCGGTCTCTTTTCGTCGCGGCAGCCGAGGCCTACCGCATGCGCGTCGTCGGCATTGTCCTCAGCGGCTATGGAAATGACGGCGCCGAGGATTTGCGCGTCATGCCGGGCGTGGCGCTCACGTACTGGTACGAGCTACTGGTACGAGCCGGAGCTGCTTTGAAGCTATGCCACACAACAGGGTGGAGGCTTTTTGCACATTCAGACCGGCATATGAGCAGACCGGCATATGAGACGGTTCGTCTCCCCTCGGGCGAGCATTCGGCCAAGGACTATTGTTGGATAAGAAACTTCAATTTTCCTGGATACGGCCGGAGGGGCCATGCTCCGGCTATGGATGTCTGGGCTATGAATGTCTGGGGCTGCCCAAAGCGTCCGGCGACGCTCATCAGGTCGGCGGCGAGGATTTCATAGGTCTCTTGGCATCTCACTTCAGTCGATTGACCTCAACATCTCCACCAAGGTCAGATAAGCTGATACGAGATTTATAACGACGAAAACGCCACATGTCTGAGGGATTTCTGAAACTTCTATATCGATCGAAAGAGACTTTCAATGTTCAGTCTTGCGCCTCATTCCGCCTCAAGTTGGCTTAAGAACCTGAACGTGCTGAGCAAGACCACGGAGTACTTTCCGGGGGTCCTTTTTAGCGTCACAATAGGCATGGCTGCGACCTTTGTATCGGGTGCCTATGGTGGACCGACCGTTCTCTTCGCGTTGCTCCTGGGAATGGCGTTTAACTTCATCTCGACCGAGTCTCGACTCGCGCCCGGCGTAGTCTTCTCAGCACGCACAATCTTGCGAATTGGTGTGGCTGCCCTGGGCGCTCGGATCACAGCCGAGCAAGTATTGGGTCTTGGCTGGTCGACGCTTGTCGGCGTAGCGGCGGCTGTTGCGCTCACAATCGGGTTTGGCATGGCGGCCGCCAGGCTGCTTGGCCTCAAGACTCAATTCGGCGTTCTCACCGCAGGTGCGGTGGCGATCTGCGGCGCGTCTGCAGCGGCAGCTATTGCTGCCGTGCTGCCGCGGCATGAAATGCATGAACGCGATACTGTCTTCACCATTATCGCTGTTACGACGTTGAGTACTATCGCTATGGTCGTCTATCCAGTAGTCAGCCGAATGTTTCACTTTTCGCATGCCGATGCAGGCGTGTTTCTCGGCGGAACTATCCACGATGTGGCGCAAGTAGTTGGCGCTGGTTACAGTGTCTCACCTGAAACTGGGGACATAGCCACGATAATTAAACTTCTTCGTGTTGCTCTTCTTGTTCCAGCTGTTCTTTCCATATCGATACTCACCAGTCGGATTCAGGCTGGAGCTGGGCCGGCTGCAAAACCTCCAGCGCTCGTACCGAGTTTTCTTGTTGCATTTATCGTAATTGTGATACTCAATAGCTTCCACTTTATTCCGCCGATCGTTCAATCCACTCTCAGCGATCTGTCTCGGTGGTGCATAGTAATCGCGATTGCGGCGCTCGGCGCCAAGACCTCGCTCGCCGCACTCGCTCAAGTTGGCCATCGTGCGATGGCCCTGATGGTAGCGGAGACGGCTTTCATCGCGCTGTTCGTGCTGGTGTTGGTGCATGTGGGATAAGGGACATGCGCTTTGGGAGCGAAGCGAAAAGGCTTTTTAGGCATTCAGGCATCTCTCCGTTTGCAGCATGGCGGTTACGCAGGAATAGCCGTAACGGCCGTGCTCGGACGCCAGCGCAATGATGGCGCCTGACGCCAGAATCCTGGCCACAGCGCTCCAAGTAATTGGAGACGCCAACGAGATCCCCCACCGAGACGGCTAAGTCTGCTGGCAGGTTAACGACCGCCTCCGAGATCCGATAGCACTCCGTCCGTGTTCTCCTTCTCGGAGAGCGTTTCATTGAGAAGGCACTCCGCTTTGCTCTGTCCAAGCTGCTTGGCCGAAGCGATCAGCGTGCCGTAGCGCGTGATTTCGTACTGCTCAACAGCCTCCGCGGCAGCAATGAGGCATGCGCTACACGGCTTCATCGTGCACCCGGCCGGGACGAAGGGCAGTATGGGGTGTGAGCGTGACCGCGTTCGCCCGCAAGATGCGCAGCACCCGCGTGGCGTTCACGGCCGCGCCCCGGGCGCGCGGCACCCGGTTCAGGAGTGCAGTGATCCAGCGATAGCCGTAGCTCAGGCACTCGACCACGAGCTGGCGGATGGTGGGCAGGAGCGCCGCGTCCTCCGGCTTGCGGCAGGGACTGCGTGGCTGGGCCGGCCTGCGCACACGCTCGATCAGGCTGGAGCGAGCAACCCCGAGCGTGTCAGCGACGGCCTTCATCGGGAAGCGCCCATTGGAGCGCTCCAGGACGGCAGCAACAACGCTGGTTTTTTTTACCCGGGCGGCATCGAGTGCCTCCTTAAGCACTTCGACTTCCATCGTCTTGCGGCCGAGCAGGCGCTCCAGGTCACGCGCGCCGCTCAAGCTCCGGACGCGGCTGGCACGGACTGCGTCCTTGTCGGCCGCCACCGACTCGTGCCCACCCTCGATCATGCGGCGTTTTCAGCGGAACAGGTGGTTGGGCGAGATCCCGGTCTGCCGAGCAACCAGCGATACTGAGGACCCGGGCTGCATCGTCTGTTCGACCAAGCGCACCTTCTCAGCCGTGCTCCAGCATTGACGGCGCTGGAAGAACGTGAGCACCCCGACGCAGGACCGGCGGGGCCGTTCGGATCGGAAGCCATAGTCGTATCCATAGGCCGATGCCTATGCCATATCGAGCTATGCTGCCTGTCCGCTCGAAAAAGGGTGCGGTGCACGTACAAAGCTCAGCACGTGTTTATCGCGGCCGAAGAGGCAGTCAGCGTGCCACCGGCGCTCGAAGCTAGGCATATTTTGGCTATCGTTCAATAAATACTCTGAATTATCTATGCCCAACCGAATAAGCCATACTGTAGCGTTGGTGAGGTCAAGGTTCGCCTGGAACGTTGAGCATCTTTACGGACCGAGCTGGCCTTCCCGAGGTTTACGTACACCCTTGCTGTTGACCAGCCCGGGTATCACGACCTGGTGCTTCCATGTTACATGCAGAACGGGGCTGGTGATGTTTTTGCGTCAATTCGAATATCTGCTCGCGGTGGCCGACGAAGAGCATTTCGGGCGAGCTGCCGATCGCTGCCATGTCACTCAGCCGACCCTCTCGGTCGCCATCAAGCACCTGGAATCGGAACTTGGCGTGCAGATTTTTGTGCGAGGGAGAGGCCACCGGCTTCACGGACTGACGCCAGACGGCGAGTTGATCATCAAATGGGCTCGCAAGGTGGTAACCCTTTGCGAGGGGATGCGCGCCGAGATTGCGGCCAAGCATGGCAACTCTCCTAGTCGCCTACGAGTGGGGGTGACACCCTCGATGTCGCCAGTCTTGCCTGTTCTGCTCCAGCTCGTTCGCGCGGAGCATCCAGAGATAATCACGGATGTGCATTGCATCAACAATGAAGTTATTAGAACGGGGTTGAGCAAATTACTTCTCGATGTGGCTTTCACTTATCTCGATGATGACGAAGTTGGTCGCTATAAGACGTTGAAGATTTGCACCGAGAAGCTCAGCCTTTTAGTGCCAGATGTGGCGGAGTTTGCTGATCAGACCAGTATTTCATGGCATGAGGCGGCCAAGATGCCACTCGCGCTGCTGCGACCAAATTTGCACGAGCGCCACTTTATCGACGGAGTGTTTGCAAGTGTAGGCTGTCACCCAATGGTCCGAGCCGAATCAGGGTCCATTATGCACCTGATGTTTCAGGTACAATTCGGCGGATTGTGCACGATTATACCAGAACATTTTACCCTTATGCCAGGTCTGCACCGCGGAACGAAAGCGCTTCAGCTTATTGATCCCGTGGTGAGCCGGGAGGTCGGCTTGCTCTGGGCCGAGGATGAGGTCATGACTCCTCTGGCTAATCTGCTAGTCAGCGCCATGAAAGACCTTAACAAGCGAGGTGGTCTGGAAACGATCCTCATGAATATTGGATTGGAGCCTTGTTTCCGGGGTCAGCGGGATGCCCACGCTCCGTCGATCGGGGCGCCGTTTCTGGCCTCGCCGGAGTGCGACTTAGCAACTGCCCGTAGCAAACCACCAAGTGATGAAATAGTTTGGCTGTGATAGAATGTGGCCAGGGACGCGCGTCAGGTTGTGACCGGATTGACATCCGTAGCGCCTTTTCAAGCGGCCGATGTCGCGTAGGGCCGCATCCGGTGCGGCTGGGTGGGGAACCACGTTGCAGCGGAGTCCGGCATCTCACCACGTATGGAGATGCACACCTCTAATAACCTCCTCGGTTTCCAACACTCGTCCAACCAGGTCAACGACCTAGTGCACTGACGCATTCAGAGGATTCACCTCGGCCGTGAGCCGTGCGAGTCTGAAGGCATGGCTCAGACCGTCTGTGTGATCCCGAGTGACGCCGATCTGGCGCGCCTGTCGGCCATCGTCAATGACCGCGCTCGTCCCCTCAAGCACCTCCAGTGCGCCCACATCATCCTGCTCTCGGCCGAGCGCTTGGCTGTCCTGGAGGTTGCCCAGCGGGCGGGCGTCAGCCGACCCGCCGTCTGGCGCTGGCAGCAACGCTACGCCGAGGAGGGCGTAGACGGCCTCTTGCGCGACAAGACCCGCCCGCCCGGCAAGCCGCCCCACTCCACCGACACGGTCGCCGAGGTTCTGGCGCTGACCTGCTCCGAACCGCCCGGCGCGGTCACCCACTGGACCGGCCGCGCCGTCGCTGACACGGTCGGGATCTCACTGCGCTCCGTCCAGCGCATCTGGGACGCGCATCGCCTGCAGCCGCACCGGGTGCGCAGCTTCAAGCGCTCCTCCGATCCCGCCTTCGCCGAGAAGGTGGAGGACATTGTCGGCCTGGACATGGACCCGCCGCGCCATGCGGTCGTGCTCTCGCTGGACGAGACGTCCCAGATCCAGGCGCTGGAACGCACCCGCCCCAGCCGAGCTGTGAAGCCGGGTCGGCCCGAGACCCAGACCCACGACGATCACCGGCACGGCACGACCACGCTGTTTGCAGCCCTCAACGTCCTGGAGGGCACCGTGATCGGCCGCTGTATGCAGCGGCATCGCCATGACGAGTTCCTGCGCTTCCTCAACACCATCGAGGCGGCGGTGCCAGGAGGCGAAGCTGATCCACGTGATCCTGGACAACTATGCTACCCACAAGCACCCGAAAGTGCGCGCTTGGCTGGCGCGGCATCCGCGTTGGACCTTCCACTTCTTCCCGACCTCTGGCTCGTGGATAATGCTGTTGAGGGCTTCTTCTCGGCTCTCACCCAGCGACGGCTCAGGCGTGGCAGCTTCAGCGGGATCGTGGATCTCCAGGCGGCGATCAACCGCTCCATCGCCGAGCACAACGACAGGCCGAAGCCTTTCGTCTGGACCAAGCCGGCCGCGGCCATCTTCGACGCCGTCAACCGCAATGCTGCACCATCTGTTTGAGTCAGTGCACTAGCGAGTTTCGCGACCACCAGTTGGGAGGTTTTTGGAGGTGTCCAGATGGCACTCCGAGGACTGTCGGTCCGCGGAGTGTTTCAATTTCTCCGGTTACTCCGCGGCGATTGAGGAGGCGGCGAGCGGCACCACCCGGGTGGCGCAGAACTTGAATTCCGGGATCTTGCCCAGCGGGTCGAGCGCCGGGTTGGTGAGCAGATTCGCGGCCGCCTCCGCGTAGCAGAACGGCATGAACACCATGCCCTCCGGCACGTCCCGGTCGGAGCGCACCGTCACCTCCACCGCGCCGCGCCGGGTCTCCAGCCGGATCCGGTCGCCCGGACCCACCCCCAAGCGGCCGAGTTCGCGCGGGGCCAGGAAGGCCACCGCCTCGGGCTCGAGCGCGTCGAGCACGCCCGCGCGCCGCGTCATCGAGCCCGTGTGCCAATGCTCCAGCACGCGGCCCGTCGAGAGCACCATCGGGAACTCGCTGTCGGGCACCTCGTCCGGCGGCACGATCGCGGCCGGCACGATCTTGGCCCGCCCGCTCTCGGTCGGGAAGCCGGCGTAGAAGATGATCTCGTTCCCGGGCTCGTCCGGGGCATCGACCGGGTAGGTCACCGCCCCCTCGCGCTCCAGCCGCTCCCAGGTGATGTTCTTGAGCGACGGCATCACCCGCGTCATCTCGGCAAAGACGTCGGCCGGGCCGCGATAGTCCCAGGCCAGGCCCATGCGGCGCGCCAGCTCCTGGATGATCCACCAGTCCTGGCGCGCCTCGCCCGGCGGGGGCACCACCGGGCGGGCCATCTGCACCCGCCGGTCGGTATTGGTGAAGGTGCCGGCCTTCTCGGCGAAGGCCGAGGCCGGCAGCACCACGTCGGCGTGGAAGGCGGTCTCGGTCAGGAACAGATCCTGCACCACGAGGTGGTCGAGCCGCGCCAGGGCGCCGCGGGCGTGGTTGAGGTCGGGATCCGACATCGCCGGATTCTCGCCCTCGACATACAGGCCGCGGATCTCACCGGCATGGATCGCCTTCATGATCTCGACCACGGTCAGGCCCTGCTGGGGATCGAGGGACTGGCCCCAGAAGGTCTCGAACAGCTCCCGCACCGCCTTCTTCTCGACCGACTGGTAGTCGGGATAGACCATCGGGATCAGGCCGGCGTCGGAGGCGCCCTGGACGTTGTTCTGGCCGCGCAGCGGGTGCAGGCCGGTGCCGGGCCGGCCGATCTGGCCGGTGGTGAGCGCCAGCGCGATCAGGCAGCGGGAATTGTCCGTGCCGTGCACATGCTGGCTCACCCCCATGCCCCAGAAGATGATCGAGGCCCGCGAGCGGGCGTAGAGCCGCGCCACCTCGCGCAGGGTCTCGGCCGGGATGCCGCAGACGGGGGCCATCCGCTCGGGCGTGAATTCGCGGATGCGCTCCTTCAGCGCGTCGAAGTTCTCGGTGTAGCCGGCGATGTACTGCTGGTCGGTGAGCCCCTCCGCCACGATCACGTTCAGCATCGCGTTCAGCATCGCCACGTCGGTGCCGGGCTTGAAGGCGAGGTGGCGATGGGCATGGCGCGACAGCACCTGCCGGCGCGGATCCATGATGATGAGCTTGGCGCCCCGCTCCTTCACGGCATTCTTGATGAAGGTGGCGGCGACCGGGTGGTTCACGGTCGGGTTCGCCCCGATGATGACGATCACCTCCGCGTCGAGGGCGGCCGAGAACGGGGCCGAGACGGCGCCCGAGTTCAGCCCCTCCATCAGCGCCGCCACCGAGGAGGCGTGGCAGAGCCGGGTGCAGTGGTCGACGTTGTTGCTGCCGAAGCCGAGCCGGACCAGCTTCTGGAACAGGTAGGCTTCCTCGTTCGAGCCCTTGGCCGAGCCGAAGCCGGCGAGCGCGTGGCGCCCGTGCGCCTCGCGGATCCGCCGCAGGCCGCCCGCCGCGCGCTCCAGCGCCTCCTCCCAGGTCGCCTCGCGGAAATGCGTCCAGGGATTGGCCGGATCGACCTGGTCGTTGGCGTCCTTCGGGACGTTGTCGAGGCGGATCAGCGGCCTCGTCAGCCGGTGGGGATGGTGGACGTAGTCGAAGCCGAAGCGCCCCTTGACGCAGAGCCGGTTGTGGTTGGCCGGGCCGTCAATGCCCTCGGCGTAGACGATGCGGTCGTCCTTGACCTTGTAGGAGACCTGGCAGCCGACGCCGCAATAGGGGCAGAGCGAATCGACCGCGCGGTCCGGATAGACCACGCGCTCCTGCGCCTCGTTGAGGTAGGCGGCCGGCATCAGCGCGCCGGTCGGGCAGGCCTGGACGCACTCGCCGCAGGCCACGCAGGTCGACTGGCCCATCGGGTCGTCGAAGTCGAACACCACCTTGGCGTCGGCATTGCGGTAGGCCATGCCGATCACGTCGTTGACCTGGACCTCGCGGCAGGCGCGGACGCAGAGGTTGCACTGGATGCAGGCATCGAGGTTCACCCGCATGGCCGGATGGCTCGCATCCGGCTGCCAGCGCGCCTCGGACGGGAAGCGGCTCTGCGTCACCCCGACGCCATCGGCCTGGGCCCAGAAATGCGAGTCCGGGTCGTGCGAGGTCGCGCGCTCCGGCTGGTCGGCGACGAGGAGCTCCATCACCATGGCGCGGGCCTTCACGGCCCGGTCGCTCTGGGTCTTCACCTTCATGCCGACGGCCGGCACGCGCTTGCAGGAGGCGGCGAGCACGCGCTCGCCCTCGATCTCCACCATGCAGGCGCGGCAATTGCCGTCCGGCCGGTAGCCCGGCGCGGGCTTGTGGCAGAGATGCGGGATGGGATTGCCGAGGCGCTGGGCCACGGCCCACAGCGTCTCGCCGGGGCGCGCCTCGACCGGCTCCCCGTCGAGTTCGAACACCACGCCCGGGATGCCCGCCGGCATCTCGCGCAGGGACAGGGTGCCGCTGGGCGCCGGCCCGGCCTGGCCGCCGGCCTTGGTGCCCTGCGAAGAGGCGCCGCCCGCCTGCGGCCGGCCCCCTGAGCCGCCGGCATCCTGCGGGGCGGACGGGCCGGTCACGAGCGGGTCGCTGCCGGCCGGATTGCTGTTCTGGGTGCCGCTGCTCATGGTGTCGCTTCCGCTGCCGAACCCGCAATCCCTACTCGGCCGCCACGGGCCGCGGGGTCGGGAAGAGGTCCGGGAAATATTTGATGAGGCTGGTGACGGGATTCGCGGCCGCCTGCCCCAAGCCGCAGATCGAGGCGTCGCGCATGCATTGCGAGAGCTCGCCGAGGAGGTCGGTGTCCCAGACCCCCTGCTCCATCAGCCGGCGCGCCTTGCGGGTGCCGACCCGGCAGGGCGTGCATTGGCCGCAGGATTCGTCCTCGAAGAACCGCATCAGGTTGAGGGCGGCGCCCCGCAGATCGTCCTGGTCCGAGAGCACCACCACCGCGGCCGAGCCGATGAAGCAGCCGTATTTCTCGAGCGTGCCGAAATCGAGCGGGATGTCGTCCATGGCGGCCGGCAGGATGCCGCCCGAGGCGCCCCCCGGCAGGTAGGCCGCGAAGCGGTGGCCCGCGGCCATGCCGCCGCAGAACTCGTCGATGAGCTCGCGGATGGTGAGGCCGGCCGGCGCGAGCTTCACGCCGGGCGCGGCCACCCGGCCCGAGACCGAGTAGGAGCGCAGCCCGGTGCGGCCGTTGCGGCCGTGGCTCTTCCACCAGGCGGCCCCCTTCTCGATCAGGTCGCGCACCCAGTAGAGGGTCTCGACGTTGTTGATCAGCGTCGGGCGCCCGAACAGGCCGACCTGGAACGGGAAAGGCGGCTTGTGGCGCGGCAGCCCGCGCTTGCCCTCGAGGCTCTCGATCATCGAGGATTCCTCGCCGCAGATATAGGCCCCGGCCCCGCGGCGCAGGTGGATGCGCGGGCCGCCCGGCGGGAGCTTGGCGAGCTCGCGGGCCAGGATCGCGCGGGCGATCGGGTACTCGTCGCGGATGTAGAGGTAGATCTCCGCGGCCTCGACCACATGGGCGCCGATCAGCGTGCCTTCGAGGAAGCGGTGCGGATCGGTGTTGAGGTAGAGCTGGTCCTTGAAGGTGCCGGGCTCGCCCTCGTCGCCGTTGACCGCCATCAGCCGCGGCCCCGGCTCGCCGCGCACCGAGCGCCATTTGCGCCCGGTCGGGAAGCCCGCCCCGCCGAGCCCCTTCAGCGCCCCATCGTCGAGGATGGCGAGCACCGCCTCGACCGTCAGCTCGCCGGCGCGCAGGCGCTCCAGGGTGCGGTAGCCGCCCGCCGCCCGGTAGGCGTCGTAGTCCACGTAGTCGGGGATGTGCGGGTGGGTGTCGCCGGCCGCGACCGCCGCCTTCACGCGCTCGGGCGTGGCCCGGGGCAGGAAGTTGTGGCCGACCTCCGCCGCCGGGGCGTGATCGCAGAGGCCGACGCAGGGCGCGCGCACGACGCGCACCGGCCCGCCGATCTCGGCCTGCAGGGTGGCGAGCAGCGCCTCGGCCCCGTGCATCGCGCAGGTGAGACTGTCGCAGACGCGCACCGTCAGGGCCGGAACCGCCGCCTCGCCCTCCTTCACCACGTCGAAATGGGCATAGAAGGTGGCGGTCTCGAACACCTCCGCGAAGGCGAGCCCCATCTCGTCGGCGAGCGCCGCGAGATGGGGAGCGCTGATCTGGCCATAGGTGTCCTGGATGAGGTGAAGGTGCTCGATCAGGAGGTCGCGGCGGCGCGGCGCCTCGCCGAGCAGGGCGGCGATCTCCGCCTTGGCGCGCGGGTCGACCTGGCGCCCCTTCGGCACGGGCCTGGCCCGCTCGCGGCCCCGTCCGGGATGTTCGAAGCGCTGTACGCGCGACACGTCGTGCTCCCCAATGCAAGCGACACGGCTGCTCTAACTTCTCACGTAATAACACCGCCGCAGCATCGCCCAGTCCCAGCATCGCGTCGGTGGCGGCCCTTGGCTCCCGCCCAATAGGAACCCGCGTCTTTGCTTATCCGACAGCCCGCGACTGTGGCGCAGGAATCATCGCGACCGGTTACCTCGCGTTCGAAAGAGGGGCGGGATCAGCCACTGATTAGCAGTGACTTCTATGCGTCAGGCCTCCTTCAGAAACTGCGCCACGCGATCCTCGCCGCCGTGGGCCGGGATTTGCGAGACCGGAAGGACCGATTCCCCCGCACCAGCGGCCGAACCACCTTGGCCGCGCCGGATGTAAAAGAACGGCTCCGGCAACTCTGCCCTGCCGGTCCTAAAGCCGAGAATGCGATCTCCACTCGCGCCCGCCTCAAGGCTCAGATCGTCAGGACGTACCGTGACAGTTTGCTTCTGCTCCGGTTGCGACTTGTCGATTGTTCGTGCAATCACCGAGGCCGCGTTCGAGAACCACGCCGTGAGCACGCGCAATTCGTTCTCGTACGCCTCTGGTGAGAATTCGACTGCGTCTCCGGACATCAAACCAGAGACATCGTACGGCAGCGCCTTTGAGAACCGCTCGCGATCCATCCCGCGATGAAGCAGCTCAACGAGGAGCCATGCTTCGACATGTGCTGGTGAATGCTCCTCAACATGAAGCGGATGGCTCACCGCTTCGCCGCCTTCTCGGAACTGTAAGACCAGTTCTGGCAAACGTAACTCAAGGTCAAGATCCCGCCCGAGAGGGTGAGTTGTGATCGCGTTACGAGCATTATGCCATTCTAGCGTTGGCATGGCGCCGTTGCCCTGCGAACCATAGCTCCGCTCAATCCGAGCGAGCCATTGGACAAGGCTGTGCACCTGATGGCGTGCCTCCTCCAGCCGCCGTGGATCGTGTGCAGTTGCAACGGGCCAATTTTCCGGGACCATCCTCATCCCTCCCTAGCCATTCGGGGGTTCGTCACATTTCTTGCGCAGGGCTGCTCCGCGGAGCGTCTGTTCAGGCGCCCAATCCGAGGCCGAGGACCCGGTTCGCGTTCCGCCAAAGGGCTGCATCAAGAGCATCCGGCGAGAGGCCGAGTGCCATGAAGTCGTCGACTCCCTGCTTCATGGGGCGGAACGGGAAGGAACTCCCGAACAGGAACTGGTCTTTCATGAAGCCGTTGGCAGCTTCAATGTAGAGCCGTCCGCCCGGCGAGAAAGTGTACATGTCAGGCGAGACGTAGACGTTTTCGTTGCGGAAAGCAACTGTGATAATGGCGTCGATGTGCGGGTAAAACCCATGTGAGCAGATGATAGGTAACTTTGGGAAAGTCTTAGCAATCCGGTCCACCGCGAACGGATCATTGAGACGCAGGTCTGGGGTGGTCGGCCCTGACATCACGAAGACTGGCACACCGAGCTCCTGGCACAGCTCGTAGAGCGGCATCAGGCGCTCGTCATCCGCGCGCATTGGACTCCCGTAGAAACCGGCATCGAGGTTAATGCCCTTCATGCCGAGCTCTGACACGGCGCGACGTGCTTCCGCCACAGCTTTCTCGCGACCGAGGTCGGTTGGGTCGACCGAAGCGATGCCGATCAGGCGCTTCGGGTTATGGCGCGCGACCGCGGCGAGATCGTCGTTGCTGATCCGAACCCCGGGAACGCTGCGGGCGACCATCACGGCGGCAGTGATGCCAGCCGCATCCATCTCCCCAACAAAGCCCTCGACGCTTTGACCCCGGGCGAAGTGGTCGATTTCCTTAGTTCCTACCCGGCGGTTGAGCCAGCGCACGACGCCGTATTCGGGCGTGTCAGGTGTGGCTCCGAAGAAGGGATGCAGGAAGGAGGGCCGGCTCCGCATGTCCACGATAGGTTTCGCCATTGACTTTACTCCTCAGCGTTGATGAGAGCCAACGAGCGGAGCACGTGCGTGCGCGCTCACCGCCGGCCCGATTCCCTTTATTCAGTCTGAGCTAAACCTGGCCGGATGCCACACTCACCGGGAAAAATGCCGGGCCCAAAAGGCCCGGCTTTCGAGTGGGCAGCCCCGGAGGAGAAGGGCGCACAAGTCCAACGTCAGTGAGATCCCGCCTCATGGAGTTCGAGCACCTGGTCGTCCTCGTTCTTGAGGACGTGATCAACCTCGGTTTGGTCGAGCGTCTCAGGCCCGAGCAGATACGCGGCCAAGGCGAACAGCAGAACGACACAAGAGTACTTCATGGCGTCGCCCATGCCGCCCGGCGTCAAGCTGGCGAGCCAGCCGATCGCAATCGGAGCAAAAATGGACGGAAACCGACCGAGCGCCACTGACCAGCCGTAGCCAGACCCGCGGATCTCCGTTGGGAAGAGTTCCGCCACATGCACCATGCCGATGGCCCAAGAACCTCCAATGCCACCAAACGCCAAGACTCCACAGATGACGAACAGCGGAATCGAGGTTGTCGAGAACATCACCCACAGAGAGCCGGCTAGAACAAGCAATGTGATAGCGCCAGCTCGCTTGCGGCCGATGTAATCAGAGAGGTGGCCGCAAAAGATAGAAAAACCAAACATCGAGAGATTGAACAGGCCGAGCGTGGCAACGGCGACCGTGGTGCTCATTTTCAGGGTCGAGACCATGAACGGCACTGCAAACACCGTCTCAGCATAGTAGATTCCTGCGAGAGAGGTGTAGATCAGGGCTCCCCACATCACGTTGCGCCGCAGCCTCGGGCTAGTTTTAAGTGATGTAAAGAAAGAGGCCCGCTTTAGCTTCGCCTTCTTCAAGCGCTCTATCGTTGCTGTGTAGCTCGGGCTTTCCTCCAACTGCATCCGAACGAACAGAATAAGGATCGCAGGCAAGATCGCGAGGAAGTACATTGCGCGCCAGCCAAGCCACTCGAGAATGAGTGCAGAAACAATCGCTGCGTACACCACCCCAAGGGCATAGCCCGCGAACATGAGGCCTGCACCTAAGCCACGCTTCTTGCTATCCCATGATTCCACGACATAGGGGACGCCGACCGTCAGTTCTCCCCCGCCGCCGAGCCCGGTGAGGAAGCGGCCGATCGCAAACTGGACAGGGGTGACGGCAAGCCCGGTTAGCGCAGTGACGCTGCCATAGGCGAAAATCGAAAAGCCAAGCGTTACTTTTCTACCGAAGCGATCGCCCAGCATGCCGAACACGCAACTGCCCAGCATGTATCCGACGATGAAGATCGATCCGATTGCTCCCATTGTCTTCACATCGACGCCGAATTCTACAGCGATGAGCCCGAGGGTCATGCCGTAGATGTTGATTGCGTAAGCGTCGAAGAGGTAGCCGAGAGTGGCCGCCAGCGTGATGACGTTGCGAGCCTTCTTCGTGATATTAGGCTTGTCCGGGTCGTGAAGGTCGATCAACTCAGCCGAGCCGGGTGGCTGGCTCGGGGGTTTTGCGCTGCTCCTTAGGGATAGCATGATACTGTTTCCTCCTGCTTCGATTCTTGGGTTTCAAGTATCTCAAGTATCCATGCGGTGTTTTTTTATTTGATACCGTCTTGCACCAGGCACCAGCGCGTTAGTTGCACCAGCGCGTTAGATGTTAGCTATTACACTTTTTCTAATATATTATCTTCAAATATCCTCAAATATGGCTATGATTGCGTCCGTACTAGTTCTGTCGTTTTGCTCTTTTGCTCTCTATTGTCAGATTTTGAGCCCATGTGTTGTTGTGTGCCGAGATGTCCTTGAGACGCTTGGCGGGACTCTCTCGCCTTTGCTCAAGGGGCTGTCGTGCTGTGGCGCCTTCATCCGCTTCCGCTCAGAGCCGTAAAACGGACTGAGTTGAGGATTGCCTCTCCGGAAGCGATAGAACCAGTTACGCTTCCCGTTGCGCCGCATCACGCACTCGAATAGGCACAGTGGCCCGAAACCGTATCTCAGGCTAATTCTTTTTTGATAGCTAACGATAGTTGGCGTCTATAAGAACCTGAGTGATGCGCTGCCCGCAGTGCGCGCGCCCAATGTCTGAGTGATGCGCTGCCCGCAGTGCGCGCGCCCAATGTGGGTGTAAGCTTGGCGAGCATAAGACACGGTTGTGAGCTGGGACCGGGCTGATCAGAAATCGGCACACTCGGTTGGCTTGAGCACTGCCGCCCAGCTGGCGAGCATTGGTCGCCCAGCTGGCACTTTGCCGTTATCACTGGAGGAGCAGAGATGCTGACCGCCGCACGGTTGGCGATGCTGCCGCCGATCGAGTGCTGCTGGCCCAAGCGGGGTGACGTCGCAGGATCGGCGCTGCACGATTATGGCGATCCGGTCTACCGGTTTGCTTGAGCAGGAGTGTGCCCGCAAGGTGGATCATAGACGGGATCCTGTACGATGCCCGCCACTTGGTCACGAGGCTCCGCCGTAATATCGCAAAAACACCAAGGAGTTAAACGGCTAAGATCAACTTGGCGCACAAGCTAATCAGAGCGGCGCAGGCTATGGTAGAATAAGAAATATCAATTATCCAAAGCACAACAGAAGGACCATGTTTCAGCATGACGATGCCCGGGCTGCTCGCGGTACCCGGCAGCCTTCAGCGGATCAGCGGTCCTAACGCCAACACGGCCGCCCTCTAGCTCCGCTTGACGTTGTCCAGCCCGCGCATCACGGCCCAATGCCTGCGCCTTGATCACTGCTGAGGTCCGCGGAAAACCAGGGCTCCGCAGTGCTCAATCCGCAGAGGACACCCAGAACCCGAGGAGGAGCGTGAATGCCCGCGAGAAACTACCAGCAATGGACCGCAAATCCACCCCTGCAGACGGGTGAGTGGATCGACAGCCGACTCTACACCGATCAAGAGATCTTCGAGGAAGAGCTGGAGAAGATCTTCAAGCATACCTGGGTCCCCGTCTGTCACGAGTCCGAGCTGCCGAAGCCCTACGACTTCCGCACCACCAGCATCGCCAATGAACCGATTGTCGTCTGCCGCGGTCCCGACAACGTCGTACGTGCCTTCCTCAATGTCTGCCCGCATCGTGGCATGATCATCGAGCGTCGTCCCTCCGGCAGCTTCTACGAGGCCTCGGCTTCGGGCAATCCGAAGCGGATGACCTGCATGTTCCATGCCTGGCAGTTCGACCTGAAGGGCAACTGCGTCTACGTCAGCCGCGAGAAGGAGGGCTACCAGGACCGCCTCAGCAAGGAGGATGTCGGGCTGCGGCGACTGCGCTGCGAGGTGAAGTTCGGCGGTTTCGTCTGGGTGAGCCTGGACGACAATCCCGTTCCCCTGGAGGATTGGGCGGGTGCCCCATTCGAATGCCTGCGCAAGACGCTCGATGCGGAGCCTCTCGAGGTCTTCCACTACCACAAGGCTATCGTCGACACGAACTACAAGCTCTGGCACGATACGAACTGTGAATTCTATCACGACTTCATGCACTACCACAATCGTGTCACCGGCTTTAACGACGCGTACTTCGCCAGAAAGAACGAAGCCTTTGAACACGGTCATATCGTGGTCGGCACCTTCGAGGTGAACTACGATCAATACGAAGGCTTCGAGAGCCGCGCCGGACTATCATTCCCGTATCTGCCGCCGAACCAGTGGTACATGATCGATCTGTTCCCCGGCATGAACTTCAACCTCCGGGGCTCGGCTCTGCGCTGCGACGTTGTCACGCCACTCGGTCCGAACAAGACGATGATCGAGTTCCGCGGTCTGGGGCTCAAGAGCGACACGAAGGAGGAGCGTCAGACCCGCATCAATCACCACAATTCGATCTGGGGTCCGTTCGGCCGCAACCTGCACGAGGACCTGATCGGCGTGCAGGGGCAAGGCACCACGATGCGACCCGGCTCCGAACCGCGCCGCATTCTGCACGGACGCCACGAGAATCAGACCATCCACGACGAGAACGGTATGCGCCACTACTACGACGAGTGGGGCCGGTGGATGAACCGTTTGCCGCGCGACCCGTCGAAACCCTACGCGCCGCCGGCTGTCGCGGCCGAGTAGAGCACGCCGCGAGCTTACCTGACGGGGCTCCCCGCCCCGTCAGACTCCGCCCGGCAGCGCGCGACGGAACCGATCTCGGTCAATGCGGCCTGAGACGATCTCGATTCCGAAGCGCATTCGAGCAATCAGGATCCGGTCCATACACGCCAGCCTTGAAATGAACCGGAGGATAAAGGGAGGAAGAGGCAATGGGAACCTCGATGTTGACCGGCAGCGACACAGCACGGGCCGGTTCGTACCTCGACCAGCGGCAGACGCTTGCCCGCGATGCGATTTACCAGGCGAGCCTGCTTCTGGATGATCAGCGCTGGAATGACTGGCTTGCACTCTGCGCAGAGGACTTCACCTACGACATCAAGTCGTGGAGTCCAGAGATCAACTACGATATGACCTATTTGCACGCCTCGCGCAAGGATCTTGACAGTCTGATCCGCCTGCTGCCCAAGCACAACACTGACCATTCGCCGCTGACCCGCCACACCAGTGTCTACACGGTCGAGATCTCCCCTGACGGGACAACGGCTCAGACGGTCTCCTCGGTTGTGATCTTCCAACACATGCTTGACGGCACGAACTCTCACATCGACGCGGGCGAGAGCCGGCTGTTCCTGGTCGGCAAGTACTATGACCAGCTTCGGTTCGACGATGCAGGCGTGAAGTTCGTCTCGCGCGAGGTCAGGCTGCTCAACCGCCGCCTCGACAAAGGCTCCCACTGGCCACTCTAGGCCACTCTATGAGGCCGTCGCCAGCGAGTGCAAAGGTGATCCCGCCGCCTTCTTGGCGGCCAATCTTGTTCAGAACGAAGGGGCGCGTGCGGATACGGAGCGAAGCCCCACACCTACAATCGGCGGGCACGTACAAGCGGAAGCGGAGGTTTTATGGGCTGGAGGTATTTATGCGAAGCGGCTGAGGTTGCCGAGAACTCGCTGAAGCTCGTCGATGCCGACGGCGTCCGCATCGTCGTGGCGAATTATGGTGGCGGATTCCGGGCTATTCCACCGGTCTGTCCCCACATGGAGGAGCCACTCGAGGAATCGGGTGTCATCGCCAATTGCGTCCTGACCTGCACCAAACACCTGTGGGCGTGGGACTTGCGCAGCCTCGACATGGTCGGCGAGGCCGAGAAGCCGCTCAAGACCTATGAGGTTAAGCAGGAGGGCGGACGCCTTCTGGCTCTCGTCGACGAGGAGCTAACCTACGACTTTGAGGAAGACACCGGCGATGACGACGACGACTTTTTCAAATGACTCAGGCCCGGTGGTCAGCCAGTTCGAGTCCTTGCCGCGCTCTGATACGAATGATCGGGACGACCAGAGCCGCCGTTGGAACGTAGAAGTTCAATCGAAATCGGGCACACTCGCCTTTACCTGCGAGCCGAATGAGAACTTGCTTTACGCAGGGTTGCGACAGGGTCTGACGCTTCCATATGAGTGCGCCACCGGAACCTGCGGCACTTGCCGTGCCCGGGTCGCTTCCGGGAGCGTTGCTGTCGGGTGGGAAGCCGCGCCCGGCCATAAAGGGCTCAAGCGCGACAAGGGCGACATCCTGATGTGCCAGACACGGCCGCAAAGTGATTGCGTGCTGCGTGTGCCGGCCCACGTCCACACCTCCCCGCGGCACGCCGTTCCGCGACACCACAGCGCCGTGATTGACTGCGTCCGGCACCTGACTCAGGACGTGATCCACTTTGAGATCTCACTGAACGACCCCATGAGCTTCGATGCCGGCCAGTTCGTCGTCCTGCGCGCGCCTCACCTGCAGGGAATGCGGGCATACTCAATGGTGAACTTCGCGACGGAAACCCGTCGCCTCGAGCTTGTGATCAAACGCAAGCCCGGCGGCGGCTTCGGAAACTGGATTTTCGAAGCATCACGGGAAGGACAGACCGTTGATGTGTTCGGCCCGCTCGGCCGAGCGACATTTCATCCTGAGGAAAATTACGATCTGCTGATGATTGCCGGCGGCTCCGGCATTGCTGGCATGATGTCAATTCTTTCACGGGCAGTGCAGGAGGATTACTTCAGCAGCCACAAGGGTTACGTGTTCTTCGGAGTGCGTACGCTGGACGATAGCTTTTACTTGGCAGATTTCAGCGAACACGTTGCGGCTGCGAATGGAAATCTGGAAGTCACCCTGGCCATATCGGACGAGGCGGTGGCTTCTCCTGTTCATCCCGGCCATCCTCATGTCCGAGTCGTTGAGGGGTTGGTCCACGAGGTCTGCGCGCGTGCGATGAAGGGGCGTTACGACAACGTCATGAGCTACATCGCCGGACCGCCGCCTATGGTCGACGGCGCGCTCCGAACCCTCATCATCGAGGGCCGCATGACGCCGGATCGGATCCGGTACGACAAGTTCGGCTGAGGTGGTTCTTTGGACGCTGCGGCGAGTATGACGGCCACGCTTCTTAGCCTCGGGCTAGTGAGCGGTCTCATGATCGGCTGCGTGGGGATTGGCGGGGTCATCTTAGTGCCTGTCATGACCCTTGGGATTGGCATCCCAATCGGCACCGCAATCGCGGCGGCAATGGCAGGCTACGTTCTGACTGGCCTCTCTGGAACGCTGGTCTTTGGTCGGAATGGCTCAATACGCTGGACACTCGCACTCAGCCTGTGTCTTGGTGCAGCACCAGGAGCTCTGCTCGGCGCCTGGGCCAGCGGCGCCATAAATGCGCATATTATTGAGATGCTCATTGCGGCGCTCGCCATTATGTCGGGCCTGTACAATCTTCGTGGCAACAGCGTGGTCGATACACCCCCGTTGGCCCTTGGTACGCTTGGCTTTGTCGCCATGGGAGCCTGCGTCGGCCTGTTGTCGGCAGTGACAGGTACCGGCGGGCCGGTGATCCTGGTTCCCTTGCTGCTGACATTTGGCTATCCGGTGCTCACGGCGGTTGGGCTTGGCCAAGCGATCCAGCTGCCTGTCGCCGCCCTTGCGACCCTAGGCGCCTACGCCTTCGGTTCTCTCGACATCTACCTCAGCGTACTTCTCTCGATCGGCCTAGCCGTGGGCAGTACAGTTGGCGCTGGGGTTGCTCACCATGTTCCGCGCGCCACTCTGCGGACAATAGCCGCCTCCGTGCTTATTGCGACCGGGGCCTTCATCATATTTCGGCTAGTGATCTGACCATATCCAGGGAGCGTACGTTATCCCATCCTGACGCTACTCAATTGGCCAGAGTCACAGCCAAACCAAGCAGAAAGGATAGAAGATGCCCATCGAATATCAACCCAATCTAATAACAGTTGCAGACCGCGATTTTTGAATGACAAACGGAAATCTAAAATAGGCGCATCCGCAGGAGTTATGCATTTCATCAAGTATGGGCTCTTACAGTCCATTTGACCTCAAAGAACGTTGTTGAATTTTGGTCGCGCCAGGAGAGGGCTCTATGTCAAATCTAGTCGCTCCGTCAGCTTCCTCAGTAACTCTTCGCTCCAGGGCGCGCGAACGGCGTCAGATTGGAGGAAGTCCTTTGCTTGACAGGCGAGAGCTCTTGAGACGCGCCGGGCTAGGCGCCGTTGTGTTTAGCGGCACCACGCTCGTATCGCCGCTGCGCGGGCTAGCGGACGAACTGGCGCGGCTGCCGTTCGGCAACGGCGAGCGCCCGCTCGTCGCCTATCCGGGCAAGCGCCCGCTCTTGGAGATGACCAGCCGGCCGCCGCAGCTCGAGACCCCCTTCGGCATCTTCGACGAGGGCGTGATCACCCCCAACGACGCCTTCTTCGTGCGCTACCACCTCGCCGACCTCCCGACCGCCATCGACCCCGACAGCTTCCGCCTGGAGGTCACGGGCCATGTCGAGACCCCGCTCTCGCTCTCGCTGGCCGAGCTGCGGGCGCTGCCGGGCAGCGAGGTCGTCGCGGTCAACCAGTGCTCGGGCAATTCGCGCGGCTTCGTCGCGCCGCGGGTCGCCGGCGGCCAGCTCGCCAACGGCGCCATGGGCAATGCCCGCTGGGCCGGCGTGCCGCTGCGCAGCGTGCTCGACAAGGCCGGCCTGCGCCGCGGCGCCGTGCAGGTCGCCTTCGAGGGCCTCGACGGGCCGGTGCTCCCGGCCACACCCGACTACGCCAAGGCGCTCGACCTCGACCACGCCCGCGACGGCGAGGTGCTGCTGGCCTATGCGATGAACGGCGCGGAGCTGCCCTGGCTCAACGGCTATCCCTTGCGCCTGGTGGTGCCGGGCTATTACGGCACCTACTGGGTCAAGCACCTGAACCGCATCACGGTGCTCGATCAGCCGTTCGAGAGCTTCTGGATGAAGTCGGCCTACCGGATTCCGGCCAATGCGTGCGCCTGCACGGAGCCGGGCCAGGCGCCCACGGCCACGGTGCCGATCGGGCGCTACAACGTCCGCTCCTTCGTCACCAACCTCGCCGACGGGGCGCGGGTGCCCGCGGGCGAGACCCTGTTGCGCGGCATCGCCTTCGACGGCGGCTCCGGCGTGACGGAGGTCGCGGTCTCGACCGATGACGGCCGCACCTGGAGGCGGGCGGCGCTCGGTGAGGATCTCGGGCGCTACTCCTTCCGGCCCTGGAGCCTGCGGGTCGATCTGGCGCCGGGGGCGCATGCGATCCGGGTGCGCGCGACGAACCGGATCGGGCAGACGCAGCCGCTCGACCCTCTGTGGAACCCGGCCGGCTACATGCGCAACGTCGTCGAGACCACCCGGGTGCAGGCGGCGTGAGAGAGGCGATGATGACGAAGCGATTCCTGACCGCCGCCGCGGCCGCGGGCCTGCTCGCCGGAGGCGCGGCGTTGGCCGGGCCGCGCACCTACGCGCTGCCCGAGCCAACGGCGCAGCTGAAGGAGCCGAGGGACAAGGCGCACGCAGCCGGGTACGAGGCCACGCAGGCCAACTGCCTGACCTGCCACTCGGTCGACTACATCGCCATACAGCCGCCCGGGAAAGGCCGAGCCTTCTGGGACGCCGAGGTGACCAAGATGATCAAGGTCTACGGCGCCCCGATCAGCGAGGCCGACGCCAAGGTCATCGCCGCCTACCTGGCCGCGGTGTATTAACATCGGCCTTTCGGGAAGACGGCACGCGATTGAGTGAGATTTCCGCTGCGCGCCCGAGCGCTTTTTCGTACATAGCCGCCGGAAAAGGCTCCGGAGAGGGCACCAATGCGTGTATCAGGCTTAGATGCGCCCAGTACTTGCTACAATGCAGCAGGGGAAATTAGGCCTAATCGACCGTTTGCAAGAGGAGGCCGGGGCGGTGTCGGGTAAGCGCTGCCATCAGGCCACGGCTCTGAGGGCTTGTGCGCGCGGGTAGGCCCAAGGCCGCAACTCGTCAATGCGGCCGTTCGGATGTAAGCGTCTTCCTCAGGCCACATCCCTGAGCGTGGGCGTGACCGGGTAGGCCCAGGGCAGCAGCTCGTCGATGCGGCTGTTGGGATGGCCCTCGATGATGCGGGTGATCACGTCGGCAAGATAGGCCTGCGGTCCGACGCCCGTGAGCTTGCAGGTCTCGATCAGCGAGGCGATCACCGCCCAGTGCGCGGCCCCGCCATCCGAGCCGGCGAAGAGAGCATTCTTTCTCGTCAGGGCCAGGGGACGGATCGCGCGCTCGACCACGTTGGTGTCGAGTTCGACCCGCCCGTCATCGAGGAACAGGCTCAGGCCAGCCCAGCGGCTCAGCGCGTAGCGGATCGCTTCGGCCAGCTTGCTCTTCTGGCTGATGAGGGCGAGCTTCTCCCGCAGCCAGGGCTCTAGGGCCTCCAGGATGGGACGGCTGCGCGCCTGACGTGCGGTGCGGCGCTCCTCGGCAGGACGGCCGCGGATCTCGGCCTCGATCCGGTAAAGGCCCGCGATGCGCGTGAGCACCTCGGCCGCGATCGGCCCATCAAGATCGTAGAACGCCCGCCGTACATGGCTCCAGCAGTAGGCGAGCCGGACCTCGCCTTGCCTGGCCAGCGCCTTGTAGCCGTCATAGCCATCGACCTGCAGCACGCCCCGGAAGCCGGCAAGATGCGCGATGGGCTGCTTGGCCGTGCGGTCGGGTGCGTAGACGTAGGCAACGCCCGGCGGATCGGTGCCGCCCCAGGGCCGGTCGTCGCGGGCATACGCCCAGAGCTGGCCTGTCTTGGTGCGGCCGCGTCCGGGATCGAGCACCGGCGCGCTGGTCTCGTCGGCAAACAGCTTGCCCGAAGCCTTCAGCCTCCCCAGCAGCCGCGCGTGGACCGGCCGCAGCAGGAACGCAGCACGGCCGACCCAATCCGCGAGCGTCGAGCGGTCGAGAGCTATGCCCTGACGCGCGAAGATCTGTGCCTGACGATAGAGTGGCAGGTGGTCGGCGTACTTGGCGACGAGCACGTGCGCGACGAGGTCGTCGGTGGGCAACCCGCCCTCGATCAGCCGCGCCGGCGCGGACGCCTGCAGCACAATAGCCTCGCAGGCACGGCACGCGTAACGCGGGCGCCGGATCACAATGACCCGGACTTGGGCCGGTACGATGTCGAGGCGCTCGGACACGTCCTCGCCGATCCGGTGCAGGCTGCCCGAGCAGCAGGGGCAGACGGGGCTCTCGATGTCGACCACGCGCTCGACGCGCGGCAGATGGGCGGGCAGGGCCCCGCGATTGTTGCGCCGGCGCGCTGTACGCTCGGCCCTCACCGCCGGCGCGGTTTCCTCGGCCGCAAGACCCTCGGCTTCGACCTGCTCGGCCTCCTCCAGCCCGAGCAGGAGCTGGTCCTCGGGCAGGCTCTCGGCGCGACGGCCGAAGCGATGACGCTGCATCGCCTTGATGATCTGGCGCAGCCGCTCGTTCTCGGCCCGCTCCTCGGCGAGCAGCGCCTTGAGCGTCTCGGGATCGTCGGGCGAGGGTGAAGCAGGCGCAGCCACAAAGCGGATTAGATCAGATCACTCAGCCACTTACCAGTACGACGTCCCCTCGCGCCGTTCTTTTTGCTCAGCCTGCCACCGCTGGCGCGCTCACCTGACGAGCCTCGTGGACACGCTTCCAGTCCAGCCCTTCGAGCAGGGCCGAGAGCTGCGCAGCCGTGAGGCGCACGACGCCGTCCTGAGCCTTCGGCCAGCAGAATTGACCGTCCTCCAGACGCTTGGCCGCGAGAACCACCCCGCTCCCATCCCAGAACAAAAGCTTGGTCCGATCTGCCCGCTTCGAGCGGAACACATAGACCGTGCCGGAGAACGGATCCGCTCCCATCGCCTCGCGCACCAGCGCGGCCAGCCCGTCGATACCTTTGCGGAAGTCCACCGGCCGCGTCGCCAGCATCACGCGCACTGTCCCAGCCGGCCCGATCATGCCGAGACCTTCAGCGCCCGGATCACCGCCGCAATCTGAGCCTCGCTCGCCTCCCCGCCGATGCGGACCGTGGCGCCAGCTACTTCGACCTCAATGCCGTGACAGCCGTGGCGCCAACGCGGCTTGGGGCTCGTCTCTGCACACGCCGGCTCCTGCGGTTCCGAGATCAGCACGGCCGGCACGAACCGCAGCTCGGCCTGCTGATCATCCATCGCCGCTTGGCGCGCCAAGCGCCGCCACGTGAACAGCTGCGAGGCGCTCAGGCCATGCCGGCGCGCTACCGCGCTGATCGAGGTGTTCGGCGCCTCGCTCTCGGCGACAATGGCCGCCTTCTCATCCTCCGACCACGTCCGCCGCCGGCCGGCCCCGGTGAACAGCTCCAGGCGCCGGACCGGCTCCGACATAGCCATACGCTCTGACATCGACATAGGACGGAGCTCCTGACCCGCTCCGTATCCCATGCTCAGCCGAGCTCCCGAAAGGTGCCTCCAAAACGACGCTTACGTGAGGGCCAGAGAAAGCGGCCCTTCTCCAATCTTTTCGCGTAGAGCGATAGCCCGAGACCGTGATGCCAGAGACATTTGATCAGATCACCGCGCCGGCCGCGGAACACGGAGAGATCCCCGGCGTGCGGATCGCGCCCGAGCGCCTCCTGCCCCTGCAGGCAGAGGCCGTTCATGCCGCGGCGCATGTCGGTGTGGCCGCTGGCGATCCAGACCCGGACGCCCGAGGGGACCGGGATCATCGCCCCTCCAACACAGCCAGCACGCGGGCCGGCGCCTCGGCCTCCACGCTGGCATCGACGACGATGCGCCGGCCTTTGCCCAGCACGATCACCATGCGGCTCGAAGTCGACGATGATCGGGAGGTCTCGGCCCGCTCTCTGGTGGGCTCCGGCGCGGGCACGACCACCGCCGGCACGAAGGTCGGCGTTACTGCCGGGGCCGACCGGCTCGCCGCGAAGGCACGCCGCCAGGTCAGGAGCAGCGAGCGCGAGATGCCGTAGCGACGTGCGGTGGCGGAGACCAAGCGCGGCCTCTGCAGGCTCTCCCGCACCACCTTGAGCTTCTCGTCCTCCGACCAGCAGCGACGCCGGCCGGTCTCAACAATCTCGAGGCGCCTGAGGCGCGCACTGTGCGTATGACTGTCCATACGCACTGTTCTCAACGGCCGATCATCTGCCCCGCAAGGCGGTCCTCTGCGGAGGGATACGTAACGACCAGGCGCTCGCGCAGATTAACAGACAACGCTGACCGCATGGCAGCCCCCTTGCGAAAGCCGCGCATCGATCAGAACCAGGCCGGACCGACTACCCGTCCCGACTCAGACCGCTCGGGCACCGCTCTAGTCCGACAGGCCGCCACGAAGACAGCCCGCCGGATCAAATTAGGCTGCGTTGAGAAGGCAATTCAGCGGATTCGATGCCTTCCTGCTCCCGTAGCTTTGTCACTAGCTTAGAAGCCGCTGCGTCATCAGTGACTTCAGCATACCAGAGTCGCCGCAGTGCCGGTTTGGTTGCCTTAGGACTGATTCTCCCGACGTTGCTGACGCCGGCAAGATTCTTGATATGGTCGCGGATCTCGTCCTGCACTTTCTCTGGTGTATGCGCGCCAAATTTGAACATTACACTTTTCATTGATCTACCGCCCTGCTTGAAGTAGCCTGGACAGATTTATCCGGCCTGTACCGTAGTCCACACTGAAGTCGCTTCCATTCATAGCGGGTACCTTATCAGCGGACTCCATCAGCGCTTGCCTGACTTGCGCAGGCGTCGGCTTTTCGTTGGCAGCGATACCCTTGGCGATGAAAAGGGCAGCGCACCCCGTGACATGTGGTGCCGCCATCGAAGTTCCATCCCAGGCATCATAATTAATCTCCCGGCGCACAGGCACCCCCAGCTTTGGCCGCCTGTCGGAGCCGAACACGACTCCAAAAGCCGTTTGACCGGGGTAGGCGGGGAGCGTCGACCAGATTGCCTTGCCAGGTGCTGCCACCGAGATGTGATTACCGCTGTTTGAAAACATGGTGACCCGATCGTCCAGTCCGGTAGCGCCAACCGCGATGATACCAGGGATTGCTGCTGGATAGGACGTTGGGCTGCCACAAACCCGCGGCTCCGCTTCCCAGATGGCTCCATCAACCAGCACGACTGGGCACGTGCCTCGGGATTAGAAAAGTCAACGATCACCGAAGCTATGAGTAAAGACGGTGTCGTTCGGATTGCATTCCTCCGCCCCCAGGACTCACGAAAGGGTATTGGTCACGTCGTCTTAATCAATAACGGCAAGACGCTAGAGTCGCATGGTGGGGTCGGCCCGGACTCTCGCGACTGGACGGGGGCAAACTGGCAGGCGAAGGCTTTCGTCTATGTCCTTGCGCGCAAGGCCCAGGTCACCGCAGTGGGAGCGGAGCCTATGGCGGCGCAGCCAATTTTGGCTGATGTTCAGGTCGTGGGGGCACCGGCCGTCATCGGGCGCAGCGACGCGATCACGACTGGTCGAATAATGTCAAACGTGTTCACAACAGCTTCTCTGCCAGAACATCACGACGCGCTCCTAATCGTCAACATGCGGCAGGAGACGATGCAGGTCGCCCCCGCAATGGCAATGGCTGCAATGCCACCACCTCCCGAGACAGAGGGCTTGAGTGCGCTTTCATTCTTCGAACGGGCTGGGCAGGTAAAGAGAATTGTGCCGCTGCGCCGGAGCGAGCAAGCGGGCAATGCTCCTCTACGAATGGCAGCCGCCTCAGCGTTGATGTTCGCAGCACAACCCCCCGAAAATACTGACGCAGCAGCTGCTGTGCGCTTCATCGAGATGAAGCGCGAGCAAGACACCCAGCAACTCCACACTGCCCTCGCCGCCGATCCAAATGTTCTCTCGGTTTCCCGTGTGCCTGTCCGTTATCTCACGGCACGCAGGACCTCCCGCACTCGGCTCGCCGGAGGAGGCATTGGCATCGAGGCGGCACCGCCAACCGGATCGGTTTTGTGGGATCTCGAGAAGATCCGGTGGCAAGAGGCCCGTCGTGCTGAAGGCTTTATGGAAGCTGGCAATGTGCGGGTAGCCGTCTTCGATACGGGTATTGACGATGGGCATACCGAGCTAAAAATTGACCAATACTATTGGCGTCACCCCGACCTTACAAGACCGGTGTCAAACCGAGACATCATTGGACACGGCACTCACGTCTCCGGGATAATTGCGGCACTGATCGGCCGCGGCGTGTCAGTTCAAGGTATATGCGACTGCAAACTTGATGTTTGGAAAATTTTTGATGACGAACCAACATATGCGCCGGGTCAAGGCGCCTTTGTATACTACGTGAACCCGATTATGTATCGCCGTGCCTTGGCGGACTGTGTCGAAAATCCGCCGGACGTGCTCAATCTTAGCATTGGTGGACCCGCCGCTCCGGATGCTACGGAGAGAGACTTGTTTGACCAACTCATTGAGGCAGGCGTTACAATCTGCGCCGCGATGGGTAACGAACGGCAGTATGGCAAGGCGAACGGCTTCTCTCACGAAGCCGCTGCAATCGACCTGCGTGAAGTCGCGCCCCGGCACGGCTTCGAGAAATGGTACCTTTTTACCAAGTCCATAGGTGACGCGCGGATGCGCGTTTCGGCAGGCATCAAGAAATTCCTACGCCCGAGAAATGTCGAGATTGATGGCCCCGATCGCTGCAAAGGTTGGACTGTCGAGCGAGGCGTCATCTGATGCTCCAGGAGCACCGAGGTTGGCGAGAAACCGGGCTGTCTCAAAATCTGCGGTCTCGTTCGTGTCACTGTTACCTGGAGCACCCGGGTCATCCTCGTCCGCAGCTATTCCTGATTCTTCGAACGCGACGAAGCTTAGTCCGGCTCCAGCACCGCTGAACGCAACGGCTGGAGTTACCGCAGTCGCAGCCGCCTCTTCGCAATAGGGCAGAAGGCGCATAACGTCTCGGGCGTATTGTTGCGCCTTTGGGCCAGAGCCGTTGTAGGCCCGGACGGCGTCTTGGATATCGCCCGTGATCTGCACCTTCTTGGTGAGTTCAGAAACGGCACGGTTGACGCACTCTTTGAAATTGTACCACTTCCTTTCTCTGAAGAAACCTTCGTCCGTCCGAACATATTGCAGGTCGTACTGGAATATGTCATAGCCCTTGTAGACTATGGACGCTGGGTTGAGGCCGCGGGCCATCCGCGCTTTGTTCGTCTCCCCTATAAGGAGATCCGTAAAAGCCTCGCCGTAGGATAGCCGGAACTGCGCTGTGTTCGTAGGAAATGCGCTTCGCGGTGCACCGGCAACATCGCCGCTCGCGTCATAAACGCAAAGCCCAAGGATCTCGGTCGCCGGCCTATGTGGGGTGAGCGGCAGCCAGTACATGCCGGCCTCCCTACACGCAATGGCGCATAGTAGTGGCACAGTGAACGGAGTCGACCTAACAGCATCCGCCAGATCGGACCGGAAATTGGCTATCATCCAGCGCGTGACACCCTGCGCGACGTCCTGTTCGGTATGCGCCCTTGTTGCCATCATACCAGCTTCGGCTATCTCGTTCTCACCCCGGAGATCGTCAATCATGGCCCCATGCTCCTCCTTGTGATGACCTTAGCTTGGCTGATCGCAGTCACTCCAGGTGGTCGCGCAATGCGCCCGTTTCGCTTACATTCTGGAATGGATGCGAGCCGATCGCACCGGGTAGTTGTGTCTTTTCATACTATTTCAGCTTGACGGCGCGCAGCCCCCCCACAATGACCTCAGAGGCAACGCCAGCTAGGAACAATCCCGCATAGTCGGAAAGACCTCCGGATCCGAAGGTTTCTGCTGTTCCAGATCCACCATATTGCTGCAATACAAAGACGATAGTAAGCGCGGCCAGCGTTAGAACTACAATAACAGGCAACATCCAATCATAAATATCTTGAAGCGGAACTGGAGACACGCCTGCGACCCATCTCAGAAAGCAAAGTTGGCGTCCAATTTGCTTTGCAGTATTTTGGCTGGCGACGGAACTAAACGTGGAGCCGGTTGCCATGCCGAGACTGCTCCTTGCAGCATCTACGTCCGTTTCCAACTTATAGACCTCAGGTTGCAGCGATGCAGCATCGCCGGTGCGAGCAGCAAGGCGTCTTCGCAGACTGTCCAACCGTATTTGCAATGGCGCGCGCTGGGCGGGGTCGGTGACGCCCTCGAGGTTTCGATCAATATCGTTGAGCCAGTCGAGCAGCTGTAGCCGCGCAATCACCTTAGGATCGTAGACAAGTTGCGAAAAACGTCCGAGCACGATCCCGCAAAGGGCCGTGAGCAGTGCCCAGAACGCAGAGGCGCGGATTCGGAATTCTACTGGCACTCTCAATACAGCTTTGCCCGACGTTGTAAGGCTTAACTACCCCGTGTAGAGGCCGGCGCGAAGACCTCTGTTTGGAAGTTTCAACTGGAGAGCCACTGTCTGACCCGGCTGAAGTTCTATCCGCTGAGGCATTGAGAGCAGGCTGGTGTCGCCGAGCGCCACAGCAGGTCCGTTGGTAGGCATAAACTCAGGGGTAATTGTGAGCAATTGCGGACCATCATTAATAATGGGAATCACAGCGACATTATCTCGGACGACACTTGGAGCGAAAACGCCCGATAGCCAACATCTCGAAAGTAGACAGTCGGCACCGATTAAACGAATAATATTTGTTGAATTAAGCAGCTTCAAAGCAGATTTTTCATCGGCATGAGCAGTGTTTACAAGCAATCCTAGAAAGAGAGTAAAAATTTGAAAAAAACTTCTCCTCTTGCCAAAGTATGGGTGGGCGCCCATCTTCCTGAAAAGATGTCCTTTACTGAATAAGCGGTGGGACTCGGGATCTGGGCGTATCATGCTCACCTCCCACCTCACCATAGAAGCGTGAAATTGCGAAGATTGCAACCCTGGCGAGATTATGGATGGCTGGAGCTCTTGATAGTGGCTGCGGCGGGGCTTGTCGCAGACTCGGAGGCGAGCCGCGGAAGGGGCCTAATGGTCCCGCTTTCATGCAGGAGGCGAGCCGCTGGTTCTGCTCGCACACGGTCCATGTGCCCGCGAACCCGAAGTCCTTGCGCAGCCACAGCATGGCCGCGAAGCCCTGGACCGTGCGCCGGGCCGTGGTGAACGAGCGGAAGTCACCCACCCGCGGCATCGGCCGCTTGACCCGGAAGTGGTCGCTCGCGATCCCTTGCTGCAGGGGCTTGGTGACATGGTGAGTGGGCGCGTGGGGCAGCAGGCCGTCCTCCCGGCTCGCGGCGAGGGCCGGCGGGTTGGGAGGCGATGGGCACCGGAACGGCGCGGTCCGCGACCGCTCGCAGGTTTTCAACCCGAAGACGGAGACCTGGACGAAGCGGAACGCCGACACCGGCCGCTTCATGGACGGAAAGAAGGACGGCACCCCCTTCAAGGGCGTGCGCAAGGAGCGCTGAGGCGCTCAAGGCGGGCTCGTCGCGTGATGGGCTCGCAACCTCATGCCCTCACGTAAGGCGGATCATGGCCAAAAACATCGTGGTCTTCTCGGACGGCACGGGGCAGGACGGCGGCGTCCGCCCCGAGCAGCGCGTCAGCAACGTCTACAAGATGTATCGGGTCTGCAAGGTCGGGCCTGAGAGCGGCATCGATCCGGCGGAGCAGGTCGCGTTCTACGATCCGGGGCTGGGCACCGACATCGGCGCCACGGCCCTGACGGCGCCCGTCAGGTTCGTGCAGAAGATGGCCGCCTCCGTCTCGGGGCGGGGCATTACCACGAACATCGCCGACTGCTACCGCTTCATCATCGACCATTACGAGCCGGGTGACCGCATCTACCTGATCGGCTTCAGCCGCGGCGCCTACACGGTCCGGTGCGTGGCGAACCTCCTCATGTACTGCGGTGTGCCGACCAAGGGCGCCGGCGGTCCGCTGCTGCGCTTCTGCAAGATGACACGGGACATCGCGCGCGAGGCCGTCGAGACGGTGTTGGAGCATGGTGCTGGCCACCCCCGGAAGGACTTCGATGCGGAGCGGCACGAACTCGCCCGACGGTTTCGGGCCAAGTACGGCTCGGACCATGACGACGGCGACGGGAAGTCCAACGTCGAGCCTTACTTCATCGGCACCTTCGACACGGTCGCTGCCTTGGGGGTCGCCGGCCCGAAGCGCACCCTGATCAAGGCTGGCTTGGCAGCGGCGGTGGTCATCCCACTGGCCATTGTCATCGCGGTGACGTCAGCCGTGGTCGGAGGCATCTCGTACCTGTTCGACGGTCCCTTCTGGCAGGCCGACCTGATCACCTCCGGCGTCCTCGTCGTCGCGTCGGCGGCGGTCGCCTTCGCGGTGCGACGGCACCTCGTGGCCGCGAAGACCAAGACCATCACCGATTGGCCGTCGCCCGGCGAGAAGAGGAGCCACGTCGCGGAGTGGAAGGGCGAGAACTTCGACCGCCTGCTCAGCGCCCAGGTCGGCTACGCCCGCGCCGCCATCGCCATCGACGAGCGGCGCAAGGACTTCGACCGCGTGAAATGGGGTCCGACCGAGACCCCGCCGCCGCGGGCGCCCGGCGCGCCCGACCAATTCCGGCAGTTCTGGTTTGCGGGCAACCACTCCGACATCGGCGGCAGCTACGACGAGACCGAGTCCCGCCTGTCCGACATCGCGCTCAAGTGGATGCTGGAGCAGGCCGTCGGCATCCCGGATGGCCTCAAGGTGGATGGTATGCCGACGATGGCGGATCCCATGCATCCCGTCGAGGTGATGCAGATCCCGCGGCTGCGGCTGCATCCCTCCGCAGCCGGCGTGCAGCACTGCGAGGTCGCCGGCATGCGCGACGCCATCGAAGAGCGCATGTCGGCCTCGTGGGTGCCTGGCTGGGTGCGGCGCTGGGCGCAGGGCAAGACCTGGGAGACCAAGGACCGGGAGATCAGGCCCGACGCGACGGTGCACCCGAGCGTCGACGAACGCTTTGCCCTTCCCGCTGTCGTGCAGTGCGACGGTCTTGCCTCCTACCGACCGGCCCCGCTGGCGAACCACGTCCGGTTCAAGGACCGTTACGGGCCTCAGCCGAAACCCACCGCGTGAACCAGTCGGACAGGGCTGATGGAAGATTTCACCTCGCTTGAGGACCAAGTCCGGGAGTGCTTCGGACGCGTGGTCTATACGCACAAGACGCATGAATAGATGGCCGACAACTGCAGCAACACGCTGCGACGCCTGAAGCTGGCCCAGATCGCGCTCTCGGCGCTCACGTCGTCCGGGGTGCGTCGAGCATCTTCGTCGACAGGCCCGAGTTGAAGATCGGAGCCGCTTTCCTGTCGTTCTTTACCGTCTGGATTTTGAGCTACATGAAGGGCTTCGATCCGGGCGGTACGGCGCAGAAGCAATTACCCAGGGGGTGGCGCATGGCTCCGGGGCGAGGGAGGCGGCGGGCCGGATGCGCTTGCCGAGAGGCGGGCGAGCTAATTCCCTGCCGGTATGGGACGATCCGAGCTTGAGCGACGCCGGCAGGCGGTTGCTGGCATCCGAGAGAAGTACGGTCTCTCGGAGCGCCACGCCTGTCGGATCGTCGGTCAGCACCGGGGCACGCACCGCTACGTGCCCACCGTGCCGGCCGACGAGGATGCGCTGACCTGCGCCATCATCGCCCTGGCGTCCGAGTACGGGCGCTATGGCTACCGCCGCGTGACCGCGCTGCTGCAGGCAGCCGGGTGGCAGGTGGGCAAGGATCGGGTGCAGCGGATCTGGCGTCGCGAGGGGCTGAAGGTCCCGCAGAAACACCGGCCGCGTGGACGGCTGTGGCTGAAGGGCGGATTGGACTTGCTCCGGATTAGTGGAGAGCGGTTTGGCTGGCGCTGCGCCTTTCGAACTGGGCAGGGCTGACGTAATCCAGCGCCGAGTGGCGGCGTACCGGGTTGTACAACCTCTCACCACAAGACCCATAGTACCGGCGCGGGCGACGAGGTCGTCGTGGTCTACGCGTGGCACCCGTGGGCCGGGCGCGCCGTCTGCGTCCACGAGGTGATCGAGCGCACGACCGGCGCGGCGGCGCGCTGCTCGCTCGCGGACGCGCCCATCGTCCGCCCTCAGGAACTCCCGGTCTGGATGCTCGATCCCGTTGCGTGCCGCACGATGCAGGCGACGGCGCAGCCGGTCGCGGCCATGTCCGCGCTGATGAGCTTGCACGCCCTCCTCGCCGCTGCGACGGGCGGCCAGCACCGCGCCCCGAGCCGAGCCCGGCTAGCATCGCCCGAGTCCCCGGGAGATCGTCATGCCTCATCCTCCGCGCCGACCGCGCCGGTCGGACCCGCAACTCGAACTCGGTTTAACGAGCGGGCCATCGACCCCGACAGCGCCGCCGGCCTGAGGCGACCTGCCGGAGGCGACCCAGCAGACCCTCACCCGTCTCCTGACCCACCTGCTCGTCGCGCACGCCCGCGGCGCCGATCCGCAGCCGGGCGCCCGAGCCGGAGGCAGCCCCGATGAGCGCTGAGAAGATCGGCCCGCAGCACCGGGCCCGCAAAGCCGTGCTCTACGTCCGCCAGTCCTCGGCGCATCAGGTCCAGCACAACCGTGAGAGCCAGGCGCTGCAGTACGCCATGCGCGAGCGGCTTGCGGGGCTCGGCTTTGCTGAGATCGAGGTGATCGACGAGGACCTCGGCTGCTCGGCCGCCGGCGGGACGCCCCGCGCCGGCTTCGAGCGCATGGTCGCCGAGGTGTGCCTGGGCAAGGTCGGCGCGGTCGCCGCCCGTGAGGTCTCGCGCTTTGCCCGCAACAGCCGCGACTGGCAGCAGCTCGTGGAGATGTGCCGCGTCGTCGATACCCTGCTTGTTGATCAGGAGACGATCTACGCGCCTCGCCTCGGCAACGACCGCCTGCTCCTGGGGCTCAAGGGCAGCCTCAACGAGTACGAGCTCGACCTTCTGCGCCAGCGCTCGCTGGCGGCGCGCTACGAGAAGGCCCACCGCGGCGAGCTCGTGGTCGCGGCCCCCGTGGGCTTCATCAAGGTCGGAGCCCGGCTCGAGATGGATCCTGATCGGCGCGTGCAGGCGGCGATCCGGCTTGCCATCGACAAGGTGGCCGAACTCGGCAGCGTGCGTCAGGCGCTGCTCTGGTTCCTGGAGCACGGGCTCGATCTGCCGACCCGCGTCAACGCCGGTCCGGTCGTCTGGCGCCGCCCCCGCTACTCGACGCTTCGCGCGTTCATTGCCAATCCCGCCTATGGCGGCGCCTACGCCTACGGTCGCAGCCGCGTCACCGCCAGCTACGACGCGGCCGGAGCCAAGGCGCGGGCGCGGCGCACGCCTCGTTCGGAATGGCTGGCGTTGAAGCCTGGCGCGCATGAAGGTTACGTGGCGTGGGAGCGGGCGGAGGCGATCCGGGCGATGGTGAGCGAGAACGTCCCGGCAAGTTCCCGCGGCGCGCCCAAGCTCGGCGCGGCGCTGCTCTCGGGGCTGCGGCCGCTGCGGGCGCAAGCTGAACGTGCAGTACACGGGGGCCAAGGGACAGATCCCGCGCTACGCCTGCGTGCGCGGGCGGATCGACTACGGCGAGCCGAACTGCATCGCCTTTGGGGGCCTGCGCGTCGACGACGTGGTGGAGTCAGCGCTCCTGTCTGTCGTGCAGCCGGCCGCGGTTGAGGCGGCGCGAGCGGCCGAGGCACAGGCGAACACGCGGCGCGACGAGGCCCGCGCGGCCATGGTGCGCGACCTGGAGGCGGCACGCTTCGCGGCCGACCGCGCCTTCCGGCAGTACGATGCCGCTGATCCCGAGAACCGCCTGGTGACCGGCGAACTCGAGGCGCGTTGGAACCGGGCTCTGGCCCGAGTGGGCGCTTGCGAGGCGCGCATCGCCGAGCACGAAGCGGCCACTCCGCGGCCCGCCCTCGCTCCTGCGGCGCTCGAGACGCTGGCCGCGGACCTGCGCGGTATCTGGTCGGCACCGACAACGGATGCCCGGCTCAAGAAGCGGATCGTGCGCACTGTCCTCCACGAGGCCGTTGCTGACCTCGACGAGGCGCGGGCCGAGATCGTGCTGACGCTGCACTGGGTGGGCGGCGCCCACACCGAGCACCGCCTGCCACGCCGCCGGCGCGGCCAGCGCACCAGCACGCCCGCCGACGTGGTTGAGGCCGTGCGCGCGCTGGCGCTGATCGCGCGTGACGACGTGATCGCGGGCGTGCTCAATCGCAACGGCGTGAGGACAGGGCACGGCAACCGCTTCACGCGCGAGCGCGTCACGGCGCTGCGCTCGCACTACCGCATTCCGGTGTTCCGCGCGGGCGCAGAGGGAGAGGAGCCCTGGCTGAACCTGAGCCAGGCAGCCGCCCTCGTCGGGGTGGCCGCGCGCACGCTTCGTCTGGCGGCGGAACGGGGCGAGGTCGATGCGGTGCATCCTCTCGCAGACGGACCCTGGGTGTTCAGCCGAGCCGCTCTCGACAGCCCGGCCGCCCGGGCCCTCGCGCAGGGGACGCTGAACCGCAGCAAACACCCCGCGGTACCGGATCCGGCGCAGCAAAGCCTCTTCGCATCAACAGCATAGCGAGATGTGCGTTCTGATGAGCAATTGTAGAAGCCGTCGATGTAACGAGCCAGGGCCTCGCTCGCCTCGGCTCGGGTGTGGAACACGGTGCGCCAGACCAACTCGCTTTTCAGCGTCTTGAAGAAGCTCTCGGCCATGGCGTTGTCGTAACAGTTCCCCTTGCCTGACATCGAGATCAGAATGCCGTTCTTTTTGAGTTCGGCCTGGTACTCGGTCGAGAAATATTGGCTGCTGCGATCTGAATGATGGATCAGGCCGCCTGATGGTCCGCGAACAGCAAAAGCTCGTCGCAGTGCCGTGAGCGCCAACTCTTTGTGGAGCCGGTCGCTGGCCGCCCAACCGACCACGCGCCGCGCGAACAGATCGATGACAACAGCGAGGTACAACCAGCCCTCCCTTGTCCAGAGGTAGGAGATGTCGGCCGCCCACTTCTCGTCCGGACGCGCGGCCGTGAAGTCCAGCTCGAGCAGGTTGGGCGCGACCGGGAAGGCGTGCTGGCTGTCGGTGGTGTGCCGAAAGCGGCGCGGCTGGCGAGCACGCAACCCGTTTTCCCGCATCAGCCGCGCAGTGCGGCGGCGGCCGACGCTCAGCCCCTGGTCCTGAAGCTCGCGCGTCATCCGCGGGCTGCCGTAGGTCTCATTGGAAAGCGCGAAGGCCGAGCGGACGTGCGCCAGCAGCACGAGGTCCTCGCGCTGGCGCCGACAGGCAGGACGGCTCCTCCAGGCGAAGTAGCTGCTCTGGCTGGCGTTCCTCGCAGGACACGCCACCCGCCGGCCTGTTCCTGAACTCGCCCCACGACCTTGAGGCGCACTACGCTCACACCGACACGATCTACTGGGTCGGCTACAAGGCTCACCTGACCGAGACCTGCGACGACGACCGCCCGCATCTCATCACGCACGTCTAGACAAGCCCCGCGCCCGCCGCCGATCACCGGATGATCACGCCGGCTCACGAGGCCTTGGCCGATAAGGACCTGCTCCCGGCCCAGCACCTCGTCGACACTGGCTACACCGATGCCGGGCTGCTGATCGAAGCCCGGCAGCGCTTCGGGGTCGACCTGATCGGCCCCGTCAGGCGCGACGTGCGCTGGCGGGCTCAGGCCGGAGGTCGCTTCGCCATCGCGGCGTTCCGGATCGATTGGACGGCCGAGCGGGTGACCTGCCCGCGGGGCGTCCAAAGCTCCAGCTGGTCACCAGCTCTCGACAGCCGCGGGACACCGGGCATCACGGTGAAGTTCTCTCGACGCGACTGCCAGCCCTGCCCGGATCGCGTCGATTGCGCCGGTCCGAGCGCGACGCGCCGGCTGATGTCGCTGCGCCCGCAGGCGCGTCACGAGGCGCTCGCCCAGGCGCGCCAGCGCCAGGACACGGCCGCGTTCGCCCACCTCTACGCCCAGCGTGCCGGCATCGAGGCCACGCTTTCGCTGGCGGTCCGCCGCTTAGGCCTGCGCCGGGCGCGCTATGCCGGCTTGGCCAAGGTTTGATTGCAGCATATCGCAACGGCCGCCGCGCTGAACCTCACCGCATCGTCCGCTGGATCCTGGGCGAACCGATCGCCCCGACCCGCCGCAGTCATTTCGGCCGCCTGCTCGCGCCCGCTGCAGCCGGCTGACTTCGCCAGCGGTATCAAACTCGGCGATGAACCAGTTTCGCGGGTCAGGACCAGCCTCCGGCGCATGAACGCCGAGACGAGGCCACTTCGCGATGGCGCGTTCAAAGCTCGCTGCAATTGCGAACGTCCCATTAATCAGTGTGTCGCACGCCAGGTTCAAAATGGAGTTGCGCCAGGACCGGCGATGCGTTCGGGCGTGGCGGCGGCGCGTCACCCGGCGGAGAGGCGCAAGCGTCGGCTGGCGAGCAACGGATCCGGATTTTCAATGCGTGTTCAACGGAGACGGGGATGGCAAAGGACCCTATCGGCGAGGCGAAGCCCAATTGTGTGTTGGTGCTGCAGGGCGGGGGCGCGCTTGGCGCCTACCATATCGGCGCCTATCAGGCTCTTTCAGAAGGCGGCTTCGAGCCGGACTGGTTCTCTGGCATTTCGATCGGGGCGATCAATGCCGCGGTACTCGCCGGCAACCAGCCGGCCGACCGCCTTGCCAAGCTTGAGGCGCTCTGGCACGCGATCTCCTGGCCGGAGGTGCTCGTGCCGCTCAAGCAGCTGCCGCTCGAGATTTGGCACAACAATCTCAGCAACGCGGCCGCGCTGATGTTCGGCCAGCCTGCCTTCTTCACGCCGCGGCCGGTCAGTCCCTTTGTCGCCCCGCCTGGCAATCCCTCGACTGTGAGCTTCTACGACACTGCGCCATTGCGGGAAACGCTCAGAGACCTTGCGGACTTCGACCTCATCAATTCAGCCAAGGTCCGGCTGACGCTCGGGGCAACCGATGTCGCGACCGGCGACATGGTCTTCTTCGACAACACCAAGGAGGGCCCGTTCGGCCCTGAGCATGTGATGGCTTCGGGCTCGCTGCCGCCAGGCTTTCCGGCGACCAAGGTGGGAGACCGCTACTATTGGGACGGAGGTTGTGTCTCCAACACCCCGCTTGAGGCCATCCTGGAAGACCAGCCCAAGGGCCACACGGTCGTGTTCATGATCGACCTCTGGGGTGCCGCCGGGCAGTTACCGGGGACGATCAACGACGTGTTCTGGCGCGCGAAGCAAATCCAATATGCCAGCCGCACCTGGACCCAGGTCGACGCGGTCGCCTCCAAGGTCAATCTTCGCCACGCCGTTCGCCTTCTGCGGAAACAGAGTATCGCCGAGGTCGACAAGGCCGTGCCGGACGACCTCTACATCGACGAGACCCGTCGCCTTGACATCGTGCATATCACCTATCAACCAGGCAAGGACCAGATTCCTAACTCCGATGCAGAGTTCTCCCGCTCGTCGATCGCGGAACGCCGCGCTGCGGGCTACGCCGACATGCGTTCTGCCCTCGAAGCCCAGCCCTGGAAGCACGTCGAGAAACCCGCCCACCTTGCCGCAATCGTGCACCGCGTAAGGCACGGCAAGGTAATGACGGATACCGAACCGAACCTACATGGGGCCGAGATTGGTGCCCAGGTCACGCCGGCGAGGAAGGTGGCGAACGAGTAACCCCTGACCCGCGCCTGAAGGCCCTCGGTTCGTCGGGCGTCGTCGCCTCTAGCGGATCATGAATTTTGGTGCGGGGCCCTGTCGCAAACGCGGTGACGTTCACCAGCCGTTGGGCATACCCGCCCAGCTTGCCGGCTCCGCTCCGGAGCCGGCCCATGATCCTCGCCGCCCTCGCCCTCACGCTGAAGCGCCAAGCCCGCGGCGACTTCAAGGCTCGGCACTCGCATGTTGCGCAAGCCGCCCTGCGGGTCCGGGCGCGTCAACGAAACCTCTGAGGACCGCTGCGTCAAGCCTGTTCTATTGAGTGCTGGTCGTCATCGTCCCGGTCCCCCCTCGTGTTGGCATTCCGGGGTGCCGAGGTGGAGCTCCGCGCGGCGAGGGTGCCCTCGCCAACCTCGTATCCGGCGGGACGGTGTCCGCGCCACGATCCCTCATTCGGGTCGGAGGAGCTCCGAGGCGAGCGGCGCCACTCTCCAGCATCGGCGCTGTCAGGCAGCCCATGCTTCGTCCCGGCCGCCGCTCCCTCGGTCCCACCGAGCCAGTTCCGCCCGGCGGGTCTGGCCCGATCCGTCGATCCGCATTCGCCGGGGCTCCGCCGGCCCGTTTCCCTCCCACCGTGCCGCTCTGGGGATTCCCACCGTCAGGCCGGCTTCAGCTCCATCCCCTCTGCGGCCCGGCGCCGTCCTGGAGGTATCGCCAGAGCGCGATCCCATGAGCGCGTCGGCCTGAGGGGCGAGCTGCTGCTGAGAGCTCTTCTGCCGGAGCCCCGGCACCTGGGCGGCGACGACCCAGCTGCGGGCGCTGACCTCAACAACGAGGATCAGCGTGCGGTCGTAGTCCAGGCTATGGCTGGCGGTGAGGTGGGTCTGGTGGGTCATGGTAGCGCTCCCGGGATTGGCGGCGCGTAGCCTGCCGAGGCGGTAACCGGTCCCCGTAGGATCTATATTCGGGTCCGCGGCCAGTGGCGGTACCTCTGCCCGACTGCGCCATCTCCGCCGACACGGGCTGGGAGCCCCGCGCCGTCTACGATCATCTGGAATGGCTGATGCCCGGCAATGTGCTGCCGTTCCCGGTCCATATCGTTTCGGCCGGGAATATCCGCGACCAACTCATGCGGGCGGGCGAGGGCAATCGCTGCGCCTCGATCCCGGCCTTCGCCAAGTCCGTCACGCCGGCCGGCGCGGAGGTTCCGGTGCTCGATGAGGATGACGAAGGGCAGCTTGTCGAGGCCGCAACCCGTCGCACCACGACCGAGACCGTCTCCATCGGCATGATCCAGAGACAATGCACCACCGACCTCAAGATCGTCCCGATCCGTCGGAAGGTGCGCGAACTCGCCGGTCTCACGCGAAAGCGCTCGCTGGCGTTTCCCGTCGTGGAAGCCTGGATTGGCATTTCGACCGACGAGATCATCTGCGCCAAGCCGAGCTTCGAGGCATGACAGGTCAAGCGGTTCCCACTTATCGAGAGACGGATGAGTCGGCGCGATTGCCTTCCCTGGCTGCGCCGGCACGGCTATCCCGACCCGCCGAAAAGCGCCTGCATCGGTTGCCCGTTTCACGACAATGCCCGCTGGCGGCATATGGGCGATCGCGACGCTGAGGCATGGACCGACGCCGTTGAGGTCACCGGGCGCTTCGCACCGGCCTGCGCAGCATACGCGGCGAGGTCTTCCTGCACCGCTCTTGCGTTCCGCTCGATCAGGCCGATCTCTCGACGGCCGCCGATCACAGCCAACTCGACCTCTGGCCGAACGAATGCGAGGGGAGGGGCGGCCTCTGACGGGCTGGCATTCGTCATTCAAATGCATTACATTGCGACAAGGGAGGTGACCATGCCTGCAAACGCACTCGTTCAGACACGCATCGACGCTGACGTCCGGGATCGCGCATCGGCGGTGCTCGAGAACATGGGCCTTACGGTCTCGGATGCGGTGCGCATTCTGCTCACCCGGACCGCCAATGAGGGTGCGCTCCCCCTCGAGCTGGTCACGAACAGCGAGGCGCACGACGCCTGGTTCCGGGCCAAGGTCCTTGAGGCGCTGGACGACACCCGGCCCGACGTTCCTGACGATCAGGCTGAGGCGCATTTCGCGCAGCGGCGCGCTGCGGCCCGGCGCAGGGCCGGCGAACTGAAATCGTGAAGCTCGTCTGGTCGGCCTTCGCGCTTTCGGATCGCGGCGGCATCTTCACGCATATCGAGGCCGACAACCAATCGACGGGGCACAAGCTGACGCAGCGGCACTCTTAGCAACTCCTCCCGGTAGCTTCCCACCGTCCCTGTATGCTGGATGAGCAGGTCTACACGACGGCTCTTAGCCAGCAGTTCGTCCGCGAAGGTTGTGAGATAATCGATCCGAGAAGATCCCAGCCATATGCTCCGAGAGGCTGTATAGAATGACTCCAGCTTTGTTGATTTTCGCGGCAGTTGCGCCCGCAGTCACCATCATGCGCAGCGTGTTCTCGATGAGGTCGTGCGCTAAATCCGGTTTGGCTCTAAGTCTTTCCATCAATTCATCTAATGGAAGTGGCCGGACGTCGGCGCCTCACAAAAGATTGAGTGCTGCGGTCCGGATGTCTAGATATGGAGCCGGATCGATCTTGGAACGGCGTAAGCTATAGTTGAGCAGAACATTTGTTGTGAGACGCCCAGGATACTCGGCAACGCGCACAGTATATGGATCGGCCTTAAGTTCCTCAGTGGTGACCACTGGGATCCAGAGCCACAGGTCTCCGTCCCGATCGCTGATAATGCCGCCTCGGATTTGATCCCAAGGGCGGTCTGGATCGAAAACGCACTCGCCAGGCGAGAACGCCGCTGAGGCTTGCGGCCCTTCGGACGTGGTTGATCCATCGGCCATCAGGGTTCCCCCATTCCCTTCGATCCCTGCCGGATCGGTTAGCTCTGCCGTTTCGACCTTAGCGGTGATCTGGCCGGGCTGCTGGGGCGCTTTGCGGAGTTGCAATGCAAGGCCCAGGCCCGCACGGGCCAGCTCGCCCGGATCGTGGTGATCCAGGAGGCTGGCCTGGACGGGTTCTGGATCCACCGCGCCCTGGTCTCAGAAGGGATCGAGAGCTACGTCGTGGATTCCGCATCGATTGCCGTCTCACGTCGGCATCGACGCGCCAAGACCGATCGGATTGACGGAGAGGCTCTGGTACGCACCTTGCTGGCTTATAAGCGGGGCGAGCCTCGGGTCTGCGCCATGGTCCGCGTCCCAACCCCGGAAGAAGAGGATCAGCGGCGCCTCTGCCGTGAGCTGAAGACGCTCGTCGGCGAACGGATCCGGCATGTCAACAGGCTGAAGGGGGTGTTGTTCTCGCAAGGCATTACAGACTACGAGCCGCGGCGTCCGGACAGGCGTGAAAGACTCGACGAGCTGCGCACCGGCGATGGGCGTCCCTTACCACACCATCTCAAAGCTCTGGTGCTGCGCGAACTCGAGATCGTCGAGCTGCTGGATCGGCAGATCGAGGTCGTGAAAGCAGAACGCGATGCTCTTCTCGCATCGGCGCAACCGGAGGAGGTCCCCTCAAAGGCGGTCCAGATGCTGCTCGGCCTCAAGGGGATCGGATCCGGTTTTGCTGGTGCGCTGTGGTCGGAAGGTCTCTTTCGGCACTTTGACAACCGGCGGCAGGTGGCGGCATATGCGGGCTTGGCGCCGACCCCATGGAAGAGCGGCAAGATCGATCACGAGCAGGGAGTGTCGAAAGCCGGCAATCCCCGCCTGCGCGCCATCGCGGTCGAGATGGCCTGGCTCTGGCTGAGGCATCAACCAGGATCGGCGCTTTCGCTTTGGTACCAGGATCGCGTGCGCTGCCTGGGCGGGCGGATGAAGAAGGTCATTACCGTCGCGCTGGCGAGGAAACTGCTTGTGGCCCTCTGGAAGTACGTGACCCACGGCGTGGTCATTGAGGGGGCAGCCCTGAAGGTTGCCTGATCCTGCCCATCAACCGAACTCTCACCACTTCCACCAAGGCCTGATCAGCTTTGGCGGATCCGGGTAGACGAACCGGCGTACGGTATGGCCTGACCAGCCGTAGTTAAGAATGGTCCCGTCCTCCCGAGCCCCACCCACAGAATGCGGGATGTTGGTGCAGCCGTTGCAGGCGGCGACCGGATGTGAGCTTGAGCGCGTGGTGCAAAAACGTGCTTGATGGCTGGGCTCGGACCTGTGATCCCGTAACTGTCAGGGAGAACTGGATGAACTGAAGCAATTCAGCCTTGATCCAATCCCCCTCATGTGAGCCGTACGTCAAGCGCGGCCAAACCGATGCCGCCGATGCCGAGGCCATCGCAGAAGCCGTGAGCCGCCCGACGATGCGCTTTGTCGGGCATTGTCACGAGAAACGATGGCAGACGATCTCAGGTCAGGGTAGGGCAGGGGGCATGTAGCCGGTCACGTACGCTCGCCACCAGGTCCCGCCTGAGATCATCCGCCACGCCATCTGGCTCTATCTCCGCTTCACGCTGAGCTATCGCGATGTGGAGGAGCTCCTGGCCGAGGGCGGGATCGAGACCACCCACGAGAGCATCCGGCGCTGGGTCCTGAAATTTGGGCCCGTGTTCGCCCGAAACTTACGGCGGCTGCGGCCGAGGCCATCGAAGAAGTGGCACCTGGACGAAATGGTTATCACCGTCCAGGGCCGGCGTATGTACCTGTGGCGGGCCGTTGATGCGGAAGGCGAGGTGCTGGATCTGCTCGTGCAGCCCAAGCGTGACAAGAAGGCGGCCCTGAGGTTCCTGCGCAAGCTGATCAAGAAACAGGGCTTCGCCCCAGAGGAGCTGGTGACAGACAAGCTGCGCTCCTACGCCGCCGCTCACCGAGACCTCGGCTTGAACGCCCGTCATGAGCAGGGTCTGCGCCAGAACACCCGGGCCGAGAACTCACATCAGGCGGTGCGACGACGAGAGCGCAAACAGCAGGGCTTCAAGTCGCCAGGCTTAGCCCAGCGACTTCTCGCAATGCCTTGGGCCGACCCGCGCAAGCTGCATTGCCCGCGAGGACCCATGGCGGGCTGATCTCCGCTCAGCAGCACCGGGGCGGCGACCCAGCCTCTCTGCGGACGGGTTGATGGCTGGGCCGCCGCAGCCATTCGGCTCTCGCTGAGGCTTGCTATCATTATTGATGGTTGTGAGCAGGTGCAACTGCGCCGCGACACCTCGTGCGAAGCGGGCAGCAGAACGCCCGGCCGGGGTTCGGGACCCGCACCGGGCGTCAGGCTTTTGAAGCAGTGGGCCGGAAGGAAGATGCCGGGAAGACCCTCGGCCCCCTGGTGACTCCTCTGCCCGAGCGCTCAGGGCGGAGGGTTTGCGGTGCCACAGATTCGGCCTAGCTGCGGCCCGTGTCGGGCGCGATCCGTGCCGGCTGCGCACTTTGTTCGGCGGGCAGCAGCCTGCAGGTCCAGCGCGTGCTGGCCACCTGAACGTCGCGGCCTAGTGGATTGTGGGACGATCAGTGATCATCCAGCTGGCATTCTCAGCGTGGAGGAAGTCCATGACCTCCAGCACTGCCGCGAGCTGCGCGGCAGTCTCAAGCGACAGCCCTATCTGTGGATGTCCATTCAGCCGGACCGGTTTGCCCGTTTGCGAGGCATAGACACTCCAGCCCTTACGCCCTTTACGCACGTCATAACTCCGGCTCGGCATGGCGTTCCTCCGGCTGCATTTCTGAGCGCCATAAGCTTATCAACGTCAAACTGTGTGCCGGCCGGCTGTATGTGGTCGACATAATACGAAACCGCCGATTTTGACAAACGAATTTCATTGGAGGATAGCATCGGCTTTTTCGATATGAAGCGCTCTGATGGACACCGAGCTCGCCAGAACGTTCCTTGCGGTTGTGTCGGCCGGCAATTTTGTCGGAGCCGCTGACCGACTGAATGTCAGCCAATCGACGGTCAGCACCCGGATTCAGGCTCTCGAATATGCTTTGGGTTGCACCCTATTCGTGCGCAACAAATCAGGAGCAACGCTGACAGCAGCAGGCCGGCGGTTTCAACGGCACGCGGCCACGCTTGTGCGGGCAGTCGAGCAAGCGCGGCAGGAGGTCGGTATACCTGAAGGCTTCAGCGGAACCATTGTCGTTGGGGGTCGCATCGGCTTATGGGAACAGTTTCTGTTGCATTGGCTGCCGTTTATGCAGAGAAGTCAGCAGCATCTTTCTATTCGAGCCGAGAGCGGCCTCGAGCCGGAGATCATGCAGGGCCTGGTAGAAGGGCGCATTGATATCGGTGTCATGTATACACCTGAGATTCGACCCGGATTGACGATTCACGCGTTATTCGAAGATCGCTTGGTGTACGTATCAACCGACGCGGAACAAAATGTCCTCGATCCATCAACCTACATTTATGTTGATTGGGGACCAGAGTTCTATGCCCGCCATAGTGCAGTACTTGCGGGTCTTCGTAGTCCGGCGCTCACGGTTAACATTGGGTGGTTGGGCCTCCAGCACATGATCAGGAACGGAGGCTCTGCGTATCTTCCACACCGAATAGTAAAGCAATATATTGACTCAAATATTTTGTTCGAAAATGCAGATATGCCTGAATTTACGTTGCCGGTTTATGCGGTTACTGCGAGTGGATTGAACAAAAGCGCGATCGAGGCTGCATTAAAATTGATGGTGGAAGTCAGTAGTAACCTTTCACAGCTTTAGGAATAACGTGGAGCCGACTGAACCACTCCTAAGCTACGCCGTCGAGACACTTACTCGGACGGGCTTTTAGCCTGCGCCTATGGAGGGCCGCCCTGAACTCGGGCGAAACCGCTCGCCCTCTTGAAATCAGGATGGCGGCCTTCGTCCGGACGCGCCCCCGCCGCGGACCGGGTGGCACCGGGTCGGCGTGTCGCCGGCCACGAAATACGGCGCCTCGCTGCGCGGCAGCGGTGCCCGACCGCGGATGCGATCGGCGATCTTCTCGGCGATCATGATCGTCGGCGCATTGAGGTTGCCCGTCACGATCAAGGGCATGATCGAGGCGTCGACCACCCGCAGCCCTTCCAGGCCGTGCACCCGTCCCTGACCATCGACCACGGCCATCGCATCCTCTCCCATCTTGCAGGAGCAGGAGGGATGATAGGCGGTCTCGGCATGCGCACGCACGAAGGCATCGAGTTCGGCGTCGCTGCGCAGGTCCGCGCCGGGACTGATCTCGCGACCGCGATAAGGGTCGAGCGCCGGCTGCGCGATGATCTCGCGGGTGATGTGAATCGCATCGCGAAACTCGCGCCAGTCCTGCTCGCGCGACATGTAGTTGAACAGGAGGCTCGGGTGGTCGTTGGGATCGCGCGAGGTGAGCCGGATGCGGCCCCGGCTCGGCGAACGCATCGAGCCGACATGGGCCTGGAAGCCGTGCGACTTGATCGGATTGGTGCCGTTGTAATTGATCGCCAGCGGCAGGAAGTGGTACTGGAGGTTCGGCCAGGCGAAATCCGGGCTCGACCGGATGAAGCCGCCGGCCTCGAACTGGTTGCTCGCACCGATTCCCGTGCCGGTGAAGAGCCACTGCGCGCCGATCAGCGGCTGATTGTGGAGCTTGAGGGCGGGGGCCAGCGAGACCGGTTCGCGGCACTCGAACTGCACGTAGATCTCGAGATGGTCCTGCAGGTTCTCGCCGACGCCCGGAAGATCGTGGACGACCGGGATGTCGAGGCCGCGCAGGAGATCCGCCGGGCCGACGCCGGAGCGCTGCAGGATCTGCGGCGAAGCGATCGCCCCGGAGCAAAGCAGCACCTCCCGGCACGCCCGCGCCACGACCGGCCCGCGCCCGCCGCGCAGATAGGCGACCCCGCTCGCCCGCCGGCCCTCGAACAGGATGCGGTCGGTCAGCGCATGCGTGACGATGGTCAGGTTCGGGCGCGCCCGCGCCTGATCGAGGTAGCCCCGCGCGGTGCTCGACCGGCGCCCGTGCCGGGTTACGCTCCGGTCCATCGGCCCGAAGCCCTCCTGCTGGTGGCCGTTGAGGTCGGGGGTGCGCGGGTAGCCGGCCTGCACGCCCGCCTCGACCATCGCCTCGAACAGGACGTTGCTGCCGGGCTTGGCCGTGGTCACGCTCAGGGGGCCGTCGCCGCCATGATAGGCGTCCGGCCCCACGTCACGGCTCTCGGCCTTGCGGAAATAGGGCAGGCAATCGTGGTACGACCAGTCGGCGAGGCCCGGGCGCTGCGCCCAGCCGTCGTAATCGAGGGCGTTGCCCCGGATGTAGCACATGCCGTTGATGAGCGAGGAGCCGCCGAGCCCCTTGCCACGGCCACACTCCATCCGGCGGTTGTTCATGTGCGGCTCGGGATCGGTGCGGTAGGCCCAGTTGTAGCGCCGCCCCTGGAGCGGATAGGCGAGCGCCGCCGGCATCTGGGTGCGGAAGTCGAGGCGGTAGTCGGGGCCGCCCGCCTCCAGCAACAGCACCGTCGTGTCCGGGTCCTCGGTGAGCCGGGTCGCCAGCACGTTGCCGGCCGAGCCGGCGCCGACGATGATGAAGTCGTACTCGCGGGCGTCCGTCTGGGGCATCGTCTCAGCTCCGATTGGGGCGCGGGATCCGATATCGCGGGACATCCGGTCGATCCGTCGAGAGCGAAGTTCGGCCTCGCTCAGGGGCCGCGCGGGGTTGCAGCGAGGTTTCCCGATGCCGGGAAACCCGATCAGAACAGGGGGGCGAAGTCGGACAGCTCGACCTGGATCGACTTCGTGCGCGTGTAGCGCTCGAGGGTCTCGATCCCGTTCTCCCGGCCGATCCCCGATTGCTTGGTTCCGCCGACCGGCATCTCGGGCGGAGATTCGCCCCAGGTGTTGATCCAGCAGATGCCGGCCTGAAGGCCGTGCGTGATCCGATGGGCGCGGGCGAGATCGCGGGTCACGACGCCGGCCGCGAGACCGTAGAGGGTGGCGTTGGCCCGGGCGAGCGCCTCGGCCTCGCTCTCGTAGGGGAGCAGGCTCATCACCGGCCCGAAGATCTCCTCGCGAACGATCTCCATGTCGTCGCGGCAATCCGTGAAGACGGTCGGCGCGACGTAGGCGCCGGCCGCGAAGCGGCCCTCCAGGGCGTGGCCGCCGATCAGGAGGCGGGCGCCCTGCTCCACCCCCGAACGGATGAAGGCGAGGACCTTGTCCCGGTGAGCATGGCTCGCAAGCGGGCCGAAATTCGTGGCCTCGTCGAGCGGGTCGCCGATGCGGATGCGGGCCACGCGCTTCAGCACCCGCGCCTCGAAAGCCGCCTTGAGGGGAGCGGGCACGAACACCCGGGTCCCGTTGGTGCAGATCTGGCCCGAGCTGAAGAAATTCGCCGCGACCGCGATGTCGGCGGCCCGGTCGAGATCGGCGTCGTCGAGCACGATGAGCGGCGACTTGCCGCCGAGCTCCATCGTAACCTCCTTGAGCGTCGAGCGGGCGGCGCCGGCCATCACCTTGGCGCCCGTGAGCGTGCCGCCGGTGAACGATACCTTGGCGATTGCCGGGTGCTCGGTGAGCCACGCGCCGATCTCGCCGCCGAGGCCGGGCAGGACGCTGAACACGCCGTCGGGCAGGCCCGCCTCGGCGTAGATCCCGGCCAGCGCGAAGGCGGTGAGCGGCGTCACCTCGCTCGGCTTGAAGATCATGGCGTTCCCGGCCGCGAGGGCGGGCGCCGACTTCCAGAGGGCGATCTGGATCGGGTAGTTCCAGGCGCCGATGCCGGCGACGATCCCGAGGGGCTCGCGCCGGGTGTAGACGAAGGAGGTCTCCCGCAGGGGGATCTGCCGGCCCTCGATCGCCGCAGCGAGGCCCGCATAGTATTCCAGCACGTCGGCGCCGGTGGCGACGTCCACCACCCGGGTCTCGGCGATCGGCTTGCCGGTGTCGAGGCTCTCCAGCCGGGCGAGTTCGTCGTTGCGCGCCCGCAGAAGCGCCACGGCCCGCATCAGCACCCGGCCGCGCTCGCGCGCGGGCGTGGCGGCCCAGACGGCCTGCCCGCGTGCGGCCGCCGCGACGGCGGCCTCGAGATCCTCGCGCGTGGCGTGCTCGACCTCGGCCAGGATCTCGCCGGTCGCCGGATTGACCGACCGGAAGGTGCAACGCCCGGCCTCTTCGGCGAGGCGGCCCCCGATGAATGGGCGTTGGATGTCGGTGAGGAGCATGGCGGACGTCTGTGTCGAGAGGGGGAGGCGGGCGCGGCGCGCCCGGCGGGTCAGGTGTTCTGGAGAAGGCCGCGGTAGATCTCGCTGTGGTCGCACAGGCCCGCGAGGCGACCAAGCTGGTCGACGAAGACGATCGGGTAGGGCGAGCGCAGGCGCAGATCGATCGCGGCCCGCAGCGGCAGCATCACGGGGGCGACGACGACCCGCCCGGGATCGCCGCAGGCGCCGGTCGCGTCGGCCCGCTCCAGCGCCTCCGCGCGTCCGCCGATATGCGCCATGACCGGGCGTTCCGCACAATCGAGGCTGATGCGCACCTCGCCGCTCCCGTCGAGGAGCACTGCGTCGCCTTCCCGCCGCAGGGCCGAGACGGGCGTCATCACGGCGCCGCTGTCGAGCACCTCCAGCGGGTTCATGTGCTTCACGAACTCGGTCACGTATGAGTTGGCCGGCCGGAGCACGATGTCCGAGGGGGTGCCGAACTGGACGACGTGGCCGCCCTCCATGATGGCGATGCGGTTGCCGAGCTTGAGCGCCTCGCTCAGGTCGTGGCTCACGAACACGATGGTCTTGTGGAGCTTGCGCTGCAGCTCCAGCAGGTCGTCCTGCAGCTTGTCGCGGATCAGCGGGTCGAGGGCCGAGAAGGGCTCGTCCATCAGCAGGATGTCGGCGTCCGTGGCGAAGGCGCGGGCGAGGCCGACGCGCTGCTGCATGCCTCCGGACAGCTCCTGGACCATCTTGTCGGCCCAGCTCGCGAGGCCGACCATCTCCAGCTTCTCGTCGACAATCCGCTGCCGCTCGGCGGCCGGCACCCCGCGCAGCTCCAGCCCGAAGCCGACATTGTCGCGGACGCTGCGCCAGGGCAGCAGGCCGAACTGCTGGAACACCATCGAGACGGTGTTGAGCCGCACCTCGCGCAGGGTGGAGGCCCGGCAGCGCGTCATGTCGACGGCCTCGCCGCGGTGGCGGACCAGCACGCTCCCGCGGGCCACCGGGTTCAGCCCGTTGATCGCCCGCAGCACGGTCGACTTGCCCGAGCCCGAGAGACCCATCAGGACGCAGATCTCGCCGGGCTTGACGTCGAGGTTGACCTTGAACGTCCCCATCAGGGCGTTGACCCGTTCGCGGATCAGCTCGCGGGTGGCGCCCTGGTCGGCCAGCGCCAGCGCGGCCTTGACGTCGCGGCCGAAGACGATGGCGACGTCGCGCAGTTCGATCGCGTTCTCCGGGGACGTCCGGCTGACAGGAGAGAGGGCTTTCATGTCGATGACGCTCATTGGGCGGCCTTTCGACTGCGCGGCGCGGGCCGCTTGCACACGCGGTCGAGGATGATCGCCAGCACCACGATGGCGAGGCCCGCCTCGAAGCCCATCGCGATGTTGACGGTGTTGAGGGCGCGCACGACTGGCTTGCCGAGGCCGTCGGCGCCCACGAGGGCGGCGATCACCACCATCGAGAGGCTGAGCATGATGCACTGGGTGACACCCGCCAGGATGGTCGGCATGGCGCTCGGCAGTTCGACCTTGAACAGCATCTGCGTGCGGGTCGCGCCGTAGGCAAGGGCCGCCTCGCGCAGGCTCTCGGGCACCGACGAGATGCCGAGCTGCGTCAGGCGGATCGGGGCCGGCAACGCGAAGATGACCGTCGAGATGATGCCCGGCACCATGCCGAGGCCGAACAGGACCAGGGTCGGGATCAGGTAGACGAAGGTCGGGATCGTCTGCATCAAGTCGAGCAGAGGCCGGATGGCCGCGTAGAACATCGGCCGGTGCGCCGCCAGGATCCCGACGGGCACGCCTACGACCACGCATGCGGCCGTTGACCATATCACGAGGGACAGGGTCTCGATCGTGGCCTGCCAGTAGCCGAGATTCGCGACCAGCAGCAGCGAGGTCACGATGAACAGCGCAAGCCCGAGGGAGCGGTGGAGCAGGTAGGCGCCCGCCGCAAACAGCCCGATCATGGCGAGCGGGGGCACGGCCAGGAGCGTGTCGGTGAGCCCCTGCACCATCGCGCCGAGCACCGTCGAGATCAGGTCGAAGACGGCCTGGGCATGCCGGCTCAGGAAGTCGACGCCAGCCTTGAGCCAGATGCCGAGCGAGATCTTGTGATCGACGATCCAGTTATACATGGACACACCCGCTTGCAGGACATGACGGGAGAGCCGTCGGCGCCGACCGCCGACGGCGCAGGGTCTGCGGCGCTCAGTTCAGGCCGAGGCTCGCCCGCGCGGCGGGCAGGCCCGGCTTGCCGTCGAAGGTCTCGACACCGTCGAGCCAGCGCTGCCATGCGCCGGGGTTCGCCTTGAGCCACTTGTCGGCGGCCTTCTCCGGATCGAGGCCGTCGAACAGGATCGAGCCCATGACGACGTTCTCGGTGGGAAGGTCGAAGGTGAGATTCTTGAAGAGCCGTCCGAGGTTCGGGCACTGGGCGACGTAGCCAGCCCGCAGGTTGGTGAAGATCTCGGCGCCGCCGTAGTTCGGCCCGAAGGTGTCGTCGCCTCCCGACAGGTAGCGGATCGGGAACTTCGTGTTCATCGGGTGGGGCTCCCAGCCGAGGAACAGGATCGGCTCCTTGCGCTGGATCGCGCGCTCGACCTGAGCCAACATGCCCTGCTCGCTCGATTCGACGAGATCGAAATTGCCAAGGTTGTAAGTATTGTTCTTGATGATTCCCAGGATCATCCGGTTACCGTCATTGCCTGGCTCAATGCCGTAGATCTTGCCCTTGAGTTGGCGATGAGACTTGGAGATGTCCGAGAATGACTTCAGACCCGCTTCGTACAGGTAGGCGGGCACCGCAAAGGTGTACTTCGCGCCGGTCAGATTCGGCCCCAGGACCTCGATCTCGTTCTTGTCGAGATAGGGCTTCCGGTCCGCCTCCATGGTCGGCATCCAGTTGCCGAGGAAGACGTCGATGTTCTTCGAGCCGAGAGAGGCATAGGTCACCGGCACCGACAGGATCTGGGTCTTCGGGGTGTAGCCGAGGCCCGTCAGGATCCGGGAGGCGAGCGCGGTCGTGGCCGTGATGTCCGTCCAGCCGACATCGGCGAAGCGCACGGTCTTGCAGGCCGCCGGGTCTGCCGCGGCTGGCGTGGCGAACAGGGAGACGCCGAACAGGACACGGACCAGGAAAACACGCATGATGAACCCCCTTCAGCGGATACCGGGCATTCGAGTTCGAAAACTTCATTGAATGGCCATTCAATAGTATGTTGACGCAGATGTCACGATAAATTTTTAAGCAATAGATGCTGCGGTGCGTGCATTATCGTTGAGAAATTGTGCGTCGCAGCAGATGGCGCTGGCTCACGGAGCGCCCGAGAGATGGCTTCGTGATGGCACCGGGGTTGCACGAGAAGATGGGTTGAATGATCATTCAATCACTTGCCCGGGTCCTTGGCGACTCGGACATCCGCCGGGAGCCGCAATGAAACATCTGGAGGCACTGCAAAGCTTCGAGGCCGCACGGCGGCGCCATCTCATTGAGGCGACGATGGAGACGCTGGCCGAAGTCGGCTTCAAGGCCGCCACCCTGAGCGAGATCGCCCGCCGGGCGAACGTGTCGGCCGGCCTGTTCGCCCACTACTTCCGCGGCAAGGACGGGCTGCTGGAAGCCACGCTGCGCTTTGTGGCCGCGCGCCTCGCCCGAGTGACGGCGGCCAAGCTCGCGGCGGCATCGACGCGGCGGGAGCGGCTGTTCGCCGTATGCGATGCCGCCCTGGCAGACGAGCAGTTCGACCGGCGCACCAGCGCCGTCTGGCTCGCGTTCTGGGGCCAGCTCACGCATTCAAAGCGCTACCAGCGCGTTCAGTACATCTACCAGCGCCGCATGATCACAAACCTGCGCCACTCCCTGCGGGGCTTGGTGCCAGCGGACTGCGTCGCGTTGCACGCCAGGATGATCGCCGCGATGATCGACGGGCTCTGGCTGCGCTCCCATGTTGCGAACGGCACGGCGAGTGGTGCGGAAGCCGGAGGGGCCGCGGCGCGAACGATCGTCCGCGCACTCATCGACGGCCTTCTGGCCGGGATGCCGGAGACGGCGGAACCTGGCGCGTCCGCCCGGCCGATCGCCGCGGCGCTTCCCGTCGCCGAGGCTCCGCCGATCCGGCACCGGAGCCCGACGACCGGCGAGGAGATCGCCCGTTTCGCTCCCGCCCGTGCGACGGAGATCCGACGGGCCGTCCAGGATGCACAGCGGGGCCTCGCGGCCTGGAAGGCGATCGGCGCAGCCGACCGCGCGCAGATCCTGCGCCGCTGCGCCGGTCTCCTGCGTGCCGAAGGGCCCGATCTCGCACGCCTGGAGAGCCTGGAGACGGGCCGCCCGCTGCTCCATACCGCCGGCCTCGACCTGCGGGATGCGGGCCGCGCGCTGGACCACGCCGCCGGGATCGCCGAACGGGCGGCGGCAAGCTGGACCGATCTAGGCAGCGGCCGGTTCGGCCATGTGCGGCGAGGCCCCGTCGGCATCATCGCCGCAACGGGACATTGGAGCGCAGCCATCCTCGACCTGTGCAGGCAGGCCGCCGGGCTCGCCCACGGCAATGCCGTCGTCCTCGCCGCCGATGCGTACGCCACGGAGACGAGCACGCGCCTCGCCGATCTCTTCGTGCGGGCGGGTCTCCCAGAGGGGACGCTGACGGTGCTGCGCGGCGATGCGGAGAGCGCGCGCCTCCTGCGAACATATCCCGGGCTCGCCACCGAAGCCGCCTCGGCGGGCGGGGACGACGAGGTCGATCTCGGCGCAGGGCTCGGACGCAGCAAAGCCTGCACGATCGTCCTGCCGGGAGCCGATCCCGCCCGGGTCGCCGCCGCGATCTTTCAGGGCGGCCGGCGCTGGACGGGATCGTCCTTCGCCGGCCAGTCGCGGATCTACGTCCATGCCGATATGCGTCCGGACCTGCTGGACGCCCTACGCGCTCTGGCGAGCCGGTTGCGGCTCGGTAGCCCACTGGACCCGGCGACGCAGGTCGGTCCGTTGCTCTCGCCGACCCATGCCGCAGGCCTTGAGGACGCCTTGCGCTCAGATCTTGCCGCAATGGCCGCTCTGGTGGTCGGCGGACAGGTCTCGCGCGGGGGGACGACGCGCGCCGCTTGGCTCACGCCGACGGTTCTCGATCGGTGTACCGAATTGATGAGCCTCGTGCGGGGGCACAACTTCGCTCCCGTCGTGACCCTGATCCCGTTCGAGGACGACCAAGAACTGATCCGCCGGCTCGTGGGGCGCCGCGCGACGGCCGGTTTCGGTCTCTTCGCGGGCGACCCTTCGCGCGCCTGTCGCATAGCGAATGCGCTCGACGCAGCGTTCTGCGCCATCAACGACGACGAGGCGGTTTCGGCGGCCGAGGATCTCGAGGCTGCACCCGCGCATCCGTTCGGATGGTCGCTGTCCGAGCATTCGAGCCAGGACCTGTCGCGAACGACGCGCATCATCGGAGGCAAGGGCTGCGGCCCGATTTAGGGAAGGATCCGCTCACGCCAAAACGGATCCTGTTCCAGGGCTCCCATGCGCGACCCTGACCTTGCGACCGGGATGGGGAAGATCACGGGCGGTCATGCTGGCATGACCGCCGTGACACCGGATCCTCAGCCGTAGATGGGGAAGCGGCCGGTGAGGGCGTGGACCTCCTGCAGCACCTTCGCCTCGGCGGCGGCGTCGCCCGCCTCACCCGCGCGGGCCAGCCCATCGAGCACCGCCACGATCAGCTCGCCCACCTTCTTGAACTCGGCGACCCCGAAGCCGCGGGAGGTCGCCGCCGGCGTGCCGAGGCGGATGCCCGAGGTCACGGTCGGCTTCTGCGGGTCGAACGGCACGCCGTTCTTGTTGCAGGTGATGCCGGCCCGCGACAGCGCCGCCTCGGCGGCCTTGCCGGTCAGGCTCTTGGGCCGCAGATCGACCAGCATCAGGTGGTTGTCGGTGCCGCCCGTGGTGATGGCAAAGCCGCCCGCGCTGATGGTGGCGGCCAGCGCCTTGGCGTTCTCGACCACCTGCTTGGTGTAGAGCTTGAACTCGGGCGTCAGCGCCTCGCCGAAGGCCACCGCCTTGGCGGCGATGACGTGCATCAGCGGGCCGCCCTGCAGGCCCGGGAACACCGCCGAGTTGATCTTCTTGGCCAGCGCCTCGTCGTTGGTCAGCACCATGCCGCCGCGCGGCCCGCGCAGGGTCTTGTGCGTCGTGGTGGTGACCACATGCGCATGCGGGAACGGCGAGGGATGCACCCCGCCCGCCACCAGGCCGGCGAAATGCGCCATGTCGACGAAGAACACGGTCGGCGGCCTCGTCCAGATCCCCTGTATCGAGCGCAACGCGTTCGGGGCCAACAAGGCCGTCGCCGTCGCCTCGCTCACCCTGCGCGGCGGCGGAGTCCACTTCGTGACCCTCGACGAAGTCATCGAAACGATGCGCCAGACCGGGCACGCCATGCAGGCGAAGTACAAGGAGACCTCCCTGGGCGGGCTCGCGGTCAACGTCGCCGCCTGCTGACGCGCCGCCCGATCGATCCGGCTTCCGAAGCGCGCAAAGTCCCTCGCCTACCCTGGGCTGCGGCATTCACGTATCGCCGTCTTACCTGACCTCCGGTGCGGATCTGCATGCCGCATGCGGCACAGGGCGCAATCCGCGGGGATTGCGCCCTGTGCCGGTCGTGGGGCGATGCAGGACCGCCGAAGGGCGCTTACCGGACCGCCGGCCCTTCCGCGTCGCTCGTCCGGCCGGGAACCGAGGAGGCGATCGGCTCCTGTCCGGCGAAGATGCCGGGATCCTTCGAGGTGACGTCGACCGACAGCGTGGCGATCACCGCCGCGCCACACCAGTTGGAGCGGAACGTGCCGTTGGCAATGCTGCGGGGATCGGCGGTGATCAGCCCGCACTCGCTCTTCGTCATGGTGGTGTCGTGGAAGCGCAGGTCGATGGTGAAGTTCTTCGCCGTGTAGGCGACACCGACGTTGCCGTAGGTGTAGTCCGGCAGGTTGAACCGGCCGAACGAGGCACGGGTCGTGCCGAGGAAGTAGTGTCCCACCTCCGCCGAGAGCATGAAGCCGCTCGGCATCACGCCGAACGTTCCCTCGGGGATGGCGTACTTCGCAATGCCCGAGATGTAAGTTCCCGGAGCGTGGGTTCCGAAGTAGCTCGGCGAGTAGTAGACGTTCACGCCCAGTATCAGGGCATCGTTCACGGCGTAGGTCGCCTTGCCGACGATCTCGTAATAGTCGGCGTTGTTGGCAGTGTAGATCGTGCTGTCCAGGCCCTGCAGCCTGCGCTCGCCGGGATAGTTGTAGAACAGGTAGCCGAGATCGAAGCTCCAGGCGCCGTAGGTCGGCCGGATGCCGGCCGAGAAATCCATCTCCATCGAGGGGCGGTTCGGTAGGTCGACCTGCTCGCCCGCGATACCGGCGTAAAGCAGACCGTCGAGCATCTGGAACTCCAGGTAGCCCTGCACGCCCGGATTGCGGTTGGTCTGCGGTATGCCGCGCGAATTGTAGTCGCTGACAAAGCGCAAGCCGAAGGCGGCCGAGACCATCTGCGGATCGACCGGCGGCAGGGTTGGGACCGGCGCCGGCGCGTCGGCGGCATGACCCGAACCCGCCAAAGTCGGGACGAGGAACGCGGCAAGGAAGATGGGGCGAACGGACATCGGGTCTCTCGAAGGCTGGAGCGCAACATGCGCGCGCGAATCCAAATGTCTTGCGGGTATGCGCAATCACGAGATGCCAACTCGATGACGAGCGCGCCAATCAAAACACTGCTTTGTTTTGATGCGTTCTTACTTTCAGCAAGGTCATCTGTCACACATTCAACGCACGCGCATTGTCTCTTCATGCCGGTGATGCAGTTATGCACCACTCTCGTGTTGCATCACAACCATCGCACACTGGCCCAGTAACACTTCTAATAAACAGACGTCACAAACAGCGATATTCTGTTAAATTTCTTTCATTTGTTGCCACAAGTCGTGTCACTCCCTCGTGCCTGGTTTAAATGATTGCAAATTCTTTAGGCCGCGGCGCTGTCCGGAAAGACAATGGATGTGGGCTCGTGTCCCCCCGCGCGCAGGGCGTTCAGGAGATCGCCCGGAGTGAGCGTGAGGGTTCGCGTGTTCACGAGCGGGTGGACGTAGAGGGCGTGTCGCAAACGCGGATGGGCCCATGTTCACGGGTTGTTAGCCATAGCCGCCCAGCTTGCCGCTCCGCCCTCGGAGCCGGCCCATGATCCTGAATGCCCTCGCCCTCACGCTGAAGCGCCAGGCCCGCGGCGACTTCCGGGGCCGGCATGTCGAGGCCACGCTGATCGTGCAGGCCGTCTCCTGGTCCCTGCGCGACGCGCTCAGCGACCGCGACATCGAGGAGATGCTCCTGGAGAGGGGCCTGCAGGTGGACCACTCCACCCTCAACCGGTGGGTCCTCGCCTATGCACCCGCCCTCGAGCGTCGGCTGCGCCGGTTCCGCAAGCCGCCCTGCGGATCCGGGCGCGTCGACGAGACCTCTATCCGCGTCCGCGGCCAGTGGCGCTCCCTCGACCGGGCCATCGACAAGCCCGGCGAAGCGGTCGACGTCCTGCTCACGGCCAACCGCGATCTCGATGCCGCCCAGCGCGTCTTCCGCACGATGCTGCAGGATCAGCCGTTGCTCGCTCCAGACCGGATCGGCACCGATGGGGCCGGCCCGCACCCGCCAGCCATCGCCAAGAGCCGCAAGGAGGGCCTGCTGCCTCGCACGCCCACCCACCACGTCACCAAGCCCCTGCAGCAAGGGATCGCGAGCGACCACGTCCGGGTGAAGCGGCCGATGCCGCGGGGGGGCGGGTTCCGCTCCTTCACCACGGCCCGGCGGACGATCCAGGGCGTCAAAGCCATGCTGTGGCGGCGCAAGGGCTTCGGGTTTGCGGGGGCCTGGACCGTGCGGGAGCAGAACCAGCTGCTCGCGCACTGCTTCGGACTTCCCGTCGCGAACAAAGCATGAAAGCGGGGACGGACAGCCCCTTCTGCGGCTCGCACCCGAGTTTGCGACAAGCCCCTTCCGGTTGCCTTTTTGTCCAGCGGACTTACACTTGTTACAGATACACCGATGGAGCCGGTCATGTCCGAAGCCGCGGCGATCATCCCCTCTCCTGAAGCCGAGCGCGAACCGAACGCACGCCTCGCTGATGCGCTGCGACGCCTTCGAGGTGAGAGAGGACAAAAGACCATGGCCCTGACCCTGCACGGTCCTTCCGGAGAAGCAGTCGGTTCGCTGACCGCCTCAGCCGTCGAGGCTCTCGAGGCTGCTTTGGCCCGCCTCGCCGAGTCCGACACGATCATGCTCGGATCGCAGGATGCGGAGTTGTCACCGGAGGCCGCCGCAAAGATCCTCGGGGTTTCCAGGCCGGTGGTCTACCACCGCATGGACAGTGGGCGCTTGCCGTTCCGCCAAGTCGGCTCGCACCGGCGCGTCCTCTACAAGGACGTCCTGGCGCTGAAGGCGTTCGAGGAGGAGAGGCGGGGGTTCTCCAAGGCCATGAGCGAGGACACCGACGAGCAGGAGGAGCCGATCCCTCGTGGCTTCTAAGGTCTTCGTCGACGCAAACGTCCTCTGGTCCCCTCAGCAGCGCAACCTGCTCCTTCAACTCGCCTATCAGGACCTCTTCGCGATCCATTGGACCGACACCGTCATCGGCGAGTGGCTCCGCAACCTCGACCTGGGGCAGAGGACCAAGTGCGAGACGAGGACGCTGCCCCTGATGCGGCGGCACTTCCCGAGGGCTTGGCTGCCGACGATGCCGGCAACGCCGTTCGGGACGACCGATCCGAAAGATCGCCATGTCGCCGCCGGTGCGGTCCACATCACGCCCTCCATCCTGCTCACCTGGAATGTGGGGGACTTCGACGATGCGGCGCTGCGTTCCCTTGGCGTCGAGGTTCAGACGCCGGACCGGTTCCTGCGAAGGCTCCTCGATGGCAGCCCGGCCGCCGTGCTGGAGTTCACGCGGTAGGCGCAGGCGAACCTGAGCAAGACCGCACCGAACTGGGAGGCGTACAAGGCCGTCCTGCTCAAGATCGGCCTTGCGGATTTCGTAGCCGGCTTGGAGGGGCTTAGCCCTGGGTAGAGCTCAGCCGGCCATGTCGGCGTGGAGGGCGGCTACTGACGCTCGCGGAGAACACGGCAGGCCGAGCGAACGGCTTCCAATTCGGTTCCTGAGTGACGTCCAGGGCCAACCCCGCCTCCGTGATCTTGAGCCGAGTGGGTGAATCGCCGGCGAACAGCACGGTCGCCATGCGCCAGTTCCCCCGGGAGGGCGGGCTTGATGCTGCTGGCCGTAGGCGATGAGCCGCAGGGCCGAGAGGGAGAGGGGTTTGGCGATGCGATCGCGCGGTTTGATCAGGGGCTCACCCAGGATGAGCTGGGCGACCTTCCGGCCGTCGGTCGTCAGCCGTACCATCAGCGACATGATCGGCCTGCGGCTGCGCCGATCGACCAGCCCGGGGTGGGCGTAGCTGGTTCGGAGGAGGCCTCGCTCCTCGAGCGCCGCCGGCCATGAAGCGCCGGTGCCCTGGCTCACCACGCCGGCCGCCTCGAGCGTGGAGCGCAGGAGGCGTGAGCCAGGGCTGTTCAGCCAATCGCGCCCCGACGGACCCGTACTCGATCCAGCGCCAACGGCGGGCGGGCTGCCGGGCCCGCGGTGGGTCGCCTCGCGGGCCCGGTCCTCGTCGTAGGCGGCGAGCCGGTAGGCCCGCTGGCGCTCGTTGAGCTCCGTCGCAATGGCCTGGAGCTTCGCTGCGGTCGCCGTCGAATGGTCCTAGTGGTCAAAACCTGACGCTTGGTACCCACTCGCGAGGTCCGCTACGGGTGGATTCTGTTGAAAACTCGGCTGTTGCGCCGGCAGTTTTGGGGTGATTCACTCCCGTTGAGAGACGGGGATTGAAGCAGATGATGGGACCGCGGCAAGTCGAGCAAGGTGCCCTGTTCTACGAGTTCTCGCTCGATACCCACGTCCCAGCCGACCATCTGCTGCGCGCCATCGACCGCTTCGTCGACCTGACCGGACTGCGCCAGGACCTCTCTCCCTTCTACGCCTCGACGGGCCGCGCTTCTGTCGACCCCGAGTTGATGATCCGCATGCTGATCATCGGCTACGGCCGTGGCATCCGCTCCGAGCGCCGGCTCGGCGACGAGGTCCACCTCAACCTCGCCTAGCGTTGGTTCTGCCGGCTCGGCCTGGACGGGCGCGTGCCCGACCATTCCACCTTCTCCAAGAACCGCCACGGCCGCTTCCGCGACAGCGACCTCCTGCGCCGCCTGTTCGCGCGCGTGTTGGCCCGCTGCATCGCGGAAGGACTCGTGGGCGGGGAAGGCTTTGCGGTGGATGGCCGCCTGATCCAGGCCGACGCCAGTCGGCAGAAGGGCGTCGAGGGATCCGCCGGCCTGCCGCCCGAGGCCGTGAGCCGGGCCGCTCAGGAGTACCTGGCCGTGCTCGACGCGGCGGCCTTCGGGGCTGCCACACCAGTGCCGCCCAAGTTCCTCTCACCCGCTGATCCGGCCGCCCGCTGGACCGGTGCCCATGGCGGGCTGGCCTTCTTCGCCGACACGGCCAATGACCTGATCGACCGCGACCCTGCGATCATCGTTGATGTCGAGGCAACCACCGCCATCCGGCAGGCCGAGGTCACGGCCGCCAAGCGCATGCTCGAGCGGTCGCGCGCGAGCTTCGGCCTCTATCCGGCCCGGCTTGCCGGCGACAGCGGCTCTGGCTCGGCCGAGATGCTGGGCTGGCTCGTCTCCGAGCAGGGCATCGCGCCGCACATCAGCGTGTTCGACAAGTCGGAGCGCACGGATGGCACCTTCTCGCGCGCCGACTTCAGCTACGACCAGCCCGGCGATGTCTACCGCTGCCCGGCGGGTACGATGCTGACCACGCCGGGCAGCCGGGTCAACGGCGGGGCGACGCTCTTGGATCGGGCGAGCAAGTTCGACTGCATGGCGTGCCCGTTGAAGGCGCGATGCTGCCCAAACGGTCCGGTGCGCAAGATCCCACGCTCGATCTCCGAGGGGGCGCGGGACATGGCGCGCGACATCGCGCGATCTGACGAGGGCAAGACGTCGCGGCGTGAGCGCAAGAAGGTCGAGATGTTGTTTGCCCACCTCAAGCGCCTCTTGAAGCTGGATCGGCTCCGGCTGCGGGGTCCGAACGGAGCCCGCGACGAGTTCCACCTCGCCGCAGCTGCTCAGAACCTGAGGAAGCTCGCCAAGCTCGTCCCGGTCCCGCAGCCGAGCCCGGCTTGATCGGCGGGAGGCACTCCGTGCCCCACGAGGGTCGCTCCTCGCAGCCACCGCTGATCCAGCCTGCCCGCGAGTTTTGCAACGAAATCGGTGGGATGCGGTCCTTGCGCCGGCGTCCAAACAACGGCTGGTCTGCGGCCATCGCGCCATCGGGATCCCTGACCCGAAAAGCGGCCATTCCTGCTGCGCGCTTCAAATTCGGGCAATGTTTGCAGAACGATGTCGATTTCCGACAAGCTCGTTCGTCGTTCTGATGAGACGCCAGAGGGGCTGGCTCAGGCAAGGAGACAGACGATGCGGGTTATGGTGTTCGTGAAAGCCACTGAGGACAGCGAAAAGGGCGTGTCCCCCACGCCGGAGGCGCTGGAGGCGTTCGAGGCGATGGACCGGTTCACCGAAGAGCTGGTCAAGGCCGGCGTCTTTGTGGCCGCCGCGGGCCTCAAGCCCAGCGCCCAGGCCAAGCGCATCGCCTTCGACGGTCCGAACCGCACGGTCATCGATGGGCCGTTCGCCGAGACCCGCGAGCTGGTCGCCGGCTTCTCGATCTGGGAGGTCAAGGACATGGACGAGGCCATGGCCTGGGCGCAGCGCTGCCCCAATCCCATGCCGGGCCCGAGCGAGATCGAGATCCGGCCGTTCTTCGACGCGGCGGATCTGGCCGAGTTTCTGATGCCCGAGGAGCGCTCGACGCCTCGTGAAGGGGAGCGCGGGAAGCTCGGCGTCGCCTGATAACGTCGGTTGGAGCCGGCTTATCTCCCCTGCGGACTTGGCTGAAAAGGCGCGGTGACCGCAGGCGAGACGCACCAGGCGATCGAAGCGGCCTTTTCTGAGGCGCCGCTCGGCACATCAGAAGCCGCCGGTCCGCTCCCGACCAACTCCGATCCGTCGGTGAGCGTCTGCCGAAGGTCTGAGACGGGTGGCATGGGGCAGGTCAGACCGCGAAGAGTTGCACGAGGTCGGGCGAGGAGCGCAGCCGACGCATCGTCATCCGCGCCGGGCCGCCTCGATCGCCGCGACGTCGATCTTGCGCATGGTCATCATGGCCGTGAAGGCGCGTTTCGCCGCCTCGCCGCCGGCCGCCATCGCGGCGGTGAGCACGCGCGGCGTGATCTGCCACGAGATGCCCCAGCGATCCTTGCACCAGCCGCAGGCGCTTTCCTGTCCGCCGTTGCCGATGATCGCGTTCCACAGACGATCCGTCTCCGCTTGGTCGTCCGTGGCGATCTGGAACGAGAAGGCCTCGTTGTGCTGGAAGACGGGCCCGCCGTTCAGGCCGATGCACGGGATGCCAGCCACCGTGAACTCGACCGTCAGCACGTCGCCTGCCTTTCCCGACGGGTAGTCGGCCGGCGCCCGGTGGACGGCCCCCATCGCGCTCTCTGGGAAAGTCTCGACGTAGAAGCGGGCGGCAGCCTCGGCGTCTTTGTCGTACCAGAGGCAGATCGTGTTCTTGGCGACCATGGTGGCTCCTCCCTCGCGCTGCCGGCGACCGGGCATCGCCTTCGACCCGCATGGATGCTGTAACAGCATGAGATGAACGATAGACGAAGATGGCCCCGCCGCCGGCTTCTGCCGGGCGGACGAGGCCATCTCCACGTCGGCCTCTGTTGATCCGGGTCGTTGCCCGGCCGCCTCGGGTTCTGCCTCCCAGCCCCGAAGTCATGAAGGCAGCATGCAGGGCAATCTTGAACCGTCAGCTAAGAAGCGCGGTGAACGTCCAGGCCAGGAACCTTGACGAAGCCTTGCCGACCTCTCGGCCCTACTCTGAGGCCGCAGCCTTGCGCGGCCGGCCGCGGCCCTTCTTCAGCCCCGCAGGCCCACGTGCTGAACCTCGTCCATGATCTCGACCAGAAGGGCGCCTCGCTGCGCATCCTCGATCCGGAGCTGACGACGGGCGGCGAGGTCGGCCGGATCGTGGTGACCGTGCTGGGCATGGCGGCGGAGATGGAGCGCAAGTTCATCCTGGAGCGGCAGCGGGCTGGGATCGAGGCGGCGAAGGCGGCTGGCGTCTATGCGGGGAAGGGGAGGGCGAAGACCGTGCCCGACGCGGAGATCCGCCGGCGCCATGCGGCCGGGACGGGCCCGACGGCCATTGCTCGCCAGCTCGGGATCTCGCGCACGAGCGTCTACCGTGCGCTCCGAGCCAGGGTTCCCGCATGAACTCGGGTTGGGCTGTGATTGAGGCCCGCGCTGGCTGTTTCCCGTTCGGTGCAACGGGGGACGGGCGGCATGATCGAAGGTTAGGCGGTCTGCTTCACGGCGCTTGAGGATCCACGCGAGACCAGCCGGTGCGACCACCTGCTCATCGACATCCTTGTGATCGCAGTGTGCGCAGTGATCGCCTGCGCCGAGAGCTGGGAGGACAATCTCCACCAGCGAGCGCCCGAGCCGATCGAGTTTCCAGACCGTGAGCACGTCGTCGGGACGCAGGAAGGCCAGGGCCGCATCGAACTTCGGGCGCTTGGCGCCCGTCTTGCCGGACTTCTTTTCTTCAAAGATGCGTTCGCAGCCGGCCTTGGTCAGCGCGTCCCGCTGGAGGTCGAGGTTCCGGTCCTGGGTGGAGACGCGGGCGTAGCCGACGAGCATGTCAGGATAGTGCCAGGTTCGCGTATTCCTGACAGTTGTTTTCCCTACAGGGTTTCCTGACATCCGCCGGCGCGTGGCGCTCTCGCGTCAAGCGCGTCAGCGAAGGCGGCTCCAATACTGTCAGGAAAACGGTCGGACACTGTTGGCGAATTCCGGGGGGTGCTGGGTGTAGGCTGACCGTCCCGCTCGGAGGTCGCTCATGTCGCTCCGGCCGCACCACCCACTCCCACCGGTCCCTGAGGACACCGCCCGGGTGGCCCAAACCGCGTTCCGGCGCGGCAACCCCTACCTGCTCCTGCGCACGCGGCTCGGCACAATCTTCGCTGATGCCGCGTTCGCCGACCTCTATCCCGCACGCGGCCAGCCCGCCTACGCGCCCTGGCGCTTGGCCCTGGTCACGCTCTTGCAGTTTCGGGAGAGCATGAGCGATCGCCAAGCCGCCGAGGCGGTCCGGGCGCGGATTGACTGGAAGTACCTGCTGGGACTTGATCTGGCCGATCCCGGCTTCGACTACAGCGTCCTGTGCGAGTTCCGCGGTCGGCTGCTGCAGCACGAGGCCACCGGGCGGCTGCTGGCCCGCATCCTCGATGCCGCGCGCGACCAGGGCGTGCTCAAGGCGCGCGGGCGCCAGCGCACCGACAGCACCCACGTGCTCGCCGCGGTGCGCGACCTCAACCGGGTCGAGCTGTTGGCCGAGACGCTGCGGGCGGCTCTCAACGCGGTCGCGGCCCTCGCCCCCGACTGGCTGCGCCGTGTCGCCCCGCCCGACTGGCACGAGCGCTACGATCGCCGCATCGAGGATGCGCGACTGCCGGAGACCGGCCCCAAGCGCGAGGCCTACGTGCTGCAGGTCGGGGCGGACGGCTACCGCCTGCTCGACGCGCTGGATGGCGCGAGCGCGCCGCCACTCGCTGTCGCCTTGCCTGCCGTGGCCGTGCTGCGCCGGGTATGGGCGCGGCACTTCGAGCGCGCAGGGGACGGAAGTCCACCCGCCGGCACCAGCGTCCGGCTGCGCCCGGTGCAGGGACGCGGGCCCGGCGACCGGGTCGAGTCGCCCTACGACGTCGAGGCGCGGTTCCGGGCCAAGTCTGGAACGGAGTGGACCGGCTACATGGTCCACCTGACCGAGACCTGCGACCCCGACCTGCCTCGGTTGGTCGTTCACGCCGACACCACTCCGGCCAATGTGCATGAGGCGATGCGCACCGGCGTGATCCATGCCGCCCTGGCGGGCCTGGATCTGATCCCCTCCGAGCACCTGGTCGACGCGGCCTATATCAGCGCCGAGCATCTGGTCGCGGCGCACGAGCGGCACGGCATCGCCCTGATCGGCCCCGCGCGGTCGAACCAGAGTTGGCAGACGCGTGAGGAGGGGGCGTTCCACGTCACGGACTTCGCGGTCGACTGGGAGCGCTGTCGCGTGTGCTGCCCCGAGGGCCGCGAGAGTACGAGTTGGGGCACGTACAGGGACAAGGTGAGCGGACGCGCGTTCATACGCGCAGGCTTCAGCCCCGCCGTCTGCCGCGTGTGTCCAGCCAAGCCGCGGTGCACCCGGGCGGGGAGCCGCCGGCTCAGCCTGCATCCGCGTGCGGAGCACGAGGCGCTGGCGGCCGCGCGGATGCGGCAGGAGAGCGAGGAGGGCCGGCAGCTCTACGGGCAGCGACAAGGCATTGAGGCGACGATCGCGCAGGGCGTGCGGAGCTTCGGCTTGCGCCGAGCGCGCTATCGCGGACTGGCGAAGATGACCCTGCAGAGCGTGGCGACGGCGGCCGCTCTCAATCTTGATCGTCTCGCCGCTTGGTTCTCGCACCGCCCGCTGGCCCCCACGCGCACCTCACGCTTCGAGGCTCTCGCTGCATAGCGGCCGAATTCGCCAACAGTATCCGGTCGTTTTCCTCACAGCATCAAAGACATGAGACTGCCTCATCGATGGCACCGGCCAAGGGTGCTCTCACAGGCCGCTTCCCAAACCACGGATTTCATGTAAGGTCAGCGAAAATCCATGACATCCGAGTCGCGCCATGAACGAACTTGGCCTTACACCACAAGATGTACGAGCCGCCCGAGCGCTGATCCAGTGGTCGCAAGCCGAACTCGCGAAGGTTGCCGACGTTAGCGTGTCGACCATCGCCGATTTCGAGAAAGGATTGCGTACGCCGATCCCCAATAATCTCATCGCTATCCGCCGCGCTTTCGAGAGTGCTGGCGTGCAGTTCACCCCCGCTGGGCCGACGATCTTCAGCGAGCTCTCGCTGCATATCATGACGCAGGCCGGTGTGACGGAAATGCGGTTTCGATATGCGTTGGATGGAGCTGCAGCCGTCCAGCAGATTATAGCGACGTTCGGTTCTGCCGAAGGTGATGGCGTTGAGTTGGAGCCGGTGCAAACCGCTAGCCCCACACTCAAAGCAGCTATCGACGCACTAATCCAGCAGCACGGCTCCGCTGTACCTCCTTTGAATAAACTGAAGAAGATCATCAGCTCGCTGGGAGATAACGAGTACTTTCTTCTTCTCCCCGAATACCCAGCTACAACCGTAGAAAAACTTCGTCTTGAACGCTATTTGCATAGCCTCAACCATCCCGAAGATCAATCCGCGGATGAACGGATCGATGATCTCTTCGGACTATTGCTTGAGCGGTATAATATATCATCACCACGCACCGATCAGCGCACGCTCATCGGTGCGGAGCGTGATCCCCGGACGTGCCGCTTTTGTGGCCGCACGGCTGCGGGCGGTGCGACCTTCAAGAAGGCGGCGCATGTCATCCCGACAGCGTTAGGAAATGATCACCTCAAGTCGGCCGAGGAGTGCGATGAGTGTAATGGTTACTTTGGATGCGAAACAGAGCCCTCACTTATTGCAATGCTCGACCTGCAACGCGTTTTCCTAGGCACGCAAGGCAGAGGCAAAAACGATGGAAGGCCGAAGCTCCGTTTTGGCGAAGACATCCTCCTCCACGACGGCGAGAGGGTGAATATACAATCAAAATCTGTCATCAAGGACGCATCTGACACATTCGTGGTAAACCTCGGTAGGGGGGCTCCACTCACCCCCTCATCAGTCTATCGTGCGCTCGTAAAGATGGTCGTCTCGGTGGTCGACGAAGAAGAGCTGCCCCACTTGAAAGAGACGATCGAGTGGGTGCGTCACGGCACGCATTCCGAGCGCCCGTTACCGAAGGTGGCTTCCTCCGTTATCCCTCTACCGCTCAATCCATCAGCGCAGATCACAATCTACACCCGGAGGCATTCGCACCCGCATCTCCCGCACATCGTCGGCGAGTTTAGGCTCGGATGTTACATCTATGTCTTTGCCGTCCCGTTCTCGGATCAAGATCAGTGGGATCTTGTCGGATTTTTCGATGAGGCAAGTTTCCAAGAGACCTTCAAGCATTATTTCCAAGCGGCAAAGTGGATGCAACAGGACCTGAGCCGACAGGATAAAGTGGTCATGTCGCCGCGGCTGAAGTTCGTGCGAAGGTCGTCCTGAATACTTGAGCCCCTTCTCCGGAATGGCTTACCACGAGGACGCCCGCGTAATCGGTGATGCCTGTCACGTACCTACGAGCGCCCATCAAAACTCACGAATTGCGAGAAGGCGGGAGTTAGGCGGGCTCCATGGGCCGCCCTTATGCGAGCGACGCAGGTGTGACAGGCGTGCGGGAGACCGCTGGCGCCCGATTATGATTTCCTGACACGCAATCATTACAGGTTTAAGTGGCTGGAAAACCGTCGTTTTCTTTACATACCGACCTGCGAACGGAGCGCAGGTCGCGTGTCTCGCTTGGGTCTAGATGAGGGCCGGTGGGCTGCTGAGGGGCCGGCCCGTGTTCGGCGCCGGGCCACATTCGGTGTCTCACGCCACCGTCTCGCCCGGGGCATACCCAAACAGACATGCGTGTCGCGTTGAGGCTGTGTCCTGACTGCCGATGTGATGCGCGAGCTTCGGAGTGGCGCTCGGGGCTTTCGGGCGCGGCGGCGGTGGGCGAGAGGCACGCCTATCGCAGGTGGAATTAAGTTGGGATGGGTACGGTATGGCGTTTACTACAGACCGCTGGTTCGTGCCAGGGCAAACGCATGAACTCTGACGGGCGCCCGGCGCTGGCGGTGATGGCGTAAGATGGCGTGCTTCCGGCAGGAGGCGCGCCATGATCGCGGGCTTGGTCGAGCAGTTCGCGACGCCGGAGGATCCATGCTGCCCCAAGGGCAATCTTGGCTGCTCAGGGGGTAACTCGTCTCATGCGTTTGCCCTGGGTTCGTGCGGCCGGTTGCCCTGGTCCAGGAATGGCTCGACGCCGCCGGCATCACGTCGGGCCCCGTGTTCCGGCTCGTGTCGTGCTCGGGCAACGTCGGACGCTCCTCGCGACCCGCTATGATTGGACGTTCCGCATGAACCGTTACGTGTCCTATCTCCGCGTCTCCACGGGCCGCCAGGGACGGAGCGGCCTCGGTCTCGAAGCCCAGCGCGCGGCCGTCGCCGCGCACGCGGCAGGCGGCCGGATCGTCGCCGAGCTCGTCGAGGTGGAAAGCGGTCGTCGAGCCGATCGGCCGGAGCTCGGCCGCGCACACCGCGCGACGCTCGTCGTCGCGAAGCTCGACCGCCTGGCTCGGGACGCGCACTTCCTGCTCGGCCTCCACAAGGCCGGCGTCGACTTCGTGGCGTGCGACATGCCGTCCGCGAACCGGCTGACCGTCGGCATCATGGCGCTGGTTGCGGAGGAGGAGGCAACGCTCATCTCCGCCCGGACGAAGGCAGCCCTGGCGGCCGCCAAGGCGCGGGGGGTCAAGCTGGGGGGCTTCCGCGGCCGCGCCGGGACCGCGCGGGAGATCGCGATCGCGAACGCCGCCCGGAACGCGAAGGCGGACGCCTTCGCAGCGAACTTGGCTCCCGTCCTCGGCCGGCTGGATCCGGACGGCCGTCTCTTGCTTCGCGAGCTCGCGGCGGCCCTGGACGCGGAGGAGATCCCGACCGCGACCGGCCGCGGCCGCTGGACGGCCGCCGGCGTCCGGCGGGTGCGCGCACGCCTGGCGGCGCTCGAGGCGCCGATCGAGCCGGTCCGGCTGGCGGCTTGACCATGAAGGGCGCCATCATCGGCCTGGCGGCCGCGCTCGTCGTCGCCTCCCCGGCCGCGGCCGGGAAGCTGTACCGCTGCACCGGCCGGGACGTCGTCGCGGCTGAGGAGGACGGCACGGTTGGTCGAACCAACCGTGACTTCTGGCTCGGCTATTATCGAAGCTTCTTCGTCGACACGGACACAGGCTCCATCCGGTGGAGCAGTGGCAAGCTCGAGGAGTGGCTCGTCACTCAGAAGGGTGGCTCCTCGAACGACTTCGTCGCGACGCCTCGATCGTCGCTTAGTGGAGCGTCGACCGACTTCATCCGTGTTACCGGATGGGAGCGCCGGCCAAGCGTCACCTTCCTCGTGTTCCGCCTGTCGATGATGATCACCGGGACCTGCGAGGTCGCCCAATAGGGGCTCTCCAGGATCGAAAATTTCCGATCGCCCCCCTTGCCGACGGACGGTCGAACGGGCATGTAACCCCCATGCACTCCCACCGTGCTTGTCGCGGTGGACAGGCCGTAGCCCTCCGGGGTTGCGGCCTTTTCGCTTTTCAGGGCCTACGGAATGCGCCGCGTCATCGCTTACGTCGACGGGTTCAACCTCTACCACGCGATTGACGATCTCCAGAAACCGCACCTGAAGTGGCTCGACCTATGGCAGTTGGCGCAAAGCATCTGCGGCACCGGTGAGACCCTGATCGAGGTCAACTTCTTCACCGCCTACCCGACTTGGAAGCCGGGACCGATGAAGCGCCATCAGGTGTACGTGAAGGCGCTCCGTCACGCCGGGGTGAATTGCGTCATCGGGCACTTCAAGACGAAGCAGCGTGAGTGCAAGCGCTGCGGCGCCCAGGGGGACGTCCACGAGGAAAAGGAGACCGACGTCGCGATCGCCGTGCAGATCACAACCGACGCCTTCCTCGACGGGTACGATCGCGCGCTCATCATCAGCGCCGACTCGGACCTCGCTCCGGCTCTCCGGACCGTCCGACAGCACTTCCCACGGAAGGCGCTCAACGTGATCGCTCCGCCGGGCCGGAAGGGCCACGCGCGAGACCTTCAGCCGCTCTTCGAGATCACAGCCGGCCGTCTGGCGAAGTGCCTCCTGCCGGCGACCGCCACGGCTGAGGACGGCACCGTGATTTTCACCCGGCCGCCGTCGTACGATCCGCCAGTCTAGGCTGAGACGAGCCGGGTCGGGCCTAAGAGGCCGACCCGGCGGCATCACGGCGGAGCGGCCCCTCACTCGCCGACGGCACTCGACGCGACCGCGCGAGTCAGCCTTGCTGCGCGAGGACGGCTCGAGGGGGGAACGGCATGGCAGAGACGGGCAATCTGAGCGGCGCCGAGGGCGTCCTGGTCCAGGTCCTCGGCGTCCTGACGCAGACCGCTGCCGCCGAGGATCCCGAGGTCGCAGACCGGCTCCGCCAGGTGCTCGCGAAGGCCGCCCAGGATTGCTTCGTCGGCGGAGACACAGGCGGCCTCGACGCGGTTGTCGAGCTCCGCCGCGCCCTGCCCTCCGTTGCTGATCCTGATGATCGAGCCGCCGTCCGGCGGGCGCCCGCGAAGCGGCTCTCGAAACGACGGAGCCCGCTCGACGGCCCATCGGCCGGAGCGGGCTCCTAGAATAGGGAGCGGGATTCGAACCCGCGAAGCCTCTGACGAGGCCCACTCCGTTTTCAGCGGAGCGCAATCGACCGCTCTGCCATCCCTCCGTAAGGATCTTCATCATAGCCGGATCCGACCAGCTTCGCAATTTTCCGATTGCGTTAGGACCTCGTTACCGAATCACCGGCGACCGTTCGCACAGCTGAGCGGTCGCCCGACCGCGCTCCCTTTCGCACGCCCGATCAACGGGAGGGGTGCACGGTGTCCGATCACCAGATGATGACCTATGCCGAGTTCGGCGAGGCGATCGGCCGCTCTGCGGCCGCTGCGCGGGCGATCTGCGTCCGCAAGCGGTGGAAGCGGATCGTCGGCAATGACGGGAAGGCGAAGATCGCCATCCCGCTCGAGGTTCTCGAGAAGCCGCGTAAGCCCCGACCGAACGCCCGACCGGTCGACCCACCGGTCGATGATGCGGACGGGCAGCCGGTCGAGCGTGCGGATGCCCGATCGGTCGACAGTGCGGTCGAGAGTGCGGACACCCTGACCGTCGTCGCCATCCTCCGCGAACAGGTTGCGCGCCTCGAGGAGGACCTCGAGCGGACCAGGACAGACCTCGACGAGGCCCGGGCGGCGCTCGAGGCGGAGCGGGTCCGCGCGGCACAGGTCGAGGTCCTGACCGTCCTCCTCGAGATCGAGAGGAAGCGCGCCGAGGAGGCGCAGGAGGCCGGAGCTCGCCGTGTCGAAGAGGTCCAGGAGGCCAGCAACCGCCGTATCGAGGACCTGAAGGCGGAGCGGGACCGCTGGGCCGCTCAGGCTGAGCGCCTGGCGACGCCGGCGCCGCCGGAGCGGCGCGGCTTCTTCGGCTGGCTCAGGCGGGCCTGAAAGCTACTCGTCCGCTTCTTCGGCTTCGATGGGCTGTATACCAACATAGTCGAGGAGCATCCGGCCAAGCTCTGTGATGTCCAACGATCCTTCCGCCGGATCTCGAGTGTCGTTCATCGGTCTATCTAACATAGATTCACTACTCTTCAAAAGTCCGAGTGTCATTAGTTCCTTTCTGAGAAGTGTAAACATGGCGTATTTGCGCCAATCAACGCCGTTTTTTGTCATATAAGCATATTCTGGATACAATATATTTACGTGCAGCGCTCTAAAATCATTGAACTCGTCATCTGAAAATCTTTTTCCAAGGCTAGCTTTTTTCCAAGGCTAGCTAAAATAATTAGATGGTCATCCTCTACTGAGCTGAGAAGACGAAGTATACGTTTTGCTTCTGTCCGGCCACGCTCGTCGCTAGTCAAGCCTCGCGCGACGATCCGAGCGATCCGCTCCCGACGCTCATCCGAGAGCGCACGGGCCGACTGGAAGGCACCATCCTCGAAGAGGTCGACGTTCTCCGGGTTCTCGAATGTCTTACGGAGTGCATCGGGCTCGAGCGCCTGAAGGCGCTCGCCGAGATGCCGAGCGTAGGTTTCGAGCCTCTCTGCCCGCTGGTTCGGGATCGTCATCGTGACGAGCTCGCCGATCACGGAGCCGACCACGGGGATCAAGCCGAGCGCACCACGCGCGAGGGCGACGTCTCGGTCTCGTGCAGTCTCGCCCAGCGGGAACGCCTCTTCCGGTTCCTTCGACATGGCTTCGCTCCTCATCGCGCCAGGTATGTAGATCACCAAGCCGGGAAGCGCTCCTCGAGCAGGTCGCGGATTACATCGGCCATTCGCTGATCGTTCTCCGCGCAGTAGATCCGGATTCGCCGGTGCAAGGCTTCTGGGATGTCGAAGGTCAGTCGCCGCATCACCTCCACCGCCGGCGCGTGGCCGCTCGCGGCGGCCGTCGGCAGGCCATCGAGCGTCGTCTGCGCCGGTTCCGCAAGCCGCACTGCGGCTCGGTGCGCGTCGACGAAACGGACATCCGCATCCGGGGGCAGTGGCGCTCCCTGGACCGGGCCATCGACAAGCCCGGTGAGGCGGTCGACTTCCTGCTCACGGCCAACCGCGACCGCGATGCCGCCAAGCGCTTCTTCCGCACGATGCTGCAGAAGGAGCCGCTGCGCGCCCCCGACCGGATCGGCACGGATGGCGCTGGTCCTTACCCGCCGGCGATCGCCGAGAGCCGCAAGGCGGGCCTGCTGCCGCGCACGCCCATCCACCACGTCAGCAAGCCCCTGCAGCAAGGGATCGCGAGCGACCCCTTCCGGGTGAAGCGGCCGATGCCGCGGGGGGCGGGTTCCGCTCCGTCCGCACGGCCCGGCGCACGATCCAGGGCGTCAAAGCCATGCGGTGGCTGCGCAAGGGCTTCGGGTTTGCGGGGGCCTGGACCGTGCGGGAGCAGAACCAGCTGCTCGCCCACTGCTTCGGACTTCCCGTCGCGAACAAAGCGTGAAAGCGGGGTAGCCGAGCCCCTTCTGCGGCCCGAGCCCGAGTTTGCGACAAGCCCGTTTCTGAGGCCTGAGGAGCGCTCGACGCCTCGTGAAGGGGAGCGCGGGAAGCTCGGCGTCGCCTGATAACGTCGGTTGGAGCCGGCTTGTCTCCCCTGCGGACTTGGCTGAAAGGCGCGGTGACCGCAGGCGAGACGCACCAGGCGATCGAAGCGGCCTTTTCTGAGGCGCCGCTCGGCAAATCAGAAGCCGCCGGTCCGCTCCCGACCAACTCCGATCCATCGGTGAGCGTCTGCCGAAGGTCTGAGACGGGTGGCATGCAGGGCAACCGCATGAACTCTGACGGGCGCCCGGCGCTGGCGGTGATGGCGTCAGATGGCGCGCTTCCGGCAGGAGGCGCGCCATGATCGAGGGCTTGGTCGAGCCGTTCGCGACGCGGGAGGATCCACGCCGCCCCGGCAAGATCGAGCACCGGCTGGGGGACATCCTGGTGATCGCGGTCTGCGCTCGGGGCCGAGGCCGAGCCGTTCGAGGACAGCGCTCTCTCCGGCCGCTGCACGGAGGCGTGGCTGCGCGGCGTCCTGGAGCTGCCCGGCGGCATCCCCTCGCACGACACGGTTCGCCGCGTGGTCATGCTGATCGACCCGGACGGGTTCGAGCGCGGCTGCCTGGCCTGGGGGCGAGGAGCGTTCCGGTCCGATGCGGACAGTGCAGCCGCCGGACCTGAACAGGTCGCCGTGGATGGCAAGGTGATCCGTCGGTCCTTCGACCGCGGCCGCTCGCCCTTGCACCTGGTCAGCGCCGACGCGACCGGACGCGGGCTGGTGCTGGCCCAGCGCGCCGTGGACCAGAAAGGCGGTGAGCCCGCGGCCGTGCTGGAGGGGCTGCAGCTTGACGGCTGCCGGGCCTGGACGCGCGCTCGTGTCGGCGCGAGGTGGCCAGCCAGATTCTGGCACGCGGGGCCGCCTACCTGCTGACGCTCAAGGCCAATCAGGGCAAGGTCCACGAACGAGGTCCGGGCCTGGTGTGCCGCGCACGCCTTCGCCCGCGGGGCCGTCCGGCGGCCCTGTTCCGACGCGTGCGACGACACCCCTGGTCGTCTGGTACGCCGGCGCGTCTTCGCCTGTCGGGACGTGAGCTGCTTGGCCACGCTGCGCACCTGGCCGGGGCTGACGACGGTGCTCGCGACCGAGACCCTCCGCGGCGGGAATGGCACCGACAGCGTGCCGGCGCAGGTCCGCCACTCCCTCGGCAGCTCGACCGCGCCGTCCGAGGTGCTGGCCCAGGCGATCCGGCGCCACGGGGCCCTCGCGACCGGCGAGCCCTGGGTCTTGGAGGTGAGCTTCGGCGAGGAGCGCAGCCGCGTGCGCGAGCGCTGTGCGGCGCGCCACCTCGCGCTCCTGCGCCGCGTCGCCCTTGATCGGCGGCGCGCCGACGCCTCGCTCACGGCCAGCCGGCCGGCGCAAGACCGCGGCCTGGGACGACGCCGGCATGGCCCAGCTGCTCAGGGCTAACTCGTCTCATGCGTTTGCCCTGAGGGCTGTCCTGCCACCGCGCTCCGACTGGCCCGTACTCGATCCAGCGCCAATGGCTGGCGGGCGGGCTGCCGGGCCCGCGGTGGGTCGCCTCGCGGGCTTGGTCCTCTTCGTAGGCGGCGAGCCGGTAGGCCCGCTGGCGCTCATTGAGCTCCGTCGCAATGGCCTGGAGCTTCGCTGCGGTCGCCGTCGGACGGTTCTAGTGGTCAAAACCTGACGCTTGGTACCCACTCGCGAGGTCCGCTACGGGTGGATTCTGTTGAAAACTCGGCTGTTGCGCCGGCAGTTTTGGGGTGATTCACTCCCGTTGAGAGACGGGGATTGAAGCAGATGATGGGACCGCGGCAAGTCGAGCAAGGTGCCCTGTTCTACGAGTTCTCGCTCGATACCCACGTCCCAGCCGACCATCTGCTGCGCGCCATCGACCGCTTCGTCGACCTGACCGGACTGCGCCAGGACCTCTCTCCCTTCTACGCCTCGACGGGCCGCGCTTCTGTCGACCCCGAGTTGATGATCCGCATGCTGATCATCGGCTACGGCCGTGGCATCCGCTCCGAGCGCCGGCTCGGCGACGAGGTCCACCTCAACCTCGCCTAGCGTTGGTTCTGCCGGCTCGGCCTGGACGGGCGCGTGCCCGACCATTCCACCTTCTCCAAGAACCGCCACGGCCGCTTCCGCGACAGCGACCTCCTGCGCCGCCTGTTCGCGCGCGTGTTGGCCCGCTGCATCGCGGAAGGGCTCGTGGGCGGGGAAGGCTTTGCGGTGGATGGCCGCCTGATCCAGGCCGACGCCAGTCGGCAGAAGGGCGTCGAGGGATCCGCCGGCCTGCCGCCCGAGGCCGTGAGCCGGGCCGCTCAGGAGTACCTGGCCGTGCTCGACGCGGCGGCCTTCGGGGCTGCCACACCAGTGCCGCCCAAGTTCCTCTCACCCGCTGATCCGGCCGCCCGCTGGACCGGTGCCCATGGCGGGCTGGCCTTCCTACACGGCCAATGACCTGGTCGATCTCGACCACGCGATCATCGTTGATGTCGAGGCGACCACTGCCATCCGGCAGGCCGAGGTCACGGCCGCCAAGCGCATGATCGAGCGTTCGCGCGCGAGCTTCGACCTCTATCCGGCCCGGCTTGCCGGCGACAGCGGCTCTGGCTCGGCCGAGATGCTGGGCTGGCTCGTCTCCGAGCAGGGCATCGCGCCGCACATCAGCGTGTTCGACAAGTCGGAGCGCACGGATGGCACCTTCTCGCGCGCCGACTTCAGCTACGACCAGCCCGGCGATGTCTACCGCTGCCCGGCGGGCAAGATGCTGACCACGCCGGGCAGCCGGGTCAACGGCGGGGCGACGCTCTTGGATCGGGCGAGCACGTTCGACTGCATGGCGTGCCCGTTGAAGGCGCGATGCTGCCCGAACGGGCCGGTGCGCAAGATCCCACGCTCGATCTCCGAGGGGGCGCGAGACATGGCGCGCGACATTGCGCGATCTGACGAGGGCAAGACGTCGCGGCGTGAGCGCAAGAAGGTCGAGATGCTGTTTGCCCACCTCAAACGCATCCTGAAGCTGGATCGGCTCCGGCTGCGCGGCCCAAACGGAGCCCGCGACGAATTCCATCTGGCCGCAACGGCTCAGAACCTCAGGAAGCTCGCCAAGCTCATCCCGGTTCCGCAGCCGAGCCCGGCTTGAGCGCCAGGGGGTACCCGGTTCCTCACGGGGGTTGCTCCTTGCGGCTCCCGCCGATCGAGTTCGACCGCGAGTTTTTCAACGAAATCGGGTGATGAGCAGCCATTCCGATGGCACTCATCGAAGGTCGCTTCGTGGCGCGTAGCCGAACAAGTCAGCTTTGACCATACGGCTTATACCAAGCCTCGTTGATCGAGACTCACGCAGGCTGGCGGTGGGGTCCTCAACTATGATTCTGTCCTCGGGTTTGAAGCGCGAGGAGGCTGGATTGGCCGCTCCCGTTCCGCTGCGGTCGGACTTTGACGCCGCGGCTCTGCGTCGTTTGGCCAGAGCGTCGCGCGATCCGGCTCAAACCCGCCGTCTGCTGGCGCTGTCGGCGATCGACGCGGGCGGGTCACGCACGCAGGCCGCCGCGCTCGGCGGGGTCGGGCTGCAGACGGGGCGCGACTGGGTGCTGGCCTTCAACGCAGACGGCCCGGACGGGCTGATCGACGCCAAGGCCCCCGGTGCGCGCCCGCGCCTGAACGCCCGGCAGCGGGAGGCGCTGCGCGCCTTGGTCGAGCAGGAGCCCATGCCCGCCATCCATGGTGTCGTGCGCTGGCGGCTGGTCGATCTGGTCCAGATCCTGTTCGAGGACCACGGCGTCTCGGTCTCCCAACAGACGCTGAGCCGGGTTCAGCGCGGCATGGGCTATCGGAAGCTCTCGGCCCGTCCCCGCCATCACGCCCAGGATCCGCAGGCCACCGCCGCGTTTAAAAAGCCTTCCCCGCCCGCTGGGCGCAGATCGCGCAGGCCACAGGCGGCAAGCCGATAGAGATCTGGTTTGCCGACGAGGCCCGCGTCGGCCAGACGAACACCATCCCGCGGCGCTGGGCGCGCCGCGGCACACGCCCCTCGGCTCCGAAGGACCAGCGCACGGCCTCCGCCTCCCTGTTCGGGGCGATCTGCCCGGCCCGTGGCACGGGAGCCGGGCTCGTCATGCCCCGCTGCACCACCGAAGCGATGAACCTGCACCTGGCTGAGATCGCCAAGGCCGTCGCGCCGGGCGCGCACGCCGTCCGGCTGCTCGATCAGGCCGGCTGGCACACGACCAGACAACTCGTGGTCCCTGCCAACATCACCCTGCTGCCGCTGCCAGCGCGCTCGCCTGAACTCAACCCAGTGGAGAACATCTGGCAGTTTATACGCGAGAACTGGCTCGGCAACCGGATCTTCGCCTCCTCCGACGCCATCCTCGATCACTGCTGCCATGCCTGGAACAGGCTCATCGACCAGCCCTGGCGCATCATCTCCATCGGCTTGCGCGCCTGGGCCCATGGGTTCTGATCAATGAGAGTTGGTATTAGCCTCATCCCAGTCATTCGATCGCGGAACGACGCTCTTGAAACGCCAGATACAAAGCGGCCACTGCAGTCCTTCTCGGGATCGAACACGTTATTGAAAAAGTTCGTCAGGGAGTACATGGCCACCAGCGCGACGATCTCCATGACGTTCGCATCCGTGTAGCCGGCATCGCAGACGGCTTTCACATCGGCGTCCCTGACCTGGCCGCGAGTCTCGATCACTTTGCGCGCAAACTGGACGGCGGCGTCCCGCTTCGGGTCGCTGGCACGGCCCTTTCGAGCGAGAATGATTTCATCGGCAGGCATCTTGACCAGCTCGGCCCCATGGCTGTGAACCCCAAGGCAGTAGTTGCAGCCATTCACTTCAGAAACGGCGAGACTGATGCTCTCGCGCGTCTTTAAGTCTAACGACTTGCTCAAGGAGCCACGCAGGGTGGCCCATGCGTTGAACGCGATCGGGCTCTGCGCGAAGGTCGCCAACATATTTGGGGTGAACCCGATGTTATTGGTAAACATATCGAGGGCCCGCTTCGAATCGGCCGACACTTGTTCCGGGTTTGGCACTGCTGTTCTTGGCATAGAAGTCTCTTTAAGTGTGGGATTTCCCTAATAATTACTCACGACTTCGAACGTTGAGCCATGGGCCTTGTACAGACGCCAAGAGAAGGGAAAGTGACGCAGCCAGCAGAACAAGGTCTTTAAGAAGAAACTGGCCTGGCGCCGCTGAGATCGCTGGAAAACCGCCTGCCGTCCCTTCTGCTACGCCAGGGGTGCTCAAGAAGAAGGTGAGCGTAATAAGATAGGTCGCAGCGGACATCGCTGCTCCCAATGCGGAAAAAATGGGCTGAACGGCCCCGAGGATAAGAGCAGCGGCGGTCGACAGTTCGATTACGCCGATGACGTAGCTTGCCCCTTGAGCTCCGAACAGGGCGTGCAACCAGCTCATGATCGGACTGTGTTCAATGAACGGCGCGATACCGGCTGCTTCGTATGCGGTGAACTTCATTCCGCCGAACCAAAGAAAGATAACGACCAAAGCCCATCTAAGCAGCGCCAGGAAGTTGAGAGAGCCAGCGCCTCTTTCAGCGATTAGAAGACGAATCGGGTTGGTCATTTGCAATCTCTTTTTGAGTTGAGTGTGCCTTCGGCGGAAATGCAGTCTCACCGCCCTTCCCTCGTAGCGGCTCGCGGATCTTGCACGGTGCAAGCCTTCGACCCTTGGCGGGGTCGATTGCGTCTAGGGGATTATTTAATGGGCGTGGTCAGTGCTTTGTCATTGGCGTCGAGGACAAAGACAGCGAGTAGCTTTGCCGGCTCGGTCTTGCTCGCGTTGCGGCTGATCGAGTGGGTCGCGCCCGGCGGTTCCGACCAGCTCTCACCTGCCCGATAGATGCGCGTCTCGCCGTCATTCACCTTCGACTCGATCGAGCCCGAGATCACATAGGCGTAGATGAAAGCCGACTTCGCGTGGGTATGGGGCGCAGAGGCTGCGCCGGGCGCGTAATCGACTTCCACGGCGATTGGCGACCTGCCGGGGATATTGGGAATGGCCGCCTCGAAGTTCTTCGTGACGGTTTGCCCTTCGCCATCACGGGCCAAGGCGGCGCCGGCAATCGAGATGGCGAGGGCGGTGCACGCGGCGGCAATGATGGTTCGGAACTTCATGAGTTTTCTCCTTCTGCTCACGGGTCGGTTTTCAGGCTTCGTGCCGCCGTCACTTGCAGCTCGCGCTGCACCGCTGGACGCCCGAAGTCACGGTTGAGGTCGGCGCATTTCGGCAGGGCCGGCCTCGCGGGCCCAGCACCTATGACCCGATGGGTTTCACACCATACTTTTGATGGTAGGTGTCCCTGATCTCGTCCTGACTCCGAGGAGGGCGGGCAAAGATTTGGGCCGGCGACAGCAGCGGGATGATCGAAGTGGTTTCGATTTTGACTATGTGATCAACAGGGTACTCGGGGCCGTTCGTCGCCCGAACCCGGTTGGCGATCATCAGATACTCGTCATCGCCTGGCGGTAGTACCAACGCACGGCCCTTGAATCGATAACCGCGTCTCTGAAAGATATCGACCACGTTAATTTCGATGGCGGGATTGCGCCCCAGGTTCAGTATCGTCTGGGGCGATGCGATATCGGCGAAGTAGAGAATACCGTTCGTGACCGTCAAAGACGCCTTCGGCGAAAGATTGGGCGTTCCGTCCTCGTTGACTGTCGCAACGAACGACAGTATCGCCTGCTTGATGATCGCATGCATGTCGGCAGTGATTTCAATCATAGATACCCTCGCTTCGTTCTTTGCAGACCCTCTAGCTCGCTGTCACTTCCAGCCCGCGCTGCACTGCCGGACGCGCTACGCCACGGTCGAGCCACGCCTGCACATGAAGAAAACGGCCGAAGCCGACGAGCTCGCGGGCTTCGTAAAAGCCGATCAGGTTGCGCACCCAGCCGAGCAGGGAAATATCAGCGATGCTATAGTCGGCGCCCATCACCCATTCGCGTCCCGCGAGCCGTTCGTCGAGGACACCGAGCAGCCGCGCAGATTCCGTTGCGTAGCGGTCGCGCGGGCGCTTGTCCTCATACGCCTTGCCGGCGAATTTGTTGAAGAAACCGACCTGACCGAACATCGGCCCGACACCGCCCATCTGCCACATCACCCACTGGATCGTTTCGTAGCGGGTGTTCGGATCGGCCGAGATAAACTGTCCCGTCTTGTCGGCGAGATAGAGGAGGATCGCGCCCGATTCGAACAGCGCGAGCGGCTTGCCGCTCGGCCCATCGGGATCGTAGATGGCGGGAATCTTGCCGTTGGGGTTGAGCGCGAGAAAGGCCGGGTCGTGGTTTTCGGCCGCCATGATGTCGATCCGATGCGGCTCATAGGCGAGGCCCGTTTCCTCCAGCATGATGCCGACCTTTACGCCGTTAGGCGTCGGCAGAGAAAAGAGCTGGAGCCGATCAGGGTACTGCGCCGGCCAACGCTCGAAAATTGGATGATTGAGCGTCACTTTCTCCCTCCTAAGTGATGGCGCATCTCAGCGGCCGGCGCTTTGCCCACCGTCGACGTGCAGAATCTCTCCGGTGATGAACGGTGCAGAGTCGAGAAACAGGATGGCGTTGGCGATATCGCTTGTTTCACCCATGCGTCCGATAGGCTGGAAGGCGCTGAGCGCTTCGTGATTTTCAGGCGCGTGCATCGGCGTCTTTATGTTCCCCGGAGCAACGGCGTTCACGCGAATGCCCTTCTTCGCGTACTCGATCGCCTGTGACTTCGTGGCAGCGTTGAGGCCGCCCTTGGTCATAGCCGCCAAGACCGAGTAGATCCCGCTGATTGCAACTTGGTCTATGCTGGTCGTGACGCTCACCACGTGGCCGCTCGAATGCTTTTCCATCTCGGCGATCGCGAGTTGCGTGATGTAATAGAAGCCCGCCATGTTCACATTCATCACGGCGGCGTAGTCTTCGGCGGTGTGTTCGGTGAAAGGCTTTCCGATGTAGATGCCGGCGTTGTTCACCAGCGTATCGATCCGGCCAAATCGCGAGACGCCTTCGGAAATTACACGTTGGGCCGTTGTGGGATCGCCGATGTCACCGACGATACTGAGGATGTTCTCGTCGTCAGACTGCTTGATCGAACGTGAGGTGACGACAATGCGGTAATCGAGCTTTCGGAATGCCTTTACGACTTCCGCGCCGATGCCTTGTGACGCACCGGTAACGACAACGACCTTCTGTGACTTGTTCATGCTCACGCCTTGGGAAATACAGTGTCCTGACCTTGCCGGCACGTACGAAAGCCCAGACGCGTTCCCAAGAATCCGGGCGCACCTGGGCTTTCGCGTTACACTCGCATCACATGAAACCTCTCACCTTCGGAGACCGTCTATGCGACCGGTTAGAGTTCAGATCGAGCCAGCCGGCGTAACGGCGGGAAAGTCCTGCTCGGGATCGAACACGTTATTGAAAAAGTTCGTCAGGGAGTACATGGCCACCAGCGCGACGATCTCCATGACGTTCGCATCTGTGTAGCCGACATCGCGGACGGCTTTCACATCGGCGTCACTGACCTTGCCACGGGTCTCGATGACTTTGCGCGCAAATTGGAGGGCGGCATCGCGCTTCGGATCACTGGCATGACCCTTCCGAGCAAGAATGATTTCATTGGCCGGCAGCTTGGCCATATGCTCGGCCGTGAAGCTGTGAACCGTCAGGCAGTAGTTGCACCCATTCACTTCGGAAACAGCAAGGCCGATGCTGTCACGCGTCTTCACGTCGAGCGCCTTGCTCAAAGAGCCGAGCAAGGTGGCCCACGCGTTGAACGCGATCGGGCTCTGCGCGAAGGTCGCCATCATATTTGGGGTGAACCCGATGTTCTTGGTGAACGCATCGAGAGTCGGCCTCGAATCGGCCGGCACCTGTTCCGGATTCAGAGCTGTGGTTCTGGCCATCACGTAATCTCCCTAAGTAACTGGTTTAGCGATCAATTAGACAAGCTGCAGTACATCGGCCACCGGACGGCGGGGCTTCTGCGGCCAGTTGCCCGGACACTCCGCGCCCACGGACAACAGCATCACGGGAACTTCGTCCTCGGCCAGTCCGAACTCGCGGTGCACCGCTTTGTCATCGAAACCGATCATCGGCGTCGAACCCAGGCCCCATGAGCGGGCCACATAGATCATCGCCGCCGCGCCGAAGGTGGCGGTGCGTACTGCTTCATCGCGCTGGCGCTGCGGGAAATCCTGATACAGACCGCGTGCGGGAATTTCCCAATCCGGCACCAAGTTTGCCGGCATGATGCCCGCTTCCACCACTGGGGCTGGGCGCTCTGGTATTACGTTGGAATCGGCTAACTGGCCGCAGATGATGAAGGTAACGGCTGCTTCGGTGATCGCGGGCTGATTCCAGGCGATCGGACGTAGCCGAGCCTTGGCTTCAGGCGTGCGTACGGCGATGAAGCGCCAGTTCTGCAAGTGGAAGGATGTCGGCGCTGTGGTGCCGATTCGCACCAACTCGCGGATTTGGTCGTCGCTCAAGGTGGTGGCAGGGTCGTAATACTTGGTGCTGCTGCGGCTCAGGATACATTCGATGACAGCGTTGGTCATGGTTAGTCCTATGCGTGAAGGAATAAGGTTGAGGTACGAGAGTGCTTTCGCTCTCTTTGCTGGAGATGCTGCAGGGATGGAGCCCGTTCGACATCTCATGCCAGGGGCCATGGGTAGTTTCCCAGGTTGCCCCCGACGGATCTGATAGGACGCAGCCGGCCGATCTGGACAGCGCCGGCCGGCCGCGTGCATCGAAAGGTGCGTGTCGCTCACTGACGAACGCGGATGATTGTCTTCCCCCTGCGTCGCTCGGTCGGGTTTAAGGCGGCGAGGGCATCGTCGAGGGTTGAGACGTTGCCGATGTTCGTCCGCAGTCGTCCGTCCCGCACCCGCTGGACGATCTCACTCAGTTGGGCGCGATCGGACTCGACAACGAAGTCGACCGTCAGGCCGTCGGCGGGCCGCGCCTCGGGCGGCCCGACGATAGACACCAGTGTTCCTCCAGCTCGAATCAGGCGTGCGGACCGCTTGCCGATGTCGCCGCCGATGACATCGAACACCAGATCGACGCCGCCGACGTCTTCCAGCGCGTCGTTGTCGAGGTCGACGAACTCCTGTGCGCCGAAGTCGAGCGCCTTCTGACGGTCGGCCGCGCGTCCGGTGCCGATGACATATGCACCGGCCTCGCGCGCGAATTGCGTCACCATCGTCCCGACTGCGCCTGCCGCGCCGTGCGCGAGGACGCTCTGCCCCGCCTGAAGGCGGCCGTGCTGGAACAGTCCCTGCCACGCGGTGAGGCCCGAGATTGGCAGGCTCGCGCCCACCGTGAAATCGACGTCGCCCGGGAGCGGCGCGAGGTTGCGTGCCTCTATGGCTACATACTCCGCCAGGGTACCGTCGCGATACCAGTCGGCGAGGCCGAACACTCGCTGTCCTACCGACAGGCCCGTCGTGCCGTAGCCGAGAGCAGTGACAACTCCGGCCAGCTCGTGGCCGGGGATCGACGGTGTTCGATCACGGTTACGGCGATCGGTCCAGGTCGAGGGCCACTCCATCTCGGTCGGGACGAATCCCGATGCATGAATCTGAACGATGACGTCGTTTATCGCTGCCGGCGGCTCGGGCCGCTCGGTCAGCTTCATCCCGGCCAATCCCGCGGCCTGGTCCGTTACCATGATTGCCTTCATCGTCCACCTGCTTGTGTGTGGTAGCTCGTCATCTTCCGAATTCCTTTGCAGACGGGCCAAAATAGGAAGCACGCGTGAAGTTCAGCGTGCTTGTAACCGCTCGAAAGTACCGAACCTGGTGGAGATCTATTGGATGTTCACCGTCAACTATTCCTGCCACTACTGAGCACGTGTGATGGCGATGCCGCATCACGCGGCGCGCAGAAGCGCTACATCTGAAAACCACGTTGCCACCGGTGCCGGCGCGATGAAACCCGCGTCAGGCGTCCCTGGACGAGCGGACACGCATTGTGGACTCCAGAGCTGGCCAGCGCAGGATCAGTGCGCCAACCGTGCACGAAGCTGGCTGAGGACCGGCAAGAGCTCGGTTGGGTCGCAGCGTCGGGCGTGCACGAGCTCACGCGGCTTGCTTTCGGCCTTTGCTGTTTCCAGTTTTTTCTTCCGCCAGGCAGAGAGCTCAGCCAACGCTGAAATCATGACGTACAGTTTCAACAGATGAGCGGATGTCGCCAGCGGCATGCCCTTTTAAAATCGCATGCCTGACGGGAGAGATGCCCCGGAGCGCGGTGTTTGGTTCAAGCGCCCTTATCACCCTCACCATTCTTCACGCGCTGCCGGTACTCGCTAGGATCAACGTTGTAGGCTTTGCGGAATGCTCGCACGAAGCTTGACCGGCTTTCGTAGCCGGCGTTGTAGGCCACAACGTCGACTGGGGCTGACGTCGTCGTGAGATCAAGCGCGGCCTGCCGCATCCTGAGGTCGCGAAGGATGCCCATCGGCGAACGGCCGAAGATCTCCGAGAACCGCGCCATGAATGCCGACCGGCTCAGACCCGCGCTGTGCGCCAGGCTCCGAACCGTATGGGCGGCCCCCGGACGCGCCACCATGTCGGCGAATGCGCGCGTGATCTGCCGGTCCGCGAGAATCGAAAACCGATCAGTCCAGCTGCGGGAGGACTTCATCGACCGCCTCACCAGGGCGACGATGACCTGCTTTAGCAGGGAAGCCGTCATGGCGCCCATGCCAATTTCCTGCGCGCAAAGCTCCTCGATCGCTTCGCGAAGCTTCAGGTCGATCTTGTCCGTCGGCTCGAATTTCTCGACCACGGGCTCATGCAATTCGCGAAACAATCCGACGGATTGTCCGAAGGATGCGTTGAAGAAGCCGCAGATCTGGATGACCTCGGGCTGCTCGGTCGGCATTCCGATGCGCAACACGCCGTCATGCCGCTTCCAGCAATCGCGGGAGATGAGCCTCTTCGGGCCGCTGGCTCCGTCGACTTCGATCGCGAACGGGGTATTCGGAGGCTTGATGATGAGCAGATGGGGCTCGAGCGACATCGAAGGCCCATTGCCGATCGAGATTCGTCCCCTGCCACTGATTGTGTAATGGATCGCGGGCGCGTCGATCGTCCCCATCTCGGCACGATAGCCTGATGGAATCAGCATCTCGGTGAGCGCGATGACATCGATCTCAAGTGCCTGCATCAGGTTGTTGAGGTCGGCGGTGGCGAGCTTCGTGGCAGAGACGGCGATCATCGAATCGGTCCCCTCCCCCTGTCCGCTTCCGGCCGGCGATTTGGTCGTGTTTTGCATAGCAACCTGCTTACAAGATCAAACCGTGAATCTGGTAGTCGAATCATGTCTTCATTGCTTGAACTGGATCTTAGGGCACGCCGAAAGGACTCTCTGCTGCGGCCGGTCGGTTAGATATGCAGGTCGATCTGAGGGCGGGAGGGTGCGCTAGAGCGGGGTCCGAGCGGGTTGAAACCGTGGTGATGGCAACGCGTTGGCCGGTCCCCGGGGGGGCGGCTCAACGGAGGTGGCCCATGCCCTCAGCTTTGTCTGTCGACCTGCGCCAGCGCGTCGTCTCGGCCGTTGCAGAAGGCGCCTCCTGCCATCAGGCCGCCGCGCGCTTCGGGGTCAGCGTGGCCAGCGTCAGCCGCTGGTCCAGGCAGCAGGAGGGCCAGGGAGATGTCACGCCCAAGCCCATGGGCGGCGACCAGCGCTCGCAGCGCATCGAGGCTCATGCCGAGCTCATCCTGCAGACCTACCAAGCCCACCCGCAGAGCTTCCTGCATGAGCTCTGCGAGACGCTCCAGGAGCAAGGCGTTCCGGTCAGCCGCAGTAGCCTGTCGCGCTTCTTCGCCCGGCACCGCATCACGCGGAAAAAAGGGCGACGTACGCAGCTGAGCAGGAGCGGGAGGATGTAAAGGCGGCTCGTGAGGCGTGGTTTGCCGGCCAGCTTGAGCTGGATCCGGAGCGACTGGTGTTCCTGGATGAGACCGCCGCCACCACCAGCATGGTCCGCCGCTACGGCTGGGCCCCGCGCGGCGAGCGTTGCCGCCTCGCGGCACCCGCAGGGCACTGGAAAACCACCACTGTGATTGCCGGGCTGCGCACGAGCGGGCCTGACGCGATCGCTCTGCTGGACGGCCCTGTGACGGGCGAACGCTTCCGCGCCTACGTGACCGACACCCTGGTCCCCACCCTGAGACCCGGCGACACCGTGATCCTGGACAATCTGGGCGCTCACAAGGTGGCCGGCGTGCGCGAGGCGATCGCGGCAACCGGGGCCCGGCTGCTTTATCTTCCTCCGTACTCACCTGAGTTCAACCCGATTGAGCAGGCCTTCGCCAAGCTGAAAGCGCTGTTGCGCAGGGCGGCGGCCCGCAGTGTCAGTGAACTCTGGGCGGCGATCCACCAAGCCTTCAAATGCTTCTCGCCGGCTGAGTGCCGCAACTACTTCACAGCTGCTGGATACGAGGATGATGCTTACGCTTCAACCTGATCGGGAGCGGCTCTAGGAGCCCGTCCGAGTAAGTACCTCGACGGCGGCGCTTTGGGATGATTCACTCGGCTCATGGCCAAGGTGTTTCGCTCCTGGGACGTCGATCAGGGCTGGCTGCTGCCACCCTCGCTGCATGAGTTCGTGCCGCCCGGGCACATGGCGCACTTCGTGCGCGATACGGTGCGCGAGGCGCTCGACCTCTCAGCCATTCTCGACACCTACACCGAGGAGCGCGGCTACCCGCCCTACCATCCCGGCATGATGGTGGCCCTGCTCCTCTACGGCTACAGCCGCGGTCTGTACTCGTCGCGTCAGCTCGCCCGCGCCTGCGAGGAGCGGGTTGACTTCATGGCCGTGACCGGCCTGAACCGGCCCGACTTCCGCACCATCGCTGACTTCCGCAAGCGGCATCTGACGGCGCTCTCGGACCTGTTCGTGCAGGTGCTGCGGCTGTGCCGGGCGGCCGGGCTGGTCGGCTTTGCCCACGTGGCGGTGGACGGCACCAAGCTGAAGGCCAACGCCTCGCGCCACAAGGCGATGAGCTACGGCCGGATGAAGGCGGCCGAGTCGACGCTGGCCGCCGAGGTCGAGGCTTGGCTGGATCAAGCGCGCGAGGCCGACGCGGCGGAGGATCGGGCTCATGGGACCGACCATCGTGGCGACGAGACACCGGCCTGGATGGCCGACAAGCAGCGGCGGCTGGAGACGATCCGCGCCGCCAAGGCCGCGTTGGAGGCAGAGGCTGCCGATCCGCCCGATCCGGAGGACGAGGACGGGCCGGGGGCCTCGTCGGGCATGCGCTGGCAAGGTCGGCCCTTGCGGGGCGAGGACGGCGGTCCGCCCGACCGGGCGCAGCGCAACTTCACCGACCCGGACAGCCGCATCCTGCCCACGCGCGACGGGTTCGTGCAGGGCTACAACGGCCAGATTGCGGTTGATGCGGCCCATCAGGTGATCGTCGCGCATCGGCTCGTGACGAACCCCGCCGACTCGCGCGCTCTCGTGCCGCTCGTCGACGGCGTCTGCACCCATCTCGGGCGCAAGCCGCGGGAGGTCTCCGGAGATGCCGGCTTTGCCACCGAGGCGAACCTGGCCGCGCTGCAGGAGCGACGGATCACAGCCTATCTCGCTCCGGGCCGTGCCCGTCACGGCGAGGCGGATGCAGCAGGTCGCCGGAGGCTGACGAAGATGCCCCTGATGAGCGCGATGGCCGTCCGCCTGAAGCGGGCTGGGCGCCGGAGCCGTTACCGTCTCAGGAAGCAGGTCGTCGAGCCGGTGTTCGGGCAGATCAAGCAGGCCAGAGGCTTCCGACAGTTCCTGCTACGTGGGCTCGATCAGGTCCGCGGCGAGTGGGCGATGATCTGCACCGCCCATAACCTCCTGAAGCTGGCGCAGGCCGCGCGCTGAGCCTGTGGCGCAGGAGCCATCCGCCCAGATCTCAACCTTAGTCCCAACGCATCAAACCGTTACTCGGACGGGCTCCTAGTGTGGGTAATTGCGGTTTGGTTGCTCATGAGGGGCTCCTGTCCGAGACGGGGTGGCCCCACGATCTTCAGACAGGCCCCACTGGGCCGACCATCTCATCGGCATTGCTGGCCACCCCTACTGCGGAAGCGGTTTAGCTCAGTGGCCGGGCTTGTCACGTTGTCGGAATAGCCGCGAGAAAACCGACGTTGGCCCCTTTCAGGCCGGCGCGCCCGCCGCACCGCGCCACATCGCGAACGCCTCGGCTCGGAAGAGCCGGTGCGTGCGAGCCGAGACGAGGTGACGAGGAACGGTGAAGGTGTTGTAGGTGGCCGCGGGCATCGACAAGACCCGCTGGGCTGAGCCAGGCGACTCGAAGCCCTGCAACTTCGCCTCTCGTCGTCGCACCGGCACATGCGAGCTCTCCGCCCGGTTGTTCGCCCGCTTGCGCTGGACGTGATCCACTCGGCTCAGCTTCATCTCACGAAGCGCGGCTCCGTAGGCCGGGCACTTGTCCGTGACCCAGGTCTCCGGTGCCATGCCCTGCTTCTTCAGAAGCTTGCGCATCAGCTTCTGAGCCGCGCGCCTGTCCCGCTTGGTCTGGAGCAGCACGTCCAGCACCTCGCCTTCGGCGTCCACGGCCCGCCACAGGTCCATCTGCGTGCCGCTGATGCGCACGAACACCTCGTCGAGGTGCCATCGCGCGTGCGGCTTGGGGCGGCGGGCTCGCAGCCCGCGTGCGATCGTCGGACCGAAGGTGAGAACCCAGCGTCGGATGCTCTCGTACGTCACTGTGATCCCCCGCTCGGCCAGGAGTTCTTCGACGTCGCGAAAGCGGAGGGTGAACCGGAGATACAACCACACAGCGCGTTGGATGATGTCACGCGGGAAGCGGTAGCCGGAGTACGAGAGCACGGTCATGCGACCCGGCTACGCTGCGCGCCAGCCCTCCGCAAGCCAGCGCCCAACCAACGTGACAAGCCCCCGGCGTCGACTACGATTGGGCGACACACGATCTGTTTCCGACCTTCAAGCTCGATTTCCGCCCCGCCGCGGGCTACCTCGATCGCGTCGCCGCCCGAAGGCCGCCAGCCGCGCGGGATGAGCTGCGAGCCGCCCAGATCCGCCCGAACCTTCGATGCGCTCCTCACGCTGCCGTTGCGCGCCCTATCGGTCCTCGCCGAGACCTTCCCGTTCCAGGTGAGCCTGCGGGAGGAGTCGCACACCATCGGCAACCTCGATCCGCCGCGCCCGGCGGCTGGTGTGCTCGCAGACGCGCAGCCCTCCGCCGCCCCCTTCGGAACGACCCACGAACTGCTGGGATTGCACGATGCGGGCGTGGAGCGCCACCACCCCTACGCGACCCTCGCGGACGCCGCGATCGACTGCCCGCGCGCGGATCGCTGGCTGAGCCGGGCGCGGGCGCGCCAGCAGGGCCGGTACGGAGCGTTTTGGGACAGCGAGGATCTCGCCTCGGTCGATGCCGCCGATCCGGGCCTTGGGAGGCCGGCGGCGCGCTTCCTGCACGGGCTCAACCTGACCGGCATCGCGCCGATCACCCTGGCCAACGATCCCTTCTGGAACGTGCGCGCGTTCGACAACGCGCTGTCGCGCCACGACGGGTACCGCCTGTCCTCCTTCATCTGCGCCATGAACCAGCTCGTGCTGGACGACATTACGGAGTCCGCGCCGCGCATGATCGACACGATGGGCGTTCCGGACCGACAAGACTTCGATGCAAGGCCCTGATCTCTCACCAGCAGAAGCTTGCGGCAAACTCAGACGCGCCGCTCAAATCTAGCAAGAGTGGTCCACTTCCTTGACGTCTTGCGTGATGTGGGGCGACGACAGCAGTGAAACTCAGAGATCAGGTGGAATTCCGCTCGCGTTAACTTGTTCGCCTATGCGCCACGAACCGACCTTCGATCCATGCCGTCGGAATGGCTGCTCGACACCCAACAGCGGACCTCTCGAAAACTCAAAGATTCAGCTCTGGCCCTCATCCCGTCCGCACAAGGACGTGTACTGAGGTTGAGTTGTGCACATGTCGAGATAGTCGGTCCGCCATCACCGGAAAGCCGTCCCAGCTGGCTCTTCGCCAACTTTCGTGGAGCGGCTTAAGCCATTCGGGACATGGAGCTTCTACACACGCCCGGTGGGACCCTCTCTGCGTCTACGAGGACCGGCTCTGCGTCTACGGAGGGCAGGCCTTTGCGGCGCGACCGGCGGGATCTGGGCATCGACCTTCTGCCCACCATTTCCACGAAAGTTGGCGAAGAGCCTCCCAGCTAGCCCACCCGGGACACGGTGACGGGCACGCGATGGACCTCATTGCGCAAGCCACCCATCGGCTGCGTCCGGAACGCGGCATCTGTCGCGCGGCACATCAGCGTCACCGGGCCGTCGGAGGCGAAGGCCAAGGCGCAGCTTCGCTCCCGCCAGCCGTGCCCGTTCCGAGGTGCCAGGGCGGCGCCCGTCCAGGTGCGCCCGCCGTCACCGCTCACCTACACCTCGGTCACCGGCGTATTCCCCCAGGCCCGGCCGCGGACTTCGAGATATCGAGGTTGCCCTATGGCGTGCGGCCAGGCGGCAGGATCATTGCCGTGTCTGGGTCCGTAACATCGCCCTCCTGCTGCTGCTCGATCCTGAGCTTCGCCGCGATCTCGGGCGTCTTGCCGTTCGCCAGGTCGCGCTCGGCCGCCACCTGGGCGTCGCGGGCCTGCTCGGCATTCATCTCACCCCGCACGACCGCCCGCGCGAGGTTGAGGGACAGGATGTTCTCGGCTTCGCTGGCGCCGAAAGCGGTGAGCGTGCCCCGGGTCCGGTCGGGAATGACACTGCCGTTGAAGGTCGCCACCGCGCTATAGAGGTTCAGCGGCACCTTGTAGGGCAGGCTCTGCTCTAGCACGTCCTGGTGCTTGACCGGGAAGTCGTGCTCCGCGCCGAGCTTGTGCACGACGGTGCGGATCCACGGCCCGTTCCGATACCAGATCAGCAGGGTCGCGGTCTGCTCCTGGGGCGGACCGTACTTCGCCACGATCGCGTCCGCGGCTGCCCGTGAGGCCGCGGGCCAGTCCTGTGCCGGTCGCTCCTCGGCGCTGGCCCTCCCGACCGCGACGGCGAGGACCAGCGCGGCGGTTAGATGGACGCTCTTCGGAGACGGCATTGACGCTCCCTCCCGCGAGGGCCGAACCGGGGGCGCGGCCCTGACGGACGATGCCCGCCACCCGATCGCATTGCCTCGAAACTGCACCAGATACAGGCGGGCGAGACCACAATGGTTCCCGGGAGACGCCCCATGGCCCACCAGCTGTCTCTCAATGTGAACGGGCGCGCCGCGCCCGTGAGTGTCGATGATCCGGACACGCCGTTGCTTTACGTGCTGCGCGACGACCTCGGCCTGCGCGGGCCGCGGTTCGGCTGCGGGCTCGGCCAGTGTGGCGCCTGCACGGTCCATGTCGACGGGCAGGCGGTGCTTTCTTGCATCACGCCGATGTCGAGCCTCAAGCCCGAGGCCAAGATTGTCACCCTCGAAGGGCTCGGCTCGCCGGAGAAACTGCATCCGGTGCAGGCGGCGTTCATCGCCGAGCAGGCAGCGCAGTGCGGCTACTGCATCAACGGCATGATCATGCAGTCGGCGGCCTTGCTGAATCAGAACCGCAAGCCCGACGAGGCCGCGATCCGGCAGGCACTGGCGGGCAATCTCTGCCGCTGCGGCACCCACCTGCGGATCGTGCGCGCGGTGCAGCGCGCCGCCCAGTCGCTCTGAGGGAGGCCGTCATGAACGCACCCGTGTTCTCGCGCCGTGCCCTGTTGCAGGGCGGCGCGCTCGTCGTCGGCTTCTCGCTCGCGGGCCGCTCCGCGCTGGCGCAGACCGCCGCCTCGGTCGCTACGAATGGCTTCTCGAAAGCTATCGCGCCGGACCAGGTCGACAGCTTCCTGGCGCTCGGGGCCGACGGCCGGGCCACGATCTTCTCCGGAAAGGTCGATCTCGGCACCGGGGTCGAGACAGCGATGGCTCAGATCGCCGCCGAGGAACTCGACCTGCCGCTCGACCACGTCACGGTCGTGCAGGGCGACACCGCGCTCACTCCCGACCAGGGTCCGACCTACGGCAGCCTCTCGATCCAGAAGGGCGGCGTCGAGATCCGGCAGGCCGCGGCCACCGCCCGCGCTCGCCTCGTACAGCTCGCGAGCGAGCGGCTTGGCGCACCGATTGATGCGCTCGTGACCGAGAACGGCAGCGTGCGGCCGAAGGCGGGAGGAACCGGCGTCTCCTACGCGGACCTCCTGAAGGACGGGCGCTTCGAGACCAAGGTCGACTCGGCCGTCACCACGAAGGACCCGGCGCAATTCGCGCTCGTCGGTAAGTCGGTGCCGCGGCTCGACATCCCCGAGAAGATGACCGGTCACTTCACCTACATGCAGGATTTCCGCGTGCCCGGCATGGTGCACGCCCGCGTGGTGCGCCCGCCGGCCATCAGCGCGACGCTCAAGAGTGTCGATGAGGGCTCTGTGGCGAGCATCCCAGGGCTGATCAAGGTCGTGCGCCAGGGCAACTTCCTGGCCGTCGTCACGGAGCGCGAGTGGGCGGCCATTAAAGCAGCAAGTCAGCTCAAGGCCACATGGTCTGCCTGGGCGGGCCTGCCCGCGCAGGATCAGCTCTGGGAGCACGTGCGTGCCACGAAGGTGACGAAGGACGATGTCACCAGCAGCACAGGCGACGCGGAGGGCGCGCTCGCCCAGGCGTCCAAGGTCCTGCAGGCGACCTACGACTTTGCCATCCACACTCACGGCTCGATCGGCCCCTCCTGCGCCGTGGCCGAGTTCAAGGACGGACTCCTGACCTGCTGGACCGCGTCGCAGATGACCCACGCGCTACGCATGCAACTCGCAGCGATGACCGGGCTGGCGCCGGAGGCGGTGCGCTGCATCTACATCGAGGGTTCGGGTTGCTACGGGCGAAACGGGCACGAGGACGCGGCGGGGGACGCGGCGCTGCTTGCGCGGGCCGTCGGCCGGCCGGTGCGGGTGCAGTGGTCGCGGGCGGACGAGCACGGCTGGGATCCCAAGGGTCCACCGACGCTGATTGACCTCAAAGCCGGGCTTGACGCTGCGGGCAACGTTGCTGCGTGGTCCTCACAGTTCCACGTCCCGGAAGGAGCTGCCGGCAACGTGCCGCTCGTTGCCGCGACCCTCGCCGGCCTGCCGCACGAGACCACGATGGCGCCGGGCAACGTCATCCAGAACTCGGCGCTGCCCTACGGCTTCCCGAACGTGCGCACGGTCTGCCACCGGCTCGCCGACACGCCGTTCCGCCCCTCCTGGATCCGCACGCCGGGGCGGATGCAGAACACCTTCGCCAACGAAGCCTTCTTGGACGAGTGCGCGGCGACGGCCGGCGCCGACCCGCTGGAGTACCGGTTGCGCGTCCTGAAGGACCCGCGCGGCATCACGGTGCTCAAGCGCGTGGCCGAGATCGCGGGCTGGCAGGCGCGGCCCTCACCCCTAAAAGAGGACGCCAGGGCCGACGTGTTGCGCGGCCGCGGGCTCTCCTACGTGCGCTACGAGTTGAACCGCACCTACGTGGCGGGCGTGGCCGAGGTCGAGGTCGACCGCAAGACGGGTCAGGTCCGGGTGCCGCGCTTCTTCGTCGCCCAGGATTGCGGGCAGATCATCAACCCGGACGGCGTGCGCAATCAGCTCGACGGCAACGTCATCCAGACGGTGAGCCGGGTACTGATGGAGGAGGTCACCTTCGACCGGAGCGCCGTCACCAGCCTGGACTGGGCGAGCTACCCGATCATCACGTTCCCGGACGTGCCGCAGGTGGTGACTGACCTAATCGACCGGCCGACCGAGAAGCCCTGGGGAGCGGGCGAGCCGTCCGCGGCGATCGTGCCGGCGGCGATCTCGAACGCGATCTTCGACGCCACGGGCGCTCGGTTGCGTTCGGTGCCGTTCTCGCCGGCAAAGGTGAAAGCTGCTCTGCAGGGAACCTGACGCTAGGGGATCCGTGTCACGAAATCAAACGTCCGGAAAACCCCATTGGACTAAGCCGCTCTCGCGGCAGGGGCGGCGCGTGTCGGTCGCGTTGCGAGTCATGATGGAGGGGCGGTCGCCCTGTCTGAGGATCGTGAGGTTCACCTCACCCCAGATGGGAGCCTCCCATGACCCACGACGCCGTCTCTCCGCTGCGCCGGCGGATGATCGAGGACATGACCATCCGCCGGTTCGGCGAGCACACAAAGCGCGACTACATCCGACAGATCCGCGAGTTCACGATCTTCCTCGGCCGCGCGCCGGACCTGGCCGAGCCGGAGGACCTCCGGCGCTACCAGCTCCACATGGCCTCGCTCGGCGCGAGCTATGCCCGCATGAACTTGGCCATCACAGCGCTGCGGTTCTTCTTCCACGTCACGCTCGGCCGATCGGGCTTTGCCGACCGCTTGGCCCGCATCCCCACGCCCGAGCGGCTGCCCGTCGTGCTCAGCCCCGAGGAGGTGGCACTCCTGCTCGCGCACGCGCCGAGCCTGAAGTACCGCGCGGCGTTGAGCGTCGCCTACGGCTGCGGCCTGCGCGTCTCCGAGATCGCCAACCTGAAGGTCACAGACATCGATAGCGCGCGCATGCTGATCCGGGTCGAGCAGGGCAAGGGCCGCAAGGACCGCTTCGTCATGCTCTCGCCCGACCTCCTCGACCTGCTGCGGCAGTGGTGGCGGGTGAAGCGCCCGCGCGGCTGGCTCTTCCCCGGCCAGCAGCCCGCCCAGCCGATCACCACGCGTCAGCTCAACCGCGCCTGCCATGCCGCCGCCGAGGCCGCCCGGATCGACAAGCGCGTCTCGATGCACACGCTGCGGCACAGCTTCGCCACCCACCTCCTGGAGCGCAAGACCGACATCCGCGTCATTCAGGTGCTGCTCGGGCACCGCAAGCTCGACACCACCGCCGTCTATACCCGGGTCGCGCTCAAGGCGATCCGCGAGGTCACGAGCCCGCTCGCGCTGCTCGCATCCCCACCACCGCCGTAGGCTGCCGCGCCCGTCGTGGCGCGGTCTTCTCTTGAGGTCGCGGATATCCTGAACCGGCATGGCGACGCCTTCCTCGCGCGTCACCGCCCGAGCCACGGCCAGATGAAGGTCATGGCCGCGATCCGAGCCTGCCGCACCGCGGCGCTCGGCGGTCATGTCGTGCGCTGCGAAGGCTGCGACCACGTCGCCATCGCCTCCAACTCGTGCCGCAACCGGCACTGCCCGAAGTGCCAGGGCCAAACGGCGCGGGCGTGGCTCGAGCGGCGTCAGGCCGACCTGCTGCCCGTGCCCTACTACCACGTCGTCTTCACCCTGCCGGCGCCGGTCGCGGCCGTGGCCTTCCAGAACAAAGCCGCAGTATACGACCTGCTGTTCCGCACCGCCGCCGACACGCTCCTCACCATCGCCGCCGATCCGAAGCATCTGGGCGCAAAGATCGGGCTCACCGCCGTGCTCCACACCTGGGGCTCGGCCATGACGCACCATCCGCACGTGCATATCGTCGTGCCGGGCGGCGGCCTCTCGTCTGACGGATCGCGCTGGATCGCCTGCCGGCCAGGCTTCTTCCTGCCCGTGCGGGTGCTCTCACGCCTGTTCCGCCGGCTCTTCCTCACCCGACTGGCCGAGGCTCATCGCGTCGGCAGGCTCGGCTTCCACGGCGAGTTGGCCCCGCTGGCCGAGGCGGGCGCCTTTGCAGCTCATCTCGCACCGCTGCGGCGCGCCGAGTGGATCGTCTACGCCAAGCGCCCTTTCGCTGGGCCGGAAGCCGTGCTCGCCTACCTGTCGCGCTACACCCACCGCGTCGCCATCGCCAACAGCCGGCTCATCGCTATGGACGAGCGCGGCGTCACGTTCCGCTGGAAGGACTACCGGGCTCGGGATGGCGCGAAGGGTCGCGAGTGGATCAAGACCATGACGCTGGCCCCGGACGAGTTCATCCGCCGCTTCCTGCTCCACGTGCTGCCTGACGGCTTCCACCGCATCCGCCACTACGGCCTGTTCGCCAGCGGCACGCGGGCTGCCAACATCACCCGGATCAGGAGCCTGCTGGCGCCGATGCAGGCTCCGTGCGCGGCCAAGCCCGAACCCGCCGCCATGACCGACCCACCCGCGGGACCGGCCTGCCCGTGCTGCGGCGGACGCCTCGTCGTCATCGAGCGCTTCCGCCGGGGCGAGGTCCCGAAGCTGCGCCCAAGCGCCGTTCGGATCAACACGTCATGACCGCGGCCCCGAGCCTGATCACGACCGCCAGTCGACAGACCGCGGGATCATCGACCCGCCTCGGGTTCGCTCGTGCCAGGATGCTTGTTCTCGATCAGGTTGCCCCGTCCAACACCGTCCGCAGCCCTCTTCGCGGACGCGATGCGCGGTCACAAAAGCCAACCTGCACCCTGGAATCGCGCCCAGTCAGCGCCATGAACGAGCGCCAACGCAGCCGCCGCGCCCTCAAATCCCCATAGCGCGCGCACCACCTTCAGCGTCGCGGCGCCCCCGCGGCTTCCTCCCCTGGAGGTTTTCGAACGCCGGCCCCCAGCCCGCGCTCAGCCGTCGCGTCAGGGCCGCCATCCGAAAACCTTCACACGAGCGGAGATTGGGTCGCTGCACGAAGACGGACCTCTGCGTGAACCAGCGCGCAGACCGCCACATCCCGTGTTGAGCTGCGGTGCCTGCAAGGCCCGCGATAGGTCGCGAGACGCCGCTTAGAGCGGTATTCGCTCAGACTGAAACATACTCGGCATGGGCGAAAAAGCCGGCGCAATCGTCTGATGTGATTTTCTCCAGCAAGCGTCCGACGGCATCCCAGAGGCCCTCGACGGTGCGTTCGGCTGCTTTACGCAAGAGCGCCTTGAGTTTGGCAAAGGCGTTCTCGATCGGGTTGAGGTCGGGACTGTAGCGCGGCAGGTGGAGAAGCCGTGCCCCCGCTGCTTCAATCATCTGGCGCACGCGAGGTCCCTTGTGGCTGGGCAGGTTGTCCATGATGACCAGGTCGCCGGGTTTCAGATCCGGAACGAGGATTTGACCGACATAGGCCTCGAAGGTGGCGCGGTTGACCGCGCCATCGAGAACGTAGGGCGCAGTGAAACCCTGGAGGCGCAGGCCGGCAATCAGGGTCGTGGTCTTCCAGTGATGGGGTGGACGCCCCCCGACGGCATCGACGTGCCAAGGTGGTGGTGTTGAGCACCACCGGAGGGAGGCGTCCGTGGCGGAGGTTAGCACCATCGGCTTGGATCTGGCCAAGCACGTATTCCAGGCGCACGGCGCGAGCGCGGCTGGCGCCGTCCTGTTCCGCAAGAAGCTGCGACGCGAGCAGGTGCTGTCCTTCTTCGCCGGTCAGCCTCGCTGCCGCGTCGCCCTGGAGGCGTGCGCGAGCGCGCACCACTGGGCACGCGCAATCGGCGAGCTGGGGCACGAGGTGAAGCTTATCCCGCCGGCCTACGTGAAGCCCTTCGTCAAACGTCAGAAGAACGATGCGGCCGATGCAGAAGCGATCTGCGAAGCCGCGCAACGCCCGACCATGCGGTTCGTGGCCGTGAAGAGCGAGGCGAAGCAGGCTGCCGCCGTGATCTTCCGGGCGCGCGATCTCCTTGTCGGTCAGCGTACCCAGATCATCAACGCGTTGCGCGGCCATCTGGGCGAGTACGGGCTAATCGCGCCACAAGGTCCCTCGAACATCGAGCGCCTGATCGTGCAGGTCGAGGATCCGACATCCGGCATTCCCGCCGCAGCTCGCGCTTGCCTCGTGCGGCTCGTCGCGGTGCTCCGTCATCTGCAGGACGAGATCGCCGAACTCGACAAGGCGGTTGCGGCACGGGCCAAGGCCGACGCCGCTGCGCGCCGGCTCATGACGGTGCCCGGGATCGGTCCGCTGATTGCCACCGCCATCGAGGCGCTCGCGCCACCTGCCGAGACGTTCCGCTCAGGCCGGGATTTTGCTGCTTGGGTCGGGTTGACGCCGATTCAGCGCTCGACCGGGGGCAAGGAGCGTCTCGGCCGCACCTCGCGTATGGGTGAGCGGACGCTGCAACGCCTCCTCATCTTCGCGGCCAGCGCCGTCGTGCGCTGGGCCAAGCGCAAGGGCGTGCCGGCCGGCTCGTGGCTCGGCCGGATGCTGGCGCGCAAGCCGCCGATGCTGGTCATCGTCGCACTCGCCAACAAAAACGCCCGCGTTGCCTGGGCGCTGCTTGCGAAGGGCGGGACCTATCGAGCTCCGGCCGTCGCCGCGTGAGCGGTCGGCGGATGTGAGGCTGTCGACGGGGTGAGGAGGTCGAAGGACAGGTATGGCGCAACGTCGGTGAGGCGGGATCAGGAGAACCAGGCGCACGGGGAGCGCTTCGAGCGCGTTCCAGTGATGTGGACCTGATCCTCGAACTCCCATACGGGCCCGCGGCCAATCTTCGTGCCGCACTAGAGGCCGGACACATGGCAGCACCCGATCACGCGCTCGCAGCTTATCCTGAGATTCTTCTTGCACCGGAGGGGGCGTCCACACATGCCCGTGCGGGATACTGGCGCGCAGGCGTTGACCCCGTGGGGCTCTGCCGTGGGTGCGGGCCATGGTGGTCGTGACCCAAGTTTCGTCGATGAACACGAGAGTGGCTGGATCGAGCTGACGTTGCCCCTCGCGCCAAGTCTGACGCTCCTTGACAATGTCAGGACGCTCTTGCTCGCTGGCGTGCGCGGTTTTTTTTGAATGCGATCTGGTGTCGGTCGAGGAAACGCCAGAGCCCGCCATAGCCGATCGGCAGACCCTTCTCAGCCAAGCGACTGCGCAGTTCCTTCAGCGTCTGATCCGGCGTCTCGCGCACCAGGGCGAGGATGATCTCGCCATGCTGTTCGATCTGATGCGAGCGCCGATCGCCGCCCAGGGCACCGGGCGCGCATGAGCCCGTCTCCCGCACACGCGCCCGCCAGGGGCTGACGCTGGCCGGGCTGACGGCGAACCGCACGGCCGCCTGCCGGCCCGACATCCCGGCCTCAATCGCCGCAAGCACACGCTCGCGCAGATCCCCTGACAGCGCAAATGACATGCCTCAACCCGCTTCCACCGTTCACAGCTGGGGTGAAGCACTCCCACGCCATCGGCGGAACTCCCTGCTGATTCACATGGCTCGGATACCGCTCTAGGACGCTGTCTTAGGCGGCTGCGTGGCCTCGTCAGAGATGCCGACTTTGGCCCAGACGTAGAACGCGAGCAGCGCCACCGGCAGGCCGATCAGGGACGTCCAGACGAAAAACCAGGGAAAGCCCGTCCACTCGACGACGAAGCCCGATAAGCCCGCCAGCAAGCTGCCCGGGAAAGCACAGAGGGACGTCAGAAGCCCGAACTGGCTCGCCGCATGCTCCTCAGAGGCAAGGGTCGACATATAGGTGATGAGCACGACCGAGGCGAAGGCATAGGCGAAGCCATCAATGCTGACGGTGACCGCGAAGGTCCAGAAGGCCGTCCCGCCGTCGCCTCCGTGCGCGGCGAGGTAAGCGAGGCTCAAGTGAGAGGCCGAGCCCGCCACGGTGCCGATCAGGAGGCTCGGCAGCATGCCGATCCGCGGGACGAGAGCGCCGGCCAGAAACGTGCCGCCGAGCCCAATCCAGAAGCCGAAGAGCTTGGTGACGGTGGCGATGTCGGTGTTGGAGAAGCCTTGGTGCTTGAACAGCGGGACCGCCATCGCACTCGCGACGTAGCCCGGCATGCGAAAGCCCGCGACGAGCAGCAGGATCGCTGGCGCCATCGGGCCGAGCCGGGTCAGGAGCTCTCGGATGGGGGCCCAGACCGTGTCGGCGAAGCCGGCTCGGGCTTGGTGGGGAAGCTGGTCCGACGGCGGCTCGGGTGCGAGCACGGCTGCGAGCATTCCGACGCCCATCAGCGCGCCCATACTGAGATAGGCGCCGCGCCACCCGATCCTGTCGGCCAGGAACAGCGCGCCGGCGCCAGCCGCGAGGTTGCCGACCCGCCAGCCGATCTCCGTCCAGGACGACAGCACGGCCTGCTTCTCGGGAGGCCGCACGCTGGTGATGCGCCAGCCGTCGATGACGAGGTCGAGTGTTGCGCCTGCGAAGCCGAGAGCCAGCGAAAACGCGATCGTCCAGGCGAGCCAGTGCGCCGGGTCGCCGAACGCGATGCCGGCAAGCATCGCCATCACGCTCAATTGCGCCACGACGATCCAGCCGCGCCGTCGGCCGAGCGCACGCCCGAGCAGGGGCGGGTCGTAGCGGTCGAGGAACGGTGCCCACACGAACTTGAACTTGTAGGCGAGGGTCAGCTCGCTCAGGAGGCCGATTGTCGCGATCGAGATGCCGATGTCGGACAGCCATGCCGCTTGCGTCGCGTAGACGAGCAGGAACGGGATGCCGGAGGTGAAGCCGAGCCCGAGCGCCGGTGCGATCCGCCGGTCGGTGAACAGCGCCGACCAGAACGGCGTCTTCTCAGGTCTGACGACAGCCGGCGCATTCATGCTCACTCCGCTTCGCTGCTGACCTGCGTGATGGACCAGGCCCGGGCATTACGCGATGAACCGGCGGTCACAAGCACCCGTTCCCGAAGCGTGACAGACTAGCTCCGAGAGCCGATCCGCCTATCCAGAACTGCTCGATCAGCTGTGCCTCGAAGCGAGCAGAACGCTTTGCGCCACTTCCGGACCTTCGATCGATGCCGCCTGAATGGCCGCTCGTCACCCGACAGCGGACCTCTCGAGGTCACTCAGATCGCGCCCCCGACTTTCGTCGCGTTCGCGTGAGCGCGGCTTATGAAACAAGAGTGTCTGACTGCGGGCGCTGACGTTCGAGTTGACACTCACTCAAGATCGGCTCGGTTGCGATAGGTTGGTCCATTCCCATCTACGATCGCCAAGAGTCTCTTGTCCACGCACAATCTGTCAGATCATCTGCGGTCCAAGGACCGTGGCTGCATCGCGCAGGACGGGAAAGAAACTCTCCACCATGCGGTCCACTGCGACCCGGTCGGCGTTCGCCCCGGCATTCAGGGCACAGACAATCCGCCCGTCGTATCGTCTCACCGGCACCGCGAGGGATCGGTAACCGACCTCAGCCTCCTGATCGACAAGGGAGTAGCCCCGCTCACGGTCGCGATGGATGGCGGCCTGGAGGGCCGCGCGATCGACCAGGGTATGCGGCGTCAGCGGCTCGGGCCGGATGCGGTCCAGGAACGCGGCAAGGTCCTTCTCATCGAGCCCCCCCAGGAGAACCCGCCCCATCGAGCTGCAATAGGCTGGGATCCGATAGCCCACATCCACGCCCACACCGAGCATGCGGGTCGGTCCGGCGCGCGCGATGAACACGATATCATCGCCGTCCAGGATTGCGGCGGAGCAGGCCTCGTTAAGCTGGGCCGAGATCTGCTCGACGGTCTGCTGCAGCGTCGCGGACAGGCTATTGGACGCCAGATACGCGGTCGCGAGGGACAGGACCTTGGGCGTTAGCTGGAACAGCCGCCCATCCGACCTCACGTAGCCGAGGCAGTCGAGGGTGTAGAGCGCCCGCCGGACCGTGGCCCTCGGCAGGTCCACCACCCGAGCGACATCGGCCAGCGTCATCAGACGGCGCTCCGCGCCGAACGCCGAGATCACGCGCAATCCCCGCGCCAAGGCCTCGGAGAAGTCCGGGCCGTGCTCGTCGACGAGTTGCTGGTCTGTCTCGGAACGTCTGACACGCGGCATGATACGGTCTCTGATGCGGCACCCGGATCGATGGGCTGGCTCCCTGTGCGCGGCCCCGCCCGACCTGGCAAGAGCCGCGTCCGCTCCCACGTGCCGGACCGTCACGCGCTCGCGCGCGGAGCCTCGTCCGCGAGGAAATCGGCGAGGTCGCGGGACCGATCGCCGGCGAGAGCCGGCGGCGGCGAGCGTCCTGCGGCGAGGAGTCGACGTCCCGCCGCCACGTCGGCGGGACGGCCGATACCCTGGACGCAGATGAGGCGCCCTTTTGAGAAATGCAGGACGGAGAAGCGGCCCTCTTCGGGTGCCCCGCGCAGGACGCGTCGGTCTGCACCGCGCGGGAGGCCCACCATCTGGAGCTTCGCGTCGTACTGGTCGGACCAGAACCGGGGGACGGCGTCGTAGGATCGATCGCGACCCACTAGGGCGTCGGCCACCACCTTCGCCTGATCGATGGCGTGCTGCACCGATTCCAGACGCAGGATTGTTCCCGCATATCGATTGAAGTGCAGCGTGCAGTCGCCGGCTGCGAAGATATCCGGATGATCTGTACGGCCGTATTGATCGACGGGAACGCCGTCGGGACTGCAGATGCCAGCCGACGCGAGGAGCGCGACGTCGGGATCTGCGCCGACCCCGACCAGGACGAGGTCGCAGGGAAAACTCCGCCCGTTGCTTACGTGGACCTGCCGGGCGTGTTCCCCCTTAACCTCCACGCCTACTACGGCCGCGTCGAGTTCCACCTTCACGCCGTGCGCGCGATGCAGCCGGAGCAGGAACCCGGCAATTTCGCCGTCGATGGCGCGGGGCAGCAGGCGAGAACCCGCGGCGAGGAGCGTGACCTCCTTGCCCAGCCCACGGATGGCCGATGCGACCTCCAGCCCGATGAAGCCGCCTCCGACAACAACGACCTCCCGCGCCGCCGACAGACGCTCCCTGAGCACCCTCGCATCGTCGAGGGAGCGGAGATAACGGATGTTGCCTGCCCGACCGTCGAGGGCGGGGTGGCGCCTGGCCCGCGATCCCGTCGCCACGACCAGGGAGCCGAACGCGAGGCGGCGGCCGTTCGACAGCGACACCGACCGGGACGCCGGCTCGAGCGCGGTCGCCTTTGTACCAAGTTCGAGTTCGATCCGGACGGCGTCGAAGAAGCTCGCCGGCCGCAGCGCAAGGTCGGTTTCCCCGACTTTGCCGGAGAGAAATCCCTTCGAGAGCGGCGGACGCTGGTAGGGCAGGCTATCCTCCGCGCCCACCAGGACGATCCTCCCCTCGTAGCCCGCCTCTCGCGCCGAGGCTGCCACCTGGAGGCCCGCATAGGACGCGCCGACGATCACGAGTGGGCCGCCGTGCCTCACGACTGAACCTCCGGGAGGTGGAGCGTCAGCCCCTCGAGTTCCGGCGTCAGCACGATCTGGCAGCTGAGCCGCGAGGTCTCGCGACGGTCCGCGGCGACGCATGCGAGCATTTCGCGCTCTAGCTCCGACGGCTCGGGCAGTAGGCCTACGAAACGGTTATCGACGTAGACGTGGCAGGTGGCGCAGTCGAGCGAACCGCCGCATTCCGCCTCGATGCCACGGACATTGCTCCTGATGGCCGCGGCCATGGCGCTGATCCCGGCTGGCACCTCGACGCCGTGCTCGGCTCCGTCACGGCCCACAAAAACGATGCGTGGCATGCGATTGTCCATCTAACGAACGTCAGTTCGTCTAGTATGCAGAAGTGCGGCGTGGAGGCAAGCGGGCTTGCGCTCCGGTCACGCTTGCAAAGCGCTAAAACCGTTCTATAATGAACATATGTTCGTTGATTGAACAAACGTGTTTGCCCCGGCTAAACGCGGGCAGACGCTCAACGGAGGCAGACGCCATGATGAGCCGGGAGCAGAACGACCATATCACCCGTAGTGGACCCGGGACGCCTCTGGGCACGCTGATGCGCCGATATTGGCAGCCGGCCGCCCTCGTGGACGAACTCCAGGGCGAGCGCCCGGTGGTGCCGGTGCAACTCTTGGGCGAAAAATTCGTGCTGTTCCGCGATGAGGCTGGGCGGTACGGGCTCCTCGACCGCGACTGCCCGCACCGCGGTGCGGACCTCGCCTTCGGCCGGCTTGAGCACGGCGGACTACGATGCGCCTTTCACGGCTGGCTGTTCGACGTGGAGGGGCGCTGCCTCGAGACGCCCGCCGAGCCGGTCGGCAGCAAGCTCTGCCGGAATATCCGGCAGCGTGCCTATCCGGTGGTTGAGCGCAGCGGCATCCTGTTCGCCTACCTGGGGGAGGGCGAGCCTCCGGCGTTCCCGGAACTCGACTGCTTCCTCGCGCCCAACGCCTACACCTTCGCGTTCAAGGGCCTGTTCGAGTGCAACTGGCTTCAGGCGCTCGAGGTCGGAATCGATCCGGCACATGCTTCGTTCCTGCACCGGTTCTTCGAGGACGAGGACACGGCGTCGTCCTACGGCAAGCAATTCCGCGCCGCATCGGCCGACAGTGAATTGCCGATGACGAAGATCCTGCGCGAGTACGACCGTCCGCTCATCAACGTCGAGCGCACGGAGTACGGCATGCGGCTGATCGCCCTGCGCGAGATCGACGAGGAGCGCACGCATGTGCGCGTCACGAACCAAGTGTTCCCGCACGCCTTCGTCATTCCGATGTCGGCGGATATGACCATCACGCAGTGGCACGTGCCCGTCGATGACGAGCGTTGCTACTGGTACGCGATCTTCACGAGCTACACGTCACCGGTGGACAAGAAGCGGATGCGGGAGCAGCGCCTGGAGCTGTACGAGCTTCCGGAATACCGCTCGCGGAAGAATAGAACCAACGACTACGGCTTCGATCCGCACGAGCAAGCCCACGCGACCTACACGGGGATGGGGCTCGACATCAACGTCCACGACCAGTGGGCTGTCGAGTCGATGGGACCGATCCAGGACCGGACTCGTGAGCATCTCGGGCAGTCCGACAAAGCGATCGTGCTCTACCGCCGGATCCTTCGTGAGCAGATTGACAAGGCCGTGAAGGGCGACGTTCCACTGATGGTGCTCGACGGGCGGCACGCAAAAAGCATCCAGGGTCCCGCGACGATGGACGGGATCGGTCCGTCCAAGGGATGGGAGACCTACTGGATGGAAGTGGACGTGCGCCGCCGCCGCGGAGCCCCGTGGATGCCCGCCGTCCCCACCGACGTGGCACGCCTGAACGCGGCCGAATAGCCTGGTGCATCGGTCGCCTGATTGCCGGGAGGACGACGGCGATGACATTCGTACAGGACCATGGATTGTGGACCGACGCGCAGGCCGACGCGGCGCGCGACGTGCGCGAGCGATGCGACCCGGAGAGGATCGACACCGTCCGCCTGTCCTTCCCGGACCAGCACGGGATCCTGCGGGGCAAGACCCTCGTCGCCTCCGAGGCCGTGAAGGCGCTCACCGGCGGGTGCGCGATCACCACGACGATGCTCGCCAAGGACACCTCGCATCGCACCGTATTTCCGGTCTTCACCGCCGGCGGCGGCTTCGGAATGCGGGAGATGGAGGGCGCCGCCGATGTGGTCATGGTACCCGACCCCACGACGTTCAGGACGCTGCCATGGGCGCCACGGACAGGGTGGCTTCTCTGCGACCTCTATTTCCAAGACGGCCGTCCTGTCCCCTTCGCCACGCGAGGCATCTACCGTTCCGTCCTGGACCGTCTGTCCGAAAGGTCCCTCGAATACGTCGCAGGACTGGAGGTCGAGTTTCACGTCTTCAAGCTCGACGACCCGCGCATGGCGCCCGCCGATGCCGGGCAGCCCGGGGAGCCGCCGAGCGTCAGCCTGATCTCGCACGGTTACCAGTACCTCACGGAACAGCGCTACGACCAAGTCGAGCCGATCCTAGAGATCCTCCGCAAGGACGTCCTCGCCCTCGGCTTGCCGCTGCGCTCGATCGAGGTCGAGTACGGGCCGAGCCAGTGCGAGTTCACCTTCCAGCCCACCGCCGGCGCTGTGCCCGCTGACCTGATGGTGCTGTTTCGCAGCGCGGTGAAGCAGACCTGCCGCCGGCACGGCTATCACGCCACGTTCATGTGCCGGCCCCGCATCCCGAACGTGGTCTCGTCGGGCTGGCACTTGCACCAATCGCTTCGCGACGCGCGGACGGGAGCGAACGCCTTCGTCCCCGGCGATGGCTCCCAGCCGCTCTCGGGTTTCGGTATGGGGTTCCTGGGCGGGCTGCTCGCCCACGCGCGTGCCGCGACCGTCTTCACAACGCCGACCATCAATGGCTACAAGCGCTACCGCTCCTACTCGCTCGCGCCCGACCGCGCGGTCTGGGGACGCGACAACCGCGGGGTAATGATCCGCGTGCTCGGCGGACCGGGCGATCCGGCCACGCGGCTGGAGAACCGGGTCGGGGAGCCGGCGGCGAACCCCTACCTCTACATGGCTGCTCAGGTGCTCGCCGGGCTCGACGGCGCCGACCGGAACCTCGACCCCGGGCCGAGTGCCGACACGCCCTACGAGGCCGAGGCGGACCTCCTACCCACGTCGCTACGGGAGGCGGTCTTCGCCCTGCGCGAGGACCCGTTCTTCCGCGGCGCGCTCGGCGAGTCGTTCGTCGATTATTACACGCATATCAAGAACGCCGAGATCGAGCGCTTCCAATCGGAAATCACCGAGTGGGAGCAGCGTGAGTACTTCGAAATATTCTGATAAACGCCTGGCGCGGAGCCACAGAGATGAAGCTTGGTCGCACGTTCCGGTTCGTCGTTTTCCTGGCCTTGGCCTGCGCCGGACTTCCCGCTCCGGGCAGGGCGCTCGATCAGCCAATCCGCATCGGAGTCCTGAGCGACATGAGCGGGCCGTTCTCGGACCAGGTCGGCGCCGGCTCCGTCGCCGCCGCACGCCTCGCCCTCGACGACTTCGCCCGGGAGAGCGGCGGCCTGAAGGTTGAGCTCCTCTCCGCCGACCACCAGAACAAGCCCGACATCGGCCTCGGCATCGCGCGGCGCTGGCTCGACCAGGAGAATGTCTCGGCGATCGTGGACCTGCCGAATTCGGGGGTCGCCCTCGCGGTCGCCAACCTGCTGCGCGAGCGCAATCGCGTCACGCTCGCGTCCAGCGCGATGACGTCCGATCTGACGGGCAAGTTCTGCGCACCGACAACCGTCCAATGGGTGTCGGACACGTGGGCCCAAGGCTCCGCCACAGCACGGGCGCTGGCCGAGCGCGGGTCACGGCAGTGGTACTTCCTCACCGTCGACTACGCGCTCGGCCACGCCCTGGAGCGCGACGCCACGAGGGCACTCGGCGAGATGAACGGCAGATCGACCGGCGGGTCGTGACTTCCCCTTGGCACCAGCGACTTTTCCTCAGCGCTCCTGACAGCTCAGATGACAGCTCAGAGCTCGGGGGCACAGATCCTGGCCCTCGCGAATACCGGCGCCGACATGATCAATGCGATCAAGCAGGCCGGGGAGTTCGGACTCACGCCCAGGATGAAGGCTGCGGCTCTGTTTATCCAGCTGTCCGACATTCACTCTCTGGGACTGACGACGGCACAGGGGCTGCAGCTCGTCTCGGCCTTCTACTGGGATCGCAATGAGAGCACGCGCGCGTTCAGTGATCGCTTCGCCGCCGTCATGAACGGTCGGCGTCCGACGGAGGATCACGCGGGGGTGTACTCGGCGACGCTCGCCTATCTTCGCGCCGTGCGTGCCGCCGGCACGATTGAGGGCGACCGGGTCGTGGCAATGATGCGGAAAGCACCCATTGAAGACCCCCTCTTCGGAACCGTAACGATCCGCCCGGACGGGCGCGCGGTCCACGATATGTACCTCTACGAAGTGAAGGCGCCATCCGAGAGCGAGCGGCCATATGACTACTATAAGCACGTGACCACTATTGCTGGCAGTCAGGCATTTCGCCCAGTGAAAGATGGCGGCTGTGCAATGATCGAAAAAAGCAATTAAGTCGTCATATTCCTAGCTATATCTCGTTTTCCGCTCCGCGATTTTATTTTGCGATATTTGAGATTCATAGAAACACCTCGCGGGCCTGCTCAAACATTCCGACCACCTCATCGGAGACAGCGCGGATGAACGGATCCTTCCTGTCGCGCCTGCGGGTCAGTAGAAATACGTCCTTGCTCGGGGGTGCCGATTCGAGATCGCAAATCCTCAACAGCGGGTCGAGGCGGCCGATATAATGAGGGAGAAGCGCAAGTCCGGCGCCGGATCGCTGATGAAGGGCGGCCTCAACGCGGCCACCCGCAGCCTCGCGATCGAATATGCCGCACGCGGCATCCGCGCGAATGCCGTCGCTCCCGGCATCATCAGGACACCGATGCATTCCCCCGACACGTACGAATTTCTGGCCGGCGCCCACCCGATAAACCGTATGGGTGAAATCGAGGACATCGCCCAGGCCGTGCTTTACCTCGAGTCTGCCGCCTTCGGGACCGGCGAAATCCTCCACGTCGACGGCGGCCGGATCGCCGGCCATTGACGTCCCCAGGAGAGGGCGTTTCCCCCCGCGCCCTCCCCACACCTTTCTTGGGGAGTGATACCGGCGCGCCTTTGATCTGATCCGTCCATACGAACCATGCTGCGCGGAGATGCGGGTGGGGAGGAGAACGCGTCAACACAAACGCGCGGCGGTATGACATGCCGATCGTGACCATTCAGGTGACCCGCGGAGGAGCGAGCCCGGGCGCAGACCGCACCACGAGCGAGCAGAAGGCTGCGATCTATAAGGGGTCTCGGACCTGCTCTTCGAGGCTATGGGCAAGCACCCTGACGACACGTCCGTAATCTTCCAGGAAGTTGAGCTCGAATATTTGGGGCGCAGCGGCTTGCTGGTGCCCGAGTACCGCAGCCAGCGCGCTCGGGAAACGAACCAGACAAGCTCCTAAGGTCGCATGAGAGCGTCTTGTGCGGACTATAGTCCTTCGGCGCATCGCGCCAGCGCAACCCGTTGCGATTGACGAAAACGATGCCGCTCAACACCCGCCGATCGTCAACCCGCGGCTTGCCGTGGCTCTTGGGGAAGTACGGTCGCAGACGCGCCATCTGCTCATCCGTCAACCAGTACAGGTCGCTCATTCTTAGTCTCCTCGCAGAGCCTGAATCAGATCGCGCCTCTCATATCAATGGGTCCTGACCCCAGAGCAGCGCCCGATCGTGTTGCAATCGGACGCTGCTCTAGATCTTTGATTTTTGTCGCACTTTCTACGATGAACCGGTGTCAACTTCATCCTAAATGGTGCGATGTCCGCGTTCCGGTCCGCGTGACGCCCATCGACGTGAGACTCGCCTCATTCGAGGATACGTCCGGTGGTGCAAGCAAATGGCGGGAGGATCGCTCCTTCTCTGACCGTGGCCGGTCTCAGGATGGCGGCTTCACGTCGTAGGAGATGCGTCCCGCCGGGAGGAAGAACAGGGCGATGAGCGCGCCGCCCTTGACCTCGGGGTAGTGATGGCTGCCCGGCGCCGGCGCCGTCCAGCCCGCGTGGCACCAACCGCTCGGCCCGGCGAGCACGGCGTTCTCGTCGAGCGGCACGACCATGTTCAGCTCGCCGTAGGGGTGGCCGTGGTAGTCGCCGCGGAAGCTCGCGTCCGCGTCGCCCGGCTCGCCGTCGTGATAGTCGACGGCCATCCGGCCGCCCTGACTGTCCATGTAGACGGCGGTGATGCTGAAGTTCAGCGTCCGCGCCATCGGCTCGCACAGCCGGCTGCGGCGGTATCGCCGGCCGCCCACCTCGATGTTGGCCGCCCAGCCCTCCTCGACCCCCTGCTTGATGAGGCGCGATAGGTCCTCATACAGGGCGCTGCCTGGTCCGTAGGTCTCGTTGAGCCAGCGCTCGACCTCGGGCCCCGCGGTCATGTTCTTGACCTCGTCGAGGAAGGGAATGCTCCGCTCGATCAGTTGTTCGCGTCCGTCCATCTCACTCTCCTTGGTCATGCGCCCGTGGCGCTTCGAAACCGTGGAAGCTCGCAAACGCCTCGACCGATGCGCGCTCCATGACCCCGCGGGTCGCGACCGCGGCGGCGTCGCAGACACCGAGCGCCATGCCGCACACGACGACATCCTCGGCCGCGATCGGGAGGTGGCGGCGCAGCACGCGGTGGTACTTCGCCAGAGTCTCCTGCGGACAGGTATCGAGGCCGCGCACCTTGGCGGCCAGCATCACGTTCTGCAGGAACATGCCGAGATCCAGCCAGCTGCCCTTTTCCAGTCGGCGGTCGAGCGTAAAGATCAAGCCGACCGGCGCGCCGAAGAAATCATAATTTTTGGCCGTTTGCGCGGCCCGACCGCGCAAGTCGTCTTGGGCTATGCCGAGCGAGCCGTAGAAAATCCGGCCGAAGGCCTGCTTGCGGCTCTGGTACAGGTCGGGGAGGCTCGGCGCGTAGTAGGTGTACTCGGAGGCGTGGTGCGCTGCTTCGGCCGCGTGCGTCGCGACGATGTCGCGACAGATCTCGGCCTTTACTGCACCTGCTAGCACGTACACCCGCCAGGGCTGGATGTTGGCGCCGCTTGGCGCGTAGCGCGCGGCATCGAGGATGTCGCGGATCGTGCCGTGGGAGACGGGCCGGTCGATGTAGAAGCGGGTGGCGAAGCGTCCTTTCATGACACCGTCGAGCGCCTGGACTAGATCGAGGTTCGCCATTCTCACCCCCGTGTGACCAGCGGACAGTTGCCGGCCGAGATCAGCCGGAACGCCTCCTCGCCCGGGATCGTCTCCAGGAGCTTGTAGTAGTCGAAGCGCGTCTTGCTCTCGGCGGGGGATTTGACCTGCATCAGGTAGATGTCGCGCACGAGGGGCCCGTCCTCGCGGATGTGGCCGTCACGGGTCATGAAGTTGTTGACCGGCATCTTGCGCATCTGCGCCGCGCCCGTCGGGCCGTCGTCCGTGTTCGCGGCGGCCATCGCCCTGAGGTAGTGCGTCACCGCACCGAAAGTACCCGCGTGGATCATGGTCGGCACCTTATTGGTGCGCGCGACGAAGCGCTGCGACCATGCCCGGGTCTCGTCGTTCAGGTCCCAGTAGAAGGCGGTGCTCAGGATCAGGCCCTGGGCCGCCGGCAGGCCGAGGCCGTGGATGTCGGCGATGAAGACGAGCAGGCCCGCCAGCGTCTGGCCCGACTGCACCACCCCGAACTCGGCGGCCTGCTTCAGCGCGAGGATGAGATCGCCGCCCGCATCGGCCAGCCCGACGACCTGCGCCCCCGAGCCTTGCGCCTGCAGGAGGTAGGAGGAGAAGTCCGGGCTGCCGATGGAATGGCGCACCGAGCCGAGCACGCGACCGCCCGCCGCCTGGATCACGCGCCGGCCGTCCTCTTCGAACTGCGTGCCGAGGGCGTAGTCCGCCGTGACAAAGTACCAGGACTTGCCGCCGCGCCGGGTCACGGCGCGCGCCGTACCCTGGGCGAGGGCGTAGGTGTCGTAGGTCCAGTGGATGCCAGTGGGCGAGCAGGCGTCCCCGGTCAGCCGGGAGGTCGCCGCCCCCGAGGCAAGGAAGAACCGGCGACGCTCGCGGGTAATATCCTGCACCGCGAGCGCGATGGCGGAGTTCGGCACGTCGGCGATCACCTTGACGTCGTCCGCGTCGAGCCAGCGGCGCGCCAACGCGGCGCCGACATCCGTCTTGTTCTGATGGTCGGCGGCGATCACCTCGATTGGGCGTCCGAGGACGCGGCCTCCGAAATCCTCGACCGCCATACGCGCGGCGACGACCGAACCGTTGCCGCTGTTGTCCGCGTAGAGCGAGGAGAGGTCCGTGAGCACGCCGATCCTTACGGGCGGTCCGCCTTCCGCGACGGCCGGCGAGACAGCGAGCCAGAGGCCGGTCAGGGCCAACGATCCTCGCCTGAGGAAGCGTTGGGCGAGAGCGGGCGAAAACGGCATAGCGCGTTCCCTTCGAGGACGAGGAACGATGCCTGGCCAGGCTGCACTTGCGGAAGTGCAAGTTCGGCAATCTCATTATGAGCTTCGTTCATCGCGCGCAGAGGGGTCGATCATGACGAGGGGCGCTGGGACACGCGCGAGCATCCTAAATCGGCTCGATCTGAACCTGATCCGGCTCTTCGACGCGGTGATGCGGGAGCGTCACGTCGCTCGGGCCGGCCAGTCCCTCGGGCTGAGCCAGTCGGCGGTGAGCCACGGCCTACGTCGCCTGCGGACGCTGATCGGGGACGACCTCTTCGTGCGGACCGTGCAGGGCATGGAGCCGACCCCGCGGGCGCTGGCCATGGCCGTGCAGGTGCGTGATGCCCTCACGGCGATCGAAGGCGCGATCGGGCCGCAGCGCTTCGATCCGGCCAGCTCGACGCGGCAGTTCCGGCTTGCCGCCACGGACCACATCACCGCGGTCGTCGCTCCTGCCCTCATGCGGACCTTCGAGACGGAGGCGCCCCTCGCGTCGATCCTGATCCGTCCTGCGACGCGGATCGACCTGACCATGCAGGTCGATCTCGGCCAGATCGACATCGTCGTGGGCATCTTCTCGCAGATCCCGCACCGCCTGCATGCGCGAACCCTGTTCGAGGACCGCGACGTCCTCGTCACCGCGCCCGATCATCCGGAAGCGGGAGGCGCGACCGACATCCGCACGCTGGCGCGGGACCCGCTGATGGTGGTCACCGTCGGCGGGACCGAGGACGGCCTGCCGGACGGACGCCTCTCCGAGCGCGGCCTGACGCGGCAGACCGAGATGTTCGACCGCGACGCCCTCAACCGTGCCTTCAGGGCGGCGGGCCTGGTGCCTCGCCTCAGCGTCCTCCAACCCCATTTCCTGGCGGTGCCGAGCCTGCTCGCGGACTCGCGACGCGTGGCGATCGTGCCGGCGTCGCTGGCGCACGGCTTCGAGGCGGCCGGCGTCGCGCGCGTGTCCATGCCGCCTTGGGAGCCCCGTACGATGGCCGTGCAGATGGTCTGGCACGAGCGTTGGAGGCAGGATCCGGCCCATGCGTGGCTTCGGGAAGCACTATTTCGTGCCAGTCGAGGCATCGCAGATGCGGTTGGGCAAGCCACAGATCAATCCTGACCGTCGACAAGAGGCCGTCCTGGCGCTGCAGGGTGCAGAAGCAGCATTCGCCTTGAGGAAGATTTGCGGATCGGAACCGAACTTGTCGTCCTTGAGCGATCGGAGGCGCAAGGACGGCATGAGTCTCGTGCGCCGTCGCCGATGTGCGGACGCTTCCGATTTCGAGAAACCCTCCCGCCGCCTGTGCCAGGCTGTGCGGGAAAACGACCGATTCCTTACAGCCAGAGCGGCCGTTTCTGTTGACGCGCCTGACACGAGAGCGCGGCGTGACGGCGGATATCAGGGAACCGCGTCAGGAAATCAAACATCCGGAAAACCCTCGCAACCGGACATTCCCGACAAGGGGCTTGTCACGTTGGCTCGCTTGGCCGCGATAAGACCCGGCTGGCTCATTTCAGGCAGCGACGCCGGCCGCACTGCGCCACATATCGAACGCCTCGGCTCGCAAGAGCCGGTGCGTAGGAGCCGAGACAAGGGGGCGGGGAACAGTGAAGGTGTTGTAGGTGGCCGCGTGCATGGACAAGAACCGCTGAGCTGAGCGCGCTGACTTGAAGCCTTGCTGCTTCCGGTCCCGTCGTCGCACCGGCACATGCGAGCTCTCCGCCCGATTGTTCGCCCGCTTTCGCTGGACGTGCTCAGCCCCGCTCAGCTTCATCTCACGAAGGGCGGCACCGTAGGCCGGGCACTTGTCTGTGACCCACGCCTCGGGTGCCATGCCCTGCTTCTTCAGCAGCTTGCGCATCAGCTTCTGGGCAGCCCGCCTGTCCCGCTTGGGCTGGACCAGCACGTCCAGCACCTCGCCTTCGGCATCCACGGCCCGCCACAGGTACATCTGTCGGCCAGAGATCTGCACGAACACCTCGTCCAGGTGCCAACGTCCGTGTGGCTTCGGGCGAGAGGCGCGCAGCCGACGCGCGATAGCGGGACCGAAGCTGAGCACCCAGCGCCGGATGCTCTCGTAGGCGACGCTGATGCCGCGCTCGGCCAGGAGTTCCTCGACATCGCGGTAGCTGAGGGTGAAGCGCAGATACATCCAGACGGCCCGCTGGATGATGTCGGACGGGAAGCGGTAGCCGGCGTAGGAAGGCGCGTTCATCCCCTCCGGCTACGGTGCAAGATCAGTCGCCGCAAGCTGGGCTGCTCGGCAACGTGACAAGCCCGCCGCGGAAGCCTCGCACGGACTGGGCGCGTCGAACTCCTTCAGCATGATCGCCGTGAAGGCCGGTCGCGTGACCGAGAGCCTGTGCGCCCGCGGCCTGCTCGCGTCGCTCGGGCAGCCCCTGCAGCGGACGGCGTGACGCGGCCGGTCCGGCGCGCGGGGGCGAACGCCACGCTTCGGCCGGCTCCGAAGCGTCGTGCGACGGTCCGCGCCTATCATCCCGCGGCCGGCATGCCCGCGGGAGCGCCGGAGCAGAGACAACACTCAATGGGACGGCTCGATGAGCGATCAACTCGATAATCCCGCATGGCATGCCCTGACCGGGCCTCACGCCACGCTCGCCTCGGGGCGCGGCCTCGCGCGCCACTACCCCCGGGACGTGGCGCCGTACTCGGCGGTCAGGGAGGCGAGCGAGGCGGCCCTGTCGGATCTCATGATCGATCTGCCGCCCGGCGACGTGCGCCTGTTCCGTCCCCGCGAGGAAGCGCCTCCGGCCGGCTGGCACACGGTCGGCGCCCATCCGATCCTCCAGATGGTCATGCCGGCCGCGAACTTGCCGGAGCCCCTTCCGGCGGAGGACGAGGTGGTTGTGCTCGGACCGCCCCGACGAGGGCGACATCCTCGCCCTCGTCGAGGCCGCGCGACCCGGTCCCTTCGCGCGCCGGACCCCCGTGCTCGGCCGCTACGTCGGCGTCCGTGACGCGCGGACGGGCCGGCTCGTCGCGATGGGCGGCGAGCGCTTCCGGCTGGACGGACACGTCGAACTGAGCGCGATCGCGGTCTCTCCCGAGGCGCGCGGGCGCGGCCTCGGCGCCGCGGTGACGGCGAGCCTCGCCCGGGCCGCGCACCGGCGCGGCGACGTGCCCTTCCTCCACGTCTACGCGGCGAACGGCGCGCGACCGCTCTACGGGCGCCTCGGGTTCCGCAAGCGGACGGAACTGTGGGTGCTGCTGTGGCGGCGCGGGGCGCGGACGTGAGTCGCGCGACGCGCCTCTCGGCTCTCCTCGGGGTCGCGCGCAGTCCGAGGCAGGTATATTTCGGCTGGTGGGTGGTGGTCTGCGCCTTCGTGGTCGCAACCTTCGCGTGGGGCGTGGGCTTCTACGGCCCGTCGATCTTCCTCGCCGCGCTCCACCTCAAGCACGGATGGCCGGTGTCCCTAACCTCGGCCGCGGTCACCGCGCACTTCCTGGTCAGCGCCGGCATCGTCAGCCAGATCGCGCGCCTGCACGTGCGCCTGGGGCTCGTCGCCGTCACGCGCCTGGGCGCCGCGTCCGCTTCGGCCGGGATGCTGGGCTGGGCGCTCGCGGCCGCGCCCTGGCAGCTCTTTCCGGCGGCGCTCCTGACCGGGACGGGGTTCGCCCTGACGAGCGGCGCGGCAATCAACGCGATGGTCTCGCCGTGGTTCAGGCGGCTGCGCCCGGCCGCGCTCGGCGCGGCATTCAACGGCGCGAGCGTCGGGGGCATCGTCTTCGCGCCCCTGTGGCAGTTCCTGATCGTCCGGCTGGATCTCCTCGGCGCGGCCGTCGTCATGGGGGCCGCGATGACGGGCAGCCTGTGGTGGTGCGCAGGCCGGTTCCTGCGGCCGACGCCCGAGAGCCTCGGGCTGCTTCCCGACGGCGCCGCCGTGCAAGCCGCCGAGGCGCGCGCCGAGCCAGCGGCCCGGCAGCCGGCCCTCCCGGCCGGCGCCGCGGCCTTGACCGATCGCCGCTTCCTGACGTTGTCCGCGGCGTTCTCGCTGGGGCTATTCGCCCAGATCGGGATCATCGTCACGCTCGTCCTCGTCGCGGCGCCGATGCTCGGAGAGGACTGGGCGAGCGTGGCCGTGAGCCTAGTCACCGCCTGCGCAATCGCCGGACGGACGCTGGTCGGGATGCTGCTGCCCGCGCGATCGGACTGGCGCATCGTCGCGAGCGGGAACTTTACCCTGCAGGCCGTGGGAACCCTCGCCCTCGTCGCCGCGGGGACGCAGTCGCTCGTCCTCCTGCTCGCGGGCTGCGTGCTTTTCGGGATCGGGGTCGGCAGCCAACTCTCGCTCCCGCCGCAGATCGCGGGCGTCGAATTCACCCCGACGGACGCCCCTCGCGTCATGGCCCTCGTGACGGCCGCCAACCAGACGTCCTACGCTTTCGCGCCGGCGATCCTCGGCCTGTTGCGGGACCTCTCGCGGGGCAGCACCGCTCCCCTCCTGATGATGGTCCTCATGCAGGCTTTGGCCGCCGCGATCGTGCTCTCCGGCCGGTCGGCGGCCGGATCCGGGACGGACGCGCCGCCCCGCCAGTAGCGGCCGCACAGTGCCGTGATTCAGCGCCTCGGCGGCTGCCGCGGCGAAAATTCCATTTACAGATGTCAGTTTAGGGACATATACAACCTATATTGACAGGTTTCCTCTCGCAAGGTAATCTGACTGCCAAGCTCGGAATTTCCGAAGCATAAAGCTTCGGAACTGACGGAGACACGGCCAGTGATCGTCAATGGCCAAATCCAAGACAGGCTGATCATACCGGGTCCGACCTGTAGAGAAGATGACGCGATGACCGCGATGCGGGACGCCCACTCCCGCCTCAAGGATCTTGTCCTCCAACACGCGTTCCACCCGGGCCAGCAACTTCGGGCCCGGGACCTCGCCGACCGGCTGAAGATCAGCGCCACCCCGGTGCGCGAGGCTCTCATCCGCCTCAGCGTCGAGGGCCTGATTGTGTCGGTGCCGCACAAGGGCTTCTACACCAAGCCACTCGACCTGAGCGAACTCTCTGACCGGTACGAATTGGCCTTCATGGTCAGCCGCTATGCCGTCGAGAAGGGCATCGCGCATTTCACGATGCGCGGTCTTGAGGAGCCCGCAGTTCCGAAGATTGGGGGGGTGGGAGACGTCGCCTCCAAGCAGCACCTCGCTCTGTCGCAGTCGGTCTTCGTCGGGCAGCTTCTGGAACGCATCGCGGGCCTCGCCGGCAACACCGCTGCACTCGCGTTGATGCAGACGTTCAATGATCACACTCGGTATATCCGCCTATTGGATCTGGAGGATGCTGGAACCGCGCGCATGGTATTCGCAAACGTCTCCCGCTTGATCGGTCACCTTCGGGAAAAGAATCCAGATTTAGCGGTATTTGAACTAAAGATCTTACTTGTAGGCACGATAGAGCGACTTCCTACACTGGTGAAGGAGGTGAATGTGCGCGCTCTGAAGCACTTCTTCCTTTAGGCGCGACGCCGGTGTGCGGGAGCGGACGGTCCGACGCGGCGTCGGGTGCGTCCGCTGCCCGCGTCGAACCGGGGCGCCGGTCACCAGGGCACGGCGCCTCCGTTGGCCGCGCGGAACACGCGCGAAGTCCCCCACAACCTACCCAACGGACGAGGGAGTTTGGCCCATGCCCATCGAGACCGCCTTCGAACCTGTGGACGTACGCCGGGAGGGCGAGGATGACCGGTGGTGGACGCTGCGGCTCCTGCCGGTCCGCGCCCTGATCCCGCACGAGAGGACAGATGCGCTCCACGTGGATCGGCTGTTCGGGCGGATCAGGGAGAGGGATGTCTGGACGCACCCACTGCTCGTGGAGAGCCGACATCACGTGATCTTGGACGGCCACCACCGGCATGCCGCATCGGAACGGCTCCAGCTGAGCGTCGTGCCGTGCGCGGTCGTCGACTACGATCACCGCTACATCCGGGTCGGGAGCTGGCGTGAGGATCGTCATGTCGATCGGTCCGCCGTGATGCACGCGGCCATCCGCGGACCCCTGCTGCCGCCCAAGACGAGCCGGCACTCGACGGAGTTCCCGATTTCCGAATGCCTCGTCCCTCTCGCGCAGCTCAGGACGGGACACTGAGCGCGGGCTCCGCCACGGGCGCGCAGTTGTCTCAGGCGGTATCTTCCGGCATGCGCGCCGTGGCGAAGTGGCCGCCCTGGTAGCGGGCGGAGTCCGCGTCCTACGACAGGGCGGCGCTCGCGCAGCGCCTGCTCCAGGGCATCCAGCACGAAGCCAGCATGGGCGGTCCGAGACACCCGCCAGCCGACCATGCGCCGAGCGAACGCGTCGATCACGAAGGCCACGTAGACGAACCCGGCCCAGGTCGCCACGTAGGGGTGAGTAGGCCGGAGGGATTTCACCTCCGGCCCCTCTCAGAACCGGACGGGAGCCTCTCGACTCATCCGGCTCCTATCACCAGCCTATGACAGATAACCCAGCGACCAATGAACGAATGCCCGCGGCTGCTGTTGCGCCATCTGCCCGAGCGTCTTGGCAGCCCGTGTCTTGTGGCCTGCCAGCCTCTTGTGCTTGCGCATCAGCCATCTGATCAGGAACAGGTTCATGCTCTGCGGTGCATGCGCCTCACACGATGCCCCAGGCCCGGTAGCGCCTGCGCCCGGTCAGCTCGCGCGGGCAGGCCGGGCCGAGATCGGCCAGCATGGCCTCGATCGCCTGGGCTGAGGTTCCCAGCCGCTGGGCCGCGCTCTGGACCGTGACCAGCGGGCTCGCCAGGAACACCTCCACGAGCTGCGGCAGCCGCGAGGTGCGGCGCTTGGCCTGCGCCCGGCGAAGCATCAGTTCGCGGGCGAGGCTCAGCCGGTCGAGGTCGCGGCCGGCGGCGTGTGCCGCCGCCTCAACGGCACGCAGGATCGCGCCGAGGCGCTCGGGCGCGGGGTGCACCGTCAGCCACCGCGTCCGGCTCTCGCGCAGGCCGAGCGCGAGGGCAGGGAGGTGATGGCGCGCCGTCCCGCGCTGATGGAGGAGGGCGGCCGCGAGGAGGGGGCCGAGGAAGGGCTGGCGCTCGGACGGGTCCAGGGCGAACCAGGCGTCGAGCGCGACCGCGGCCGCGAGAACCGTCGGCAGCTCCTGCACGTCCTTGAGGGCGATCCGCCGCCAGGCCGCCAGCCGTTCGGCTTCCCCGTACTGCGGATCGCGCACCCGAAGCACAGCCCGGCCCTCATCCGTGGTCAGGTCGTTGAACTCGGCGAGGGTGCGCCGGCTGCGGGCGAGCAGCTGGTCGATGTCCGCGAAGGCCGAATCGCTGGCTTCGTCCGCTGTCCAGAGCTCATCCTCATCACCTGAGCTGGTGGCCCCGTCGTCCTCGTCGTCGAACGAATCCTGCCCGAAGCGCGGCCTGGCCCAGGGTTGCGGCTCGGTGGCGTCACCGCGGCGCGGCGTCTCCGTCGATGGGCTCCCGAGCGGTGCTTCCGTTCCGTCGGGATCGCGTCCCGCGGCTCCGAACAGGGCGGACCAGCCCTCGCGCGCGAAGGGCCAGTCCGGGCGGGCCGCGGCGATCCGGCGGCGGGTCGCGAGGATGTGCGCGGCCCGACCGAGCTCCGGGGTCGGCCGGCGCACGGGCATGGCGGCGTCGTGCAGGACGAGGTCCTCCATGAGCACGAGCCGACCCTCGAGCCCGAGGGCAGCCTGGGCGTCGACGAAGTGCGCGCGCGCCCTCACGCCGTCGGCGAGGGCCGGCTCCGTGCGGGCGAGGCGCTCGTCCAGGCGCAGGAGCGCCTCGGCCGCGCGCTCGGCCGGACCGGCGAGCCGGCGCCAGGTCGCGGCGGTGAAGAGTTTGTCGACGGCGTAAGGGCTTCTCACAACGTGGTTGATGATACGTGAACCAAGTGAATCGCACTATCACTTGGTTCACTTGGGAGGGGGCGCTTGCGGCCCCGAAACGCCTCTCCAAACGCCCTCGAAATCACCCCCGATAATACCAGCTATCGTCGGGAATGGGTGGATTGTTGAGGATCGTACGGCTACGCTGCGGCCATGGAGTTCGACCCCGCCGATCCCGCCCCCGCGCCGCCCCACGGCTCATCCTTCGCCCTCCCCGTCCCGCTCGCCGCGGCCCTGCCGCCCGGACCCGCGCTGCTGGAGCGGCTCGAGGCCTACGCCCGCGCCGCCCAGGGCGCCTTCGCCCCCAACACGCTGCGGGCGCTTGCCGCCGACAGCCGCATCTTTGCCGCGTGGTGCCGCGCGCACGGCCGCTCCGTCCTGCCCGCCGCGCCGCAGACGGTCGCCGACTTCATCGACGCCCAGGCCGCGCGGAAGTCGCGCGCCACGGTCGAGCGCTACCGCTCCTCGATCGCCATGCTCCACCGCGCGGCCGGTCTGCCCAACCCGTGCACGGACGAGCGCGTGCGGCTGGCGGTCAAGCGCATGAGCCGGGCCAAGGGCCGCCGCCAGAAGCAGGCCGAGCCGCTCAACCGGCCCAGCATCGACCGCATGCTCGCCGTGAAGACCCCCGAGCGGCTGCACCGGCGCGTGGCCGAGGGCGATCGGGAGGTGCCGCTGATCGCGCTGCGCAATGCCGCGCTGATGGCCGTGGCCTACGATACGCTGCTGCGGCGCTCGGAACTGGTGTCGCTGCTCATCGAGGATCTCGAGCGCGTGGAGGACGGCTCGGGCACGATCCTGGTGCGGCGGACCAAGACCGACCAGGAGGGCGAAGGCGCAGTCAAGTACCTGGCGCCGGACACGGTCGGGCATGTGTCCGCGTGGCTGGAGGCAGCCGGGCTGACGAGCGGGCCGCTGTTCCGGCCGGTGACGAAGGGTGGTCGGGTCGGGGCCGCGGCGTTGGGCGACGCGGAGGTGCATCGGCTCTACCGCGAGATCGCGCTGGCCGCGGGCGTGAAGCTCGCGCGTCCCCCGTCGGGGCACTCGACCCGGGTCGGGGCGACCCAGGACATGTTCGCGGCCGGGTTCGAGTTGCTCGAGGTCATGCAGGCGGGCTCGTGGAAGACGCCCGCCATGCCGGCCCGCTACGGCGAGCGGCTGAGAGCCCAACGGGGCGCCGCCCGCAAGCTCGCGACGCTGCAAAATCGAGCTTGAGTGAGGGGGAGTGGCCCGCTCACCGCGTCGACGGGCTCAGCGCGCAGCGGCCGCCTCTCCTGAAGCGGCGTTGGTGCGCCATCTGGCAGGCGTGCTCCGCCCAGCTTCCGCCTGAGCCACGGGGCTGCGACGCCCCCACCTACCCGCTCCTGTTCCTCCAGCCCTATCTCGATCAAACGGCGACTGGAGGCGTCATCGAGGGCGCCCGCCAGCGCACGCCGACACCTCGAAACACCGCATCGTCCAGGCCCTCGCGAATAAGACGGGCTAGAAAGCCGCCGTCGTGCAAGCTAGGGCAGACTGACATGCATCGTAGCTTTCAATGTCGGGGCACGTGGGCAAGCAGGGCTGGTCATGACCCCTCGCGGACATTCGCGGGGCGTGTCGAGAACGTCCGGTTGCGAGCAGTTTTCGGACATATGATTTCATGGCGTAGTTTTCTGACATCAGCCGCCCCTTGCGTTGCTTATGTCAGAGCGAGCAGTTGATGATGGCATGGTGATCAATCGTGCAACCAAAGTCATAATATTATATATCAAAGTACCCTTATTAATATTATACATATTAATATCAGAAATTATATTATATTTCAGTCAACAAATTTTTGGATCGCCCTGATGCTGAGGTGGCCGCTTCAGCGACAAGCCAATCCACAAAGGATACGATGGTGAATTCCCGCCTTCGATCGATAGGAACAACAATGTAGTACGACCCCGATCCCGTGAGAAGTGGCGCCGCGATCTGGATGAGGCTGCCATCGGCGAGTTCCTGCTCGACCAAGAAGGACGGAAGGAGCGCGATACCAATTCCGACCTTCGCAGCCTCGATTGTCATCGCGAACTGATCGAAGAGCGGTCCTCGAAAAGGAAATGGGTGGACGAACCCCATCGCCGCGAACCAGTCCCGCCACAGGCCGGGACGGCTGGCCTGCTGCAGGAGCGTCGCGCGCACGAGGTCGGCGGGGCAGTTCAGAGCATAGCGCTCCGCGTAGGCTGGCCCCGAGACCGCGACCACGGCCTCGTCGCAGAGCCTGATGCAGTCCGCTTGAGCCCAGTTTGGAGCCCCAAAATGAATCGCGGCGTCGACGGACTGTGCCATGAGATCGAAGGGTTCCGGCTCGGTCACGAGGTTGATCGTGATGTGCGGGTGTGACGCCAGGAACCTCGGCAGACGGGGAATGAGCCAGCGGGTGGCGAAGGTCGGCAGGACGGCGAGCTTGAGCGTCACCTCGCTGCCGGCGGACGCCATCACGGAATGGGCCGCGGTGACGTAGTCCTGGAGGAGGCGCCCGACGGTCGGCAGCAGGGCGCGGCCGGCGGCGGTGAGCATGACGCGTCCCTTGGCGCGCTCGAACAGCACCGTCTCAAGCGTGGTCTCGAGCTGCCGGATCTGCTTGCTGATCGCCCCCTGAGTCAGGGCGAGTTCGTCGGCGGCCCGCGTGAAGCTGCCGTGACGGCCGGCCGCCTCGAAGGCGGTGAGCTCCTGGAACGAGGGCATTCGGGTGCGTGACGTCGCCATGGACCTCTTATTCCAAATCGTCATGCACTGGTGAAGAAGTCTCCTTTGCAAAATCGCCCCGACGGGCCGAAGGCTCACCCCGCCGTCCCGTTCGGGACACCATCCGCGAGATTACGATGTCCCAGGCCGTCGAAGCCGCTCCCGTCGCGCATCCGCTTGCCGACGAGGTCGCCGCGCTGCTCGAGTCGTTCGGCGCCGAGCTTCCGCGCCAGGCGGAAGGGTCGTGCATCGTCCGTTCGCCGCTCACGGGTGAGCTGATCGTCCGGGTCCAGGAGACCTCGCCGGACGAGGCTCGCGCGGCAATCGGACGGGCGCACGATGCCTTCTTGGCTTGGCGCCAAGTGCCGGCGCCGCGGCGGGGCGAGTTAGTGCGGCTCCTCGGCGAGGAGCTGCGGGCCAATAAGGCAGCGCTCGGTCGGCTCGTCACCATCGAGGTCGGCAAGATCGTCTCCGAGGGCCTGGGTGAGGTCCAGGAGATGATCGACATCTGCGATTTCGCCGTCGGCCTCTCGCGCCAGCTCTACGGGCTGACCATGGGGTCCGAGCGGGCCGATCATTCCCTGATGGAACAATGGCACCCGGCCGGGATCGTCGGCGTCATCTCGGCCTTCAATTTCCCCGTGGCGGTGTGGTCCTGGAATGCGGCACTCGCCTTCGTGTGCGGCGACAGCGTGGTTTGGAAGCCCTCGGAGAAGACGCCGCTCACTGCCATCGCCGTTCAGGCCTTGGCCGAGCGCGTGATCGCGCGCTTCCCCGAGGCACCGGAGGGTCTTTCAACGTTGATCCTCGGTGGTCGCGACGTCGGCGAGGTGCTGGTCGACGACCAACGCGTGCCGGTCGTCTCGGCCACGGGCTCGACCGCGATGGGCCGGGTGGTGGGCCAGCGCGTCGCGGCCCGCTTCGCCCGGGCAATCCTGGAACTCGGCGGCAACAACGCCTCGATCGTCTGCCCGTCGGCGGACCTCGACCTGGCGCTCTGCGCCATCGCTTTCGCGGCCATGGGCACCGCCGGCCAGCGTTGCACGACCCTGCGCCGCCTCTTCGTCCACGACAGCGTGTACGACGCGCTCGTGCCGCGCCTGAAGCAGGTCTACGCGTCGGTCTCGGTCGGCAACCCGCTTGAGGGTGACGCCCTGGTTGGGCCGCTGATCGACGAGGCGGCGTATACCGGGATGGAGCGGGCGCTCGCGGAGGCGAGGGAGGTGGGCGGAATCGTGCATGGCGGCGGGCGCCACACGCACGGCGTCGCGCCCGGCGGCTTCTACGTCCGCCCGGCCCTCGTCGAGATGCCGGCGCAGGTCGGGCCGATGCTGCACGAGACCTTCGCGCCGATCCTGTACGTGATGCGTGTCCGCAGCTTTGACGAAGCGCTCGATCTCCAGAACGGCGTGCCGCAGGGGCTCTCGTCCTCGATCTTCTCCAACGACATGCGTGAGACGAGCCGCTTCCTGTCGGCGACCGGCTCCGATTGCGGCATCGCCAATGTGAACATGGGCTCCTCCGGGGCTGAGATCGGGGGCGCCTTCGGCGGCGAGAAGGAGACGGGCGGCGGGCGTGAATCCGGCTCGGACGCCTGGAAGGCCTACATGCGCCGCCAGACGACGGCCATCAATTATGGCCGGGCGATGCCGCTGGCGCAGGGGGTCAAGTTCGAGATCGCGGACGAGGGCTCGGCGAAGGCATGAACGCGCCCCTCCAGACCGGGCCGGTCTTTCGGCCGGCCGCCCGTCTCGCCTCGATCGAGGTCTCCGAGATCCTCAGGATCACCGCGGAGGCGAGCGCCCGCAAGCGTGCGGGGCGTCCGGTGATCGTGCTGGGCGCCGGCGAGCCCGACTTTGACACGCCTGAACCTGTCAAGACGGCGGCGGCTCGCGCCATGCGCGAGGGCCGCACGAAGTACACGATCCTCGACGGCGCGCCCGAGCTGAAGGCTGCCGTCCGGGAAAAATTCCGTCGCGACAACGGCCTCGACTACGCGCTAGACGAGATCACCTGCGGGACCGGGGCGAAGCAGGTCCTCTACAACGCCTTCATGGCGAGCCTCGATCCCGGCGACGAGGTCGTGATCCCGGCGCCGTTCTGGACGAGCTATGCCGATATCGTCGCCATCTGCGGCGGCGTCCCAATCATCGTTCCCTGCGCGGAGACGGATGGGTTCCGGTTGACCCCGCAGGCTCTGGAGCGGGCGATCGGCCCCCGGACCCGCTGGCTTCTTCTCAACTCACCCTCGAACCCGACGGGGTCGGCCTACACGGCGGACGACCTCGTCGGGCTTGCCGAGGTCCTCGACCGCCATCCGCACGTCTGGCTGATGTCGGACGACATGTACGAACACATCCTGTACGACGGGCGCCGCTTCGCCACGCCCGCATCCGCGGCGCCGCAGCTCAGGTTGCGCACGCTCACCGTGAACGGCGTATCCAAGGCCTACGCGATGACGGGCTGGCGCATCGGTTACGGTGCGGGACCCAAGGCGCTCATCCAGGCCATGGCCACGGTGCAGAGCCAGTCGACCTCCTGTCCGAGCTCCATCAGCCAGGCGGCCGCGCTCGAGGCTCTCGTCGGCGACCAGGCGAGCATCTCCGACCGGAGAGTGGCGTTCCAGCGCCGCCGCGACCTCGTGGTCGAGGCGCTGAACGCGATGCCGGGCCTCTCGTGCCGTAGGCCCGAAGGCGCATTCTACACGTTCGCGAACTGCGCCGGCCTGCTCGGGAGAACGACGCCCGACGGGACGGTGCTGGAGGACGACCGCGCCTTTTGCCGCCACCTGCTCGAGTCGGCCGACGTGGCAGTGGTGCCGGGGTCGTGCTTCGGTCTCGCCGGCTTCTTTCGCATCTCCTACGCGACGTCGGAAGCCGAGCTGACCGAGGCCTGCGGGCGGATCCGCACCGCCTGCGCGGCTCTGGCCTGAAGACCGCGAGAGGACATGCCGTGCCACGCGATCGGGCGTGGCGCGAGCCGGCCGGTGCGCCGGAACGGCCGCGCTGGGACCGGCACGGGCGGTGGGACGCTTCGAAGGCGAGGAGATCTGACGTGAGCGCGAACAAGACCATCGTGAGTCCCGACCTCGTGCGGACGAGATTTTCCCGCGCGATGTCGGACATGTACCGCGCGGAGGTACCGCAATACGGCACCCTCATGGACCTGGTTCGCACGGTGAACCTCGATGTCCGCCGCGGCGACGCCCTCCTCGACCGCCGCCTGCGAGACAACGACGAGATCGAGCGGCTCGAGCTCGAGCGCCACGGCGCCATCCGCGTCGGCACCGCGGCGGAACTCGCCACGATGCGGCGGCTCTTCGCCGTCATGGGCATGGTGCCGGTCGGCTACTACGACCTCTCCGTCGCCGGTGTCCCGGTCCACTCCACCGCCTTCAGGCCGGTCGATGCGGAGGCGCTGCGGCGTAACCCCTTCCGCGTCTTCACCTCGCTCCTGCGTCTCGACCTCTTGCCGGACGAGACCCTGCGCCGGGAGGCGGCCGAGATCCTGGGGAGCAGGTCGATCTTCACCTCGGGCTGCCTCGACCTGATCGCGCTGGCCGAGCGGGACGGAGGACTCGACGCGGCCGAGGCTGACGCCTTCGTGGCCGAGGCGCTGGAGACCTTCCGCTGGCAAAGCGAGGCGACCGTGCCGGCTGAAGTCTATGCCCGCCTGCGCAAGGTGCACCCCCTCGTCGCCGACATCGTCTGCTTCAAGGGACCGCACATCAACCATCTCACCCCCCGCACGCTCGACATCGACGCTGTACAGGACGGTATGCCGGGCAAAGGCATTACGCCGAAGGCCGTCATCGAGGGGCCGCCGCGCCGCAGGGTGCCGATCCTCCTGCGGCAGACGAGCTTCCGCGCCCTGCAGGAACCCATCCGCTTCCGCAGCAGCGGCACCGCCGAGAACGGGACCCACACCGCCCGGTTCGGCGAGATCGAGCAGCGGGGCGTCGCCCTCACCCCGAAGGGGCGCGCGCTCTACGATCGTCTGCTCACGGAGGTTCGCGACCGCGTCCAGGTCAAGCCGGACGGCTCCAACGCCGCCGATTACAGCGCGGCGCTGGCCGAGGTATTCCGGGCCTTCCCCGACGACGAAGCCACGCTGCGCAGCGAGGGGCTCGCCTATTTCCGCTACGCGCCGACCGGCAAGCCCGGTGCGCCCGCGGAGGCCGACCTGGACACCCTCGTCGCCTCCGGCTTCGTCGGAGCGGAGCCGATCACCTACGAGGACTTCCTGCCGGTGAGCGCGGCGGGCATCTTCGCGTCGAACCTCGGCGACGAAGGCCAGCGCAACCACACCCGGCGCGCAGCTAGGGCGGCCTTCGAGAGGGACCTGGGCGCGACCGTCACCGACGAGGACGCGCTCTACGCCGCGGCCGAGCGCGCCAGCATCGCGGCGGTCCGGGCGGCGCTCGCCGCCTCCATGCGAGGCGCCGCGTAGGGCAGGAAGCGGAGTCGGGGGAGAGCATTTTCCGACGAAGTGGATGCCGGTTCGTCGCAGAAAATGCGTCAAAAAACAAAGATCTGGAGCAGGATCCGATTGCAACGTGATCGGATCCTGCTCTAGCCGACGGCGTGCCGCCCGGGGGCGGCACGAAACACGCAGGCTCTCAGGCGGATCGGCGGATCATCTCAACGATAGGTTGCGTAAAGCCACAGGACCTTCGCGGGATCTTTCGACTCCGTGACCCAGAGATGCGGCGTACTCGCGTCGTAATACATCGACTCGCCGGTGGCGAGCCGCGTCGGCTCGTAGATCTGGCTGTGGACGATGACGCTGCCGCTCAGCACGTACATGAACACCTCGGCCTCGTAGCGCGCCCACTCGGTGTAATCCTCGAGGGAGCGCGCGGTCACGGTCGTGAGGATCGGCGTCATGAGCTTGTGGCTGAGCTCGGGGCACAGCCAGACATTGTCGCAGGTTCCCGTCGGCATCGAGCGGCCGCCATCCGCCCGCGTGATCGAGCGGCGGCCGGGGGCGCGATGCACCGCCTCCCGCCCGCCGAAGATCGCCGCCGAGTCGATCTCGTACCCGGCTGCGATCCGCTCGAGGGTCGTGACCGTCGGCGAGAGTTCGTCGCGCTCGATCTTCGACAGGCTCGATAGGCTGATGCCGCTCCGGTCGCTAACCTGCTGGAGCGTCAGCTTCCGGCTCCGGCGCAGCTCCCTGAGCCGCTGGCCGAGACTCTGCTCTGCGTTGCCACCCGCGCGGCCTTCGCGCGGGTCAGGGTCGAGGACAACATCCATCGTGACAGCCGTCTGTGCTCGCCGATAAAGTCCGACGCTCAGGCGGCGGACTGCACCACTTGGGGTAGAGCCTGTACCCGGGGAAGATCCGAGAAGCGAGCCGCGACCGCCTCGTAGGCGCGGTAGACGTCCGCGGCCCCGCCCTGGGCGGCCTCCCCCCGCTGCTTCAGGTCCGCGAAGATCTGGTGCTTCACGAAGAAGCGCCAGCTGACCGGGACCTCGGCCAGGATGGCGGTGAGGGCCGCGTAGCGGTCGCGGGTCCAGACGCGCTCGAACGCCAGCCGCCCCTCGCCGAAGCCGAATTCGGGGCAAGGAGCCTCGGAGCGCCCGCGCTCGCGCAAGGCGGCGGTTGCCGCGGCGTCGAGCGTCAGGTCGGGGCCGATCACGACGCCGTAATCCGTCTCCGCCCGCGCCCGCGACACGAGCCCGCGCCGGACATCCGAGAGGACGGCCTCCGGCGGGCGCTCCAGCGGATCGCCGTAACCGCCCGCCCCCGGCCCCTGAATCAGGATGACGTCACCGGGCTCGCAGACGACGACGTCCTGCGAGCCCAGCTCCGTGCAGGTCTCGCTGCCAGGATTCCGGGCGAAGCGCGAGACCGTCCCGGCCCGCCCGCCGGCGAGCCCCCAAGCCGAGAAGACGGAGCGGTCGCGGTTGCGCGCCGTCACCATGGATTGCGGCGCGTGGAGCTGGAACTCCATCTCCAGAGCCGTGCCGCCGCGGTAAAGGCCCGGCCCGCCGGTGTCGGGCACGAGCCCGTAGCGGCGGATCGTGATCGGGACCTCCGCCTCGTTGATCTCGACGGGCGTGTTCTTCAGGAACGACATGTTGGCGCCGCACCCCTCCGAGCCGTCCGCGAACGGGCCGCCGCCGGCCCCGCCGCCCACCGGGCCGATCGAGGCCATTACCGTGCGGCCGCCCTTCGTCGTCGTCTTCACGTTCATGATGCTGACGGCGCTGCCGGGCGACGCGGGCAGGCGCTCGGGCACCGCCCGGCAGAACGCGCCGATGACCACCGTCTGCGCCAGGTTGCACAGGAGGCTCCGCATGCCGACCGCCGCTGGCATCACTGCGTTCATCACCGTGCCCTCGGGCAGGATCACCCGCGTCGGCCGCATCAGGCCGGCATTGAGCATCATCGTCGGGTCGAGGCAGTAGAGCGCATAGACGGTGCCGACGGTGGCGAGCGCGTGCCGCTCCTTGCCCCCGGTTGGCATGTTGAGGGCCGAGGCGAGCTGCGGGTCGCTGCCGGTGAAATCCACCGTCAGCGTGTCGCCGTGGACCTTGAGCGTGGCGGCGATCCGCACCGGGTAGCCGCCGGTCTGATCCTCGTCGGCATAGTCGGCGAAGGCGTACTCGCCGTCCGGGATCGTCCGGATCACCGCCCGGGCCTGGTTGTCGGCATATTCGAGGAGGTCGTCGAGGCCGGTCACGAAGTCGTCCGCGCCGAAGCGGTCGATGATCTCGTGGATCTTGCGCTCGCCGACGTTGACGCAGGCAATCTGGGCATTGAGGTCGCCGTGGTTCTGCTCGGGCAGGCGCACGTTGTTGGCGATGAGCGCGAGGAGATCCGCGTTGAGGACGCCGTGGCGCATGAGGCGCATCGGCGGGATGCGCAAGCCCTCCTGGTGGATCTCGGTGTTCGTGCGCGACAGAGTCGCCGGCACGGCGCCGCCGACATCGGTGTTGTGGATGTGGCAGCCCACGAAGCAGACGATCCGGCCGTCCCGGAACACCGGCTTCCACATGTGGATGTCCGGCGTGTGGGTGGCGACGTAGCCCGCGTAGGGGTCGCTCGTGATGCAGATGTCGCCCTCCTCATAGTCGAAGAGGCGGATCAGATCCCCGTAATCGAGGCCCGTGTACCAGGTCGCCCCGAAGGTCTTGGGCGAAGCGACGGTGAGGCCGTCGCGGGTCAGCACCTGGCAGGAGAAGTCCTCGGTCTCCTTGACGAAGGTCGAGTAGGCCGTCCGCATCAGCGTCCAGCCCATGCTCTCGGCGGCCGCGGCGCAGTAATTGGCGAGGACCTGAAGGGCGGTCATGTCGAGGTTCATCGCGCGGCCTCCTGAGCAATGCGCAGATTGGTGTACTCGTCGACCCGGACCGCCATGCCCGGCGGCACGACGGTGGTGCAGTCGTCCTGGGTCACCACGGCTGGGCCGGCGAAGCTCTGGCCGGGCTTCAGATCGGCCCGGTGGAAGACGCCGACCGAGCGCATCGCACCGTCGAGCCAGACCTCGGCGTGGCGCAGGGGAGTGGCGACACCCTCGACGAGGGGCTGGCGCAGGAAGCCGGGCTTCGCCGTTCCGCCGCTGATGATGAGGCGCAGAGCCATGATCTGGACCGCGGCGCGGCGGTCGCAATGCCCGTAGACGCGCTGATGCTCGGCGTGGAACGCCTCCGCGATGGCGGCGACGTCGCCGGCCGAGGCCGGACCGGCCGGGATCTTCGTGTCGAGCTCGAAGGACTGCCCCTTGTAGCGCAGCTCCGCCGAGTGGCTCAGGGTGTAGTCGCCCGCATAACCCTGGTCGTCACGCAGCCAGGACACGGCCTGCGCTTCGAGGTCCGCGAACTCCGCGCGGATCGTCCCGCCGAGATCCGGGACGAGGTCGGTGTAGAGCGTCTTGATGAAGTCGCTCTTGATGTCGGCGATCAGGCCGCCGAGGGCCGAGAGAACTCCCGGCGTCGGCGGCACCAGCACGTCGCGCATGTTGAGCTCGCGGGCGAGAAAGCAGGCCATCATCGGCCCCGCGCCGCCGAAGGCGAGGCAGGAGAAGTCGCGCGGGTCGATCCCGAAGCGAGAGACCAGGGCGCTGGTGTCGGTGTACATGCCCGAGACCGCGATCCGGATGATGGCCTCGGCGGTCTCCTCGATCGTGCGCCCGAGCGGCGTGGCCAGGGTGGCGACCGCGGCCCGCGCCTTCTCCCGGTCGATCGTCACGGCCGAGTAGCCGATCTCGGCGAGGCCGACGAGGCCGAGCGCCGCGAAGGCATCCGTGATCGTGGGGCGCGTGCCGCCGCGTCCGTAGCAGGCGGGACCTGGCCGCGAGCCGGCGCTCTCGGGGCCGACCTTGAGCACGCCCTGCGCGTCGATCCAGGCGATCGAGCCGCCACCCTCGCCGATCGATGAAACCGAGACCGACTGGATGTAGATCTGGAAGTCGCCGATCAGCTCACCGATGCCGTATTGCGGCTGGCCGTCGATGATCACGGCGACATCGGCCGAGGTGCCGCCGATGTCGAGGCTCATGCAGTGCTTCACGCCGCAGGTCTCGGCGACGTAGGCGGCGCCAATGACCCCCGAGGCGGTGCCCGAGAGGATCATCTGCACGCATTCGCTCTTGCCCTGCTCGGCGGTCATCACGCCGCCGTTCGACTTGGTCAGCCGCGGCTCGGCGTCGACGCCGGCAGTCTTGAGGGCGGCCTGGAGCGAGCCGAGATAGTGGGCGACCCGCGGCTGCACGTAGGCGCCGATCACCGCCGTGATGGTGCGCTCGTACTCGCGCACAATCGGCCAGGTCTCGCTCGACAGGAAGACCGGGACATCCGGCGCGAGCCGGGCGATCACCGCCTTGGCGGCCTGCTCGTGGACCGGGTTGCGGTAGGCGTGCAGGAACGCGACGACGATGCCCTCGGCGCCCGCCGCGCGGGCCGCGGCGACCGCCTCGCCGACGCTCGCCTCGTCGATCGGCCGCTGCACGCTGCCGTCGGCGTTGAGCCGCTCGGCGATCCCGAAGACCCGGTCCCGGGTGATCAGCGGCTCGGGCCGCTTCGAGAGGAGGTTGTACATGTCCGGGATCTTGAGGCGCGCCAGCTCGAGCACGTCCCGGAAGTTCTCGGTCGTGAACAGGGCCAGCCTCAGGCCCTTGCGCTGAATGACGGTGTTGATCCCCACCGTCGTCCCGTGGGTGAAGTAGCTGATGTCGGAGGGCGCGATGCCGTAGCGCTCTCCGACGAGGTGCACGCCCTCCATCACCTCGGCGCCGGGCTCGTCCGGCCGCGAGAAGACCTTGAGCGTCCTGAGGCTCTGCGTCGCCTCGTCGAACAGCGCGAAGTCCGTGAAGGATCCGCCGATATCCACTCCTACGCGATAACCCATTGTCGTCTCCAGGCGTTCGTCCGATTGGGCCGGCTGCGGCGCGGGCGTCAGCGTCCGATCTGCTTGTTCCAGGTCTCGACCCACTGCGCGTTGTTCGCGAGGATCTCGGCGAAGGGCGGCCAGCGCACGCTCTGCCAGGACGGCATGCGGGCCTTCTGCTCCGGCTTGTATTCCGCCTTGGTGTTCACGACGGGATATTGGATGGCGGCGGCCCAGCAGGACTGGCGGTCCGGCGCGAACAGGAAGTTGATGAAGTCCCAGGCGAGCGGAGAGCCGTTCTTGACCTTCTGCACCACCGTCGGACTCACGACGCCGCCCGGCTCGGGATAGACGAAGTTGAGGGCCTTGAAGCCGCCATCCTTCGCGGCCCAGGCCCGGCCGTCCCAGTAGATGCCGATCTCCGCCTCGCCCGACTGCATCTGGGTGAGGAACTGGTTCACGTCGTTCCAGAAGACGATATTGCCGCTGTCGCGCATCGCCTTGAGCTTCGCGACCGCCGGCGCGACGTCGGCCCCCTTGCCGCCCAGGACGTCGTTGAAGTTCCAGATCACCGCCGTCGGCGTGGTGCTGGCGACGTTGATCCCGGGCAGGCTCGCCTGCCAGTCGCCCTTGATGGTGCGGTCGATGAACTCGGCCCAGGTCTTGGGCGGGTTCTTGATCCTGTCGGCGTTGTAGGCGAGTCCCGCCGCCCCGTAATGGGTGGCGACGGCGGTCCCGCCCGCGATCCGCTTGAACGGCTCGGGGACGTCGGCGAGGTTCGGCACCTTGGCCGGATCAATCGTCTCGACGAGTCCCTTGTTCTTGGCATCCTCGGCACTGTCGATGAGGTGGAGCAGGACGTCGATCGGCGGCTTCTGCGGGTTGGCGGAGATCTGCGCGACGTATTGCGGACCGGTGCCGAGCACGACGTCAACCGTCTTGCCCGTCTGCTTCTGGAACGGTTCGATGTAGCAGGTGCGCAGCGACTTCTCCCAGACGCCGCCGAAGGCGGTGACGGTCAGGTCGGCGGCGCGCGCCTGGCCTGACGCGACGGCCGTGACCGCTACGAGACTGGCTGCGACGGATCGTGTGCGTGTGAGTGTGGGCACGGTCTGGTCTCCAGGGTCGGTCTGAGAGGAAGCGGGCAGGCCGAGCCCGCGTCAGGTTGAGCTCATGTGCTTGAGACCGACGGTCCGATCGATGAGCAGGAGGGCGAGGAACGCGATCAGCATCTGCACCGTACCGATGGCCGCGATCGCCGGGTCGAACTGGTTCTGCAGGTAGCTCAGCATCACCACCGGCAGGGTGTTGGTCTGCGCGCTGGTGAAGAAGAGCGAGAGCGAGAGATTGTCGAGGGAGATCAGGATCGAGAACAGCATGCCGCTGAAGATCCCGGAGCTGATGAGCGGCAGCGTGATGTACCGGAAGATCTGCCACCGGCTGGCGCCCAGGATGGCTGCGCCCTCCTCATATTCCCGCCCAATGCCCCGGTAGACGGCGACGACGGTGCGCACGACGTAAGGCAGCGACACGACCGTGTGGCCGATGAGCAGCGACGTGAAGGAGATGCCGAGCCCCAGCGACGACAGGTTGAAGAGGAGCGCCACGCCGAGCAGGATCATCGGGATGGAGATCGGCGAGAGCAGGAAGGTCGAGACGGCATCCGCCGTTGCCGTGCCGCTGCGCGCCAGTACCAGGGCCGCCGGGACGCCGAGCAGCGCCGCCGCCAGCGCGGCGAGGACCGCGAGCTTCAGGCTGAACAGCAGCGAGGTCAGGAAGGGCGTGTATTCCAGCAGGCGATAGTACCAGCGCAGCGAGTAGCTCTGCACGGGAAACTGAACGAAGGCTGCATCCGAGAACGACACGAGGACCACGAAGACGATCGGCGCCAGGAGGAAGACGAAGAAGAGGACGACGAAGGCCGTGAGGACGGTTTGCGGCAGGACGCGCTCGAGGCGTCGCAGGAGCGGAAGGCTTATCATGCTCTCGTCCCCCGGCGCCGGAGCAGACGCAGCTGCAGGAAGAGAGAGGCCACCGCGAGGGCGAGGAGGACGTTCCCCATCGCCGAGGCGAAGCCGAGATTCTGCACGAGCAGGAACTGCTGGTAGATCAGCAGCGGTAGTGTCACCACGCTGCCGCCGCCCAGGAGCAGCATCGTCAGGAAGCTGCCATTCGCCAGCATGAACACGACGATCGAGCCGGTGGCGATGCCGTCGAGGCTGAGCGGCAGCGTGACCTCCCAGAAGGTGCGCAGGCGGCCGGCGCCGAGGATCTGCGCTCCCTCCTCCAGTTGCCGGTCGATGCCGCGCAGGACGGCGGCGATCGAGATCACCATGAAGGGCACGAGCACGTGCACGAGCCCGATGATGACCGAGGCCGGCCCCTGCAGCAGGCGGAGGGGACGCTCGATCAGGCCGAGATCGAGGAGGACGACGTTGAGGACGCCGTTGCGGGCCAGGATCACGCTCCACCCGAAGGTGCGCATGATGATCGAGGTCAGGAGCGGGGCGACCAGGAGGAAGATCAGCAGGCTGGTCCAGCGGCCCCCGTGCCGTACCAGGTAGTAGGCAATCGGGAAGCCGATCACCACGCAGATCAGCGTCGCCTCGAAGCTCACCCATACGGTTTGAGCCAGGATGCCGAGGTAGTAGGGATCGGTGAACAGGCGGGCGTAGTATTCGCCGGAGATCCGCGTTCCCTCCGCCGTCGGCACGGCGACGCTGCGGACCGCGTTCTCGGCGAGCGGCACCGCGAAGAACAGGATCAGGAAGGTCAGGGCGGGCAGAAGGGCGAGCAGGCTCGACAGCCGGCGCCGCCATGCCTGGGCCTTAATGAGCGGTTGCATCGACGACCCTCGCGGCTCCCTCGGGCCAGGTGAGCGCCACCGGCGTCCCGAGCGGCAGGGCCACGTCGGCCATCGGTCCGGTGACCTGCTGGTAGACGATGAACGGAACCTCGAGACCTGGCACCGCCACCTGGTAGACATGGGTCGCGCCGCGAAAGACGTGCCCGGTGATCTGGCCGTCCACGAATCCCGTGATGCCCTCGTGGCCGCTGCTGGGTGCCATGTGGATGTGCTCGGGGCGGATGGCGACCAGAACCTCCGCGTCGGCGCCGGGCGGGTGCCTGGACCACGCCGTGAACGCCGCCTCCGGGGTAAGTCCCGCGACACCCACCCGCACGGCCCCCCCGCTGTCCTGCGACCGGACGCGGCAGGCGAGGATGTTCGACGTTCCCAGGAACTCCGAGACGAAGCGGCTCTTCGGCCGCTCGTAGACCTCCGTCGGCGTGCCGACCTGGAGGATGCGGCCCTTGCTCATCACCACGATGAGGTCGCTCATGGTCAGAGCCTCCTCCTGGTCGTGGGTCACGATGAGCGTCGTGATGCCGAGGCGCTGCTGGAGCTGCCGGATCTCGAACTGCATCTGCTCGCGCAGGCTCTTGTCGAGGGCGCCGAGGGGCTCGTCGAGGAGCAGGACGGAGGGCTCCGTCACCAGCGCACGCGCCAGGGCGACCCGCTGCTGCTGCCCGCCCGAGAGCTGGGCGGGATGCCGGTCGGCGAACTGGGGCAGGCGGATGACATCGAGCATCCGCCGCGTCCGCTCCTCGATCTCGGCCCGAGGCAGACCCGCCATCCGCAGCCCGAAAGCGACGTTCTGGGCCACGGTCATGTGGGGAAACAGCGCGTAGCTCTGGAACACCATCCCGAGGCGGCGGCGCTGCGGCGGTGCGTAGGTCTTGTCCTCGCCGCCGATGAGCACGCGACCGCTGTTCGGCAACTCGAAGCCCGCGACGATGCGCAGGGTCGTGGTCTTGCCGCAGCCGGACGGCCCGAGGAGTGCGCACATCGCGCCGGCCGGCACGGTGAAGGAGCAGGGTTGAAGGGCGACGACGCCGCCGAATGCCTTCGTCACGGCATCGACCTGCAATCCTGCCGCACCGTTAGGCGCTATGCCGTCTGCCCGCATCGCCGATCCCCCTCGCTACCCCTGATCGTGCGCCGATTTTTTCTTCTGTAAAGAGAATAATTATCTTGAAAGAAAAATTTTCCCGAGACTTAATCGCCGTAAGGCTGCTGGCCGCGCCGCAGCCGGCGTTGTCGTTCGACCGTGGCGGAGGTCGACCTTTCAGCCGCGACCAGGCGCGGCGACTCATCGGGGGTGTCAGATGCTCGAGAAGTTGGCGGCTATCGTCGGTGCGTCTGGCATCCTCTCGTCCGCAGCAGACATGGCGCCGTTCGTGGAGGACTGGCGCGGCCTCTCCCAGGGTGAGGCGCTGTGCGTGGTGTTGCCCGCCACGCCCGAGCAGGCAGCCGAGGTCGTCAGGCTCTGTGCCAGGACCGGGACGCCGGTGCTGCCTCAGGGCGGCAACACCAGCCTCTGCGGTGGTGCCGTCCCCCCGAGCGGCGGTCCGCGGCCGGTCATCGTCGGGCTGCAGCGGCTCCGCCGCATCCGCGCCATCGATCCCGTCAACGACACGATCACGGTGGATGCCGGATGCGTGCTCGCGACCGTGCAGGCGACGGCGGCCGAGCACGGCCGGCTTTATGCCGTGAGCCTCGGCGCCGAGGGTTCCTGCCAGGTTGGCGGTACCATCGCCACGAATGCGGGCGGCACCGGCGTGCTGAGATACGGCAATACCCGCGACAACGTGCTCGGCCTCGAGGTGGTGCTGCCCGACGGGACGATCTGGGACGGCCTTACGGCCCTGCGCAAGAACAACACCGGCTACGACCTCAAGCACCTCTTCATCGGCTCGGAGGGCACGCTGGGTCTCATCACCGGCGCGGTGCTCAAGCTCCATCCGCTGCCGACCGCCCGCTCAGTGGCGTGGCTGTCCGTGGCCGAGCCGCAGGCGGCGATCGAGGCGCTTAGCCTCTTCCGCGCGTCCTGCGGGTCGCGGCTCTCGGCCTTCGAGATGATCAATGACAGCCAAGCGGCCCTCGTCGTGAAGCACGTGCCGGGGCGCCGCATCCCCGTGACGGGGGGCGGATGGCACGTCCTCGTCGAACTCGCCGACACGGGCAACGAGGCCTCCCTCGATGCTGCGATGCAGGCGGTTCTGGAGGATGCGCTCGACCGCGGCCTCGTGACGGACGCCGTCGTCGGTGCGAGCGAGGCGCAGCGCGAGGCGCTCTGGGCCGTCCGGCATGGGGTGTCTGAAGCGAACAAGAAGGAAGGCGTCAGTCTGACCTCGGACACGGCCGTGCCAATCTCCGCGGTGCCCGCGTTCATCGCATCGGCTACGGCGGCCGTGCGCGCCATCATCCCGGGCTTGACGGTGCTGGTCGTCGCCCACCTGGGCGACGGCAACGTCCATTTCATACCGTTCTTCAGCTTCGCCGCATGGGAGGTGCTCGCCGAGCGTGAGGCGATCGTGCAGCGCATCCGCCACGCGGTCGACGACGCAGCGATGGCCCTCGGCGGCACCTTCAGCGCCGAGCACGGGGTCGGCGCGACCCACCTGCCGGAGATGGCTCGCTACAAGCCCCCGGTGGAACTCGCCATGATGCGGGCGATCAAGCAGGCCTTCGATCCAAGCGACCTCTTCAATTCCGGCCGACTCCTGCCGCTTCGCGCCACCGCGCCGACTTCTGCCTCGCACTCCTGACGATCGGATACCCCATCATGCTGACGGCGAACGCCCTTCGCGGCATCCTGCCCGCCATCCCGACACCCGTGCGCGACGACGACACCGTGGACGAGGGCGCACTGAAGGCGCTCTTCGCCTGGCTCCTGAAGCAGGGGATCGACGGGATCGTCCCCCTCGGCGGCACCGGCGAGTACGGCGCGCTCGCACGGGCCGAGCGCATCCGGACCGCCCGCCTCTCGGTCGAAGCCATGAACGGCCAGGGCCCCGTGATCGCCGGCGTCCTTGACACGGGCTACCACGACGCGCTCCAGGCCACCCGGGAATTCGCCGATGTCGGCATCGACGCAGTGCTGGTGCTCACACCCTACTACACCAACCCTACCCAGGCCGGCATCCGCGACTACTTCCTGCGCCTCGCGGACACCGCGCCGGTGCCGATCCTGATCTACGAGATCCCCTACCGCACCCGCATCGCGATCAATCCCGCCGTCACGCACGAGCTGTCGCGCCACGAGCGCATCATCGGCATGAAGGCGTGCAATACGGACATGTACCACTTCCTGCAGGTCGTGGCCGGTGTGGACCCGGACTTCGCCGTCCTCAGCGGTGAGGACAGCCTGTACCCGCTGCACGTCGCGGCAGGCGCCAGAGGCGGCATCATCGTGACGGCGAACATCCTACCGAGGGCGTGGCGGGCGATTCACGAGGCGGCCTCGGCCGGCCGCACGGCGGAGGCGTTAGCTCTGCACCGTCGCCTTATCCCCCTCATGAACCTGGCCTTCGCCGAGACCAGCCCCGGCCCGATGAAGTCTGTTATGGACATAATCGGCGTGAATGCGCCGCGTATGCTTCCACCTCTCCAGCAGCCATCACCTGATCTGATAAAAAAACTGCGCCAAGAACTAAAAATCCACATCGACAATTGGGAAATACTACCTGCTTCGGGGAGGCGGACAAGCGCCATTCCCGCATCCTGACCGCCAACACGGGTCAAGACGGGCACGACCAGGGCCGGAAGGTGATCGCCTTGCGTTCGCCTATCTCGACTTCGGCGCAGATTCCGGCCACCTCTTTCCCCCTAGGCGGCGTGATCCCGCCGGGCGACTTCGCGGCTTTGCGGCAGGCCAGAGCCTCGGGATCTTCCCTGTCGGCAACGTTATTGCTGAGGCAGCGGTCACGCTAATCGCCGAACTGAACGAGCGCCTTGCATACGACACTCGAGGACTTGATCACGAAGCTGCGACGCTACGAGTTCGATGAGTCCGCCACGCGCATACGCCAAGCTTATGCGAATGGCACGATGACTTTTGATAGCTCTGCTATCCGGTGACCAGCGGGCATCCCAACGACACAAGTCGAAGGTCCGGAAGTGGCGCATTGCCGAACAACCCCGGATTTGAGGTCAGCGCCCATCGTCAGCTGGCATGTGACCCGTCGGGTTCCCTCCCCTGCCGTCCAAAGCTAAGCTCCCGGCACCCCCGTATCGGCGGCAACATGACTGCTGCAGGGAAGCACGTGGCGCGTTGCCGACCATTTCCCCGAGGCTCAGCGGCTGTCCGTCGGCACTCAGCTCGACTTTGGCCCTTCAGGCGGCGTGGCAGAGGGCGTAGTCCCAGGGTGGTGGGAGAGCGAAGCGGCGTTTTGTTCGGTGTCCGCGGCGGCGTGACGTTCTCAAACTCTGCTCGCGCCAGAGCACCCGGCGCACCACCGCCAGGGGTCACTGAAGGTCGGCCGCGGCTTCAGGTACCATGCCGCCGTCACTACCTGACACCTGGCACGAGCGGGAACTCGGCTGGCCAGCAGCGTGACGCTGGAGACCAGCGCGAACAGGCAGGGCGTGGTGCGGGCGATCGCTGTGTCAGACCATTGTCGCTGGGTCTCGACACCCAGATGTGCCCGCAGCTCTTGGAAGGTCACCTCGACGCTCCAGCGGCGCACGAACCAGGCGACGACCTGCTCGGGATCGTGCGTCAGGTCGGTACACAGTGGACTTGCTTCGGTTGAGTGGAGAGCGGTTGAGCCGGTGCACCGCCTCTCGACCTGGACGGGGCTGACGAAGCCGAGCGCGGCATGGCGCCGGCGGGGAGTGTAGAAGCCGTCGATGGAGCGGGCCAGGGCGTCGGTCGCCTCGGCTCGCGTTTGGAAGGCGCTGCGCCGGACCAGCTCGCTTTTCAGCGTCTTGAAGAACCTCTCGACCCTCGCGTTATCGTAGCAGTTGCCCTTGCCGGACATCGAGATCACGATGCCGTGGCGTCTGGTCCTGGATCACGGAACGCGAGGTTGCCGGCACGGCCGAGGAGATCGCCAAGGGCCTCTCAGAGACGGACTGGATCCGCCTGTCTGCTGGGGCGGGCACGAAGGGCGCGCGCCTGTGCGACTGGGCCTACCTGCCTCTCGCCACCCTGCCGGCCAGCGCCCTGGATCCAGCCCTCGATGAGAGTCTGTGGACGCGCGGATTGCTGGTGCGGCGCAGCCTCTCGGATGGGGCTCTGGCCTACTTCACGACTTGGTGCCCAGCCGGGGCGCCCCTGGCGAGGCTGGTGGCGGTGGAGGGCCGGCGCTGGGCCATCGAGGACGCCTTCGAGACCGCCAGGACGGAACTCGGCTTGGCCCCCAACGAGAGCCGGTCCTGGCATGGCTGGCACCGGCACGTCTCGCTGGTGATGCTGGCCTTTGCCCTGCTGGCCCGGGTGCGCCGGCTGGCGAATGGCGCTCCCCCAAAAACGGCGGTCATCGCCACGCTCTCTGGTGCCCTGGTCGATCCAAGAGATCCGGCGCGGGGCGATGCGGCTGGCGCAGCGGCGCATTGAGCCGGCCTTCATACTGGCTTGGTCCGCATGGCGTCGCGCCCACCAGGCTGCTGCTCAACGCGCGCACGTCAGCCGTAGGCCGCAACTGTAATACTAGTGCCGGTGCGCAGCTTCGCCGGCCTCTGTGTCATGGCCCCGTCCATCCGCCGGGCCGGTCCCGACGCGTTCCGCCGGGCGCCGCGCCCGGGGTTGCAGCTGCTGCGGGCAGGCTGCAGCCAGATCCCGCCGAGCGCGGCGGCCTGCGAGCGCGAACTGCCCGCGTAGATCGCCGAGAGCGCCAGCAGACGGCGGGTTTGAGCCGGATCATGCGACGCTCTGGCCAAGCGGCGCAGAGCCTCGGCGTCGAAGTCCCATCGCAGCGGAACGGGAGCGGCCAATCCAGCCCCCTCGAGCTTCAAACCCGAGGACAGACTCAGAGCGAGGACCCCACCGCCAGCCTGCGTGAGGCTCGACCAACAAGGCTCGGTGTAAAGTTTGCGAATCGTGACGCGCGACAGGGCGGCGAGCCGAATCACACCGAGTGCGGGGGAAAGTTCCAGGGGAGATGGGCTTTGGTCTCGATGGATGTGCCGGTCTACGCCTCGCGCGCCTTGCGCAGCCGACTTAAGGCCATGGACGCGCCCGCTCGGTTCCAAGTGCAGCAGGGACTCACTTCAAATGCGGTGCATTTTTCGAAATTTCGATGGAGATATTCCGTACCAACGGGTGAACGCACGAACGAATGCGCTGGTCTCCGAGTAGCCCAAATCATAAGCAATATCCGAAACTCCCATTTCACTCGAAAGAAGTTTATTGCGTGATTCCGATTTACGAAAATTTTCTACTAGTAATCCAAAAGTTATATTTTCTTCTACAAGTTTACGCTGCAGGGTTCTGCTTGATATCGAAAGAGATCGACTCGCGTGTTCAAGAGACAAGTTGCCAGCAGCTATATTTTGCCTTATATATCCCTCTGTTCTGATCGCAGCAGACGTCCTCTGCACTTCAAGTCCGAGTGTCATTATGTTTCGACATAGAAGACTTAACAGGTTGGAATCGGCTTGAGGCATCCGACTGACTACTCGTTCCGGACGGAACAAGAGTGCGTTTGTGCGACACTCAAAGCGCACCGGCGCACCAAATGCAGATTCGATATCTCGCCAATTTCCCGTTCTGGCATGCTCAAGATGGAGCTCGTCTGGACACCAGTCTGCACCGGAACAATGCCTGAAAACGTTGCAGAACATGCCTAGCGTCAGGACTGCGTCTTGATGACGATTTAATATTCGGGGATCCTCGATGCGATAAGTCAGTTTATAGAAAGGGTCTGAGAAGCTAAGATTTGTGGAAGTCAACTGCTGATGATACCTGAAATATTGAGCCAGATTCTCTGCTGCATGCAGGGCGTTGTCAGACGATATCGCAATATACCCAATCAAGCCGAGCTGGACAGGCTGGAATTGCTGCCCAAAGGAAAGACCAAAGTTATCATCACCTGATCTGCGGGCCGCAAGATCCAATAAATCACAATATTTGCGCAGATCCAGCTTTGCAAGCGGATCACCCAAGTGGCGACTATCAACTCCGACGCTACCGAGAACACTGTCCAGGCAGAGACGGCGAGACTGAATAAAGCCAACCAACCCTGTGGCGGCGGCCGATAGGAGCTTTGCCGGCCCGGCATTTCCAAGGGGAGCTCTCATGCCCACGATCCTAGCGGTCCAGCCAAGGCAATTTTCAGGCCGTTCCGCGGAGCCGTACCATCGAGCAAGCGCCTCACGGCGTCAACAAACGAACTGCGATGGCGCCAGCTGTCAATTTTCCGGCAGCTACGGTCAACCGTTCCCGGCCATGAGGGTGCTAATGTGCATACCAGATACGCTGCAATCGCTGATTGTGCTCCCGGTTCTCTTTCGGCCTTCCGTGGGCGCGAGGATAAGGCCATGGCTACTTATCAGTGCACGCTAGGTGGTGAGCGACATACGTTTGCGGATTTGAAAGCCGTCCTCGCAGCCGCCTCAGCACTCAAGTCGGGCGACGAACTCGCCGGTATCGCTGCCGCGAATTCGAAAGTGCGCATGGCTGCGCGCTTCGTCCTGGCGGACACTCCGCTCATGACATTTCTGGAGGACTTAGTCGTTCCTTATGAGGATGACGAAGTGACCCGGCTCATCATCGATAGCCACGACCGGAACGCTTTCGCACCGGTGGCGTCACTGACTGTCGGCGGGCTGCGGGACTGGCTCCTTTCCGAGGCCGCTGACGAGACCGCGCTGACTGCCCTGGCGCCCGGTCTTACGCCCGAGATGGTTGCGGCCGTCTCGAAGCTGATGCGCAATCAGGATCTGATCAGCGTCGCAAGCAAGTGTCGAGTGGTGACCGCGTTTCGCACTACCCTCGGTCTCAGAGGGCGGCTGGCGACGAGACTGCAGCCGAACCATCCCACAGACGACGCACGCGGCATCGCGGCAAGTGTGCTCGATGGCCTGCTCTACGGCGTTGGCGATGCCGTCATCGGCATCAACCCCGCAACGGACAGTGTCTCCAATGCCATCGCTTTGATGGAAATGCTGGATGCTGTGCGTCAGGAGTACCGCATTCCCACCCAGACATGCGTGCTGACACACGTCACGAATTGTATCGAGATCATGAACCGGGGCGCACCGGTCGATCTCGTGTTCCAGTCGGTCGCCGGTACGGAAGCCGCGAACCGTGGCTTCGGAGTCGACCTTAACGTTCTGCACGAAGCCTACGACGCTGCACGCGGTCTTAATCGAGGTTCGGTTGGGCAAAATGCGATGTATTTCGAGACTGGCCAGGGCTCAGCGCTTTCGTCCGGCTCTCATCACGGCGTCGATCAGCAGACCGTCGAAACCCGCGCCTATGCCGTGGCACGGGCCTTCGCGCCGCTGCTAGTGAACACTGTTGTCGGGTTCATTGGTCCTGAATATTTGTATGATGGCAAACAAATCACCCGTGCAGGACTAGAAGATCATTTCTGTGGCAAGCTGCTTGGTCTGCCGATGGGCTGTGATGTCTGTTACACCAATCATGCCGAAGCAGATCAAGATGACATGGATGGCCTTATGACGTTGCTGTCGGCCGCCGGATGCACGTTTCTCATCGCAATTCCCGGCTCCGATGACATAATGTTAAACTATCAAAGCCTTTCGTTCCATGACGTTCTCTACCTCCGCTCGTTGCTGGGGGTTCGCGCGGCCCCTGAATTCGAGGCGTGGCTCCAAGAGATGGGTGTAAACGACGGGAGGACCGCCGCCCGCAATCAAACGCAGCTCGAAGCGCGCTTTATGGGGCGGCTCATCGATGGGCGGGCGGCATGAACAAGCCAGTCAAAGAGCCTGCTCCGCCTTCCTCGGGGAGATCCATTGCAGATCCATGGGCTGCACTGCGTGGCGTAACGCCTGCACGCATTGGCCTTGGGCGCAGCGGCAACGCCATCCCCACACGTGGCGTGCTTGATTTTCAGTACGCCCACGCCCTGGCGCGTGATGCCGTCCACGAACCTCTTGACGTGGCTGCTCTCACGCGGGCGCTGCAGCCGCTGCGGACTATTGCTGTCGCCAGCAATGTGCCCGATCGCGGTACCTACCTGCGGCGTCCAGACCTTGGCCGAGTGCTTAGCCCCGAGAGCCTCACAGCCTTTGAGGGTCTGAAACCTGCGGACATTGTTTTCGTCGTCGCCGACGGACTGTCTGCCACGGGCATTCAAGCGCATGCTGCTCCTCTTGTTCATGCCTGTGCCACCGAACTAGCCGACTGGGACATCGGACCGATTGTTCTCGCGGTGCAGGGACGCGTCGCACTCGGCGACGATATCGCTGCTCGTCTCGGAGCGCGCCTTTGCGTGATGATCATCGGCGAGCGACCCGGCCTGACAGTGTCAGACAGCATTGGGATCTATCTCACTTTTGGACCACGTCCCGGCCGGCAGGACTCTGAGCGGAACTGCATCTCCAATATTCATCCCAACGGCGGCCTGTCCTCGACTCAGGCCGCCTGCAAGCTCGGCTGGCTCGCCCGCGAGGCGCTGCGCCGCCAGTATTCCGGCGTGGCGCTGAAGGACGACATGCCGTCCATCTTAGAAAGCGGCGCCGGCGCACCTAAACTTTCCTCGTCTTGACATGGAAGGCGTTCGGAAATAATCGCTCAATGATGATTAACAAATCAGTAGGGGGGTACAAACATGTCTGGCACCGACGTCAAGTTACACAAGGGTCTTAACGCGTTCCATCTTTGGGGAATTGCTGTTGGCTTGGTAATTTCAGGCGAGTATTTCGGCTGGAGCTACGGCTGGGCCCAGGCTGGCACCCTGGGCTTTCTTGTGACTACTCTGGCAGTGGCGTTGATGTACGTCACCTTTATCTTCAGCTTCACCGAGCTCACGACGGCGATCCCGCAAGCGGGCGGCCCCTTTGCATATGCCCTGCGTGCGTTTGGCGATGCCGGTGGCGCCGTCGCGGGATTTGCGACACTGGTCGAGTTCGTGTTCGCGCCACCGGCGATTGCGCTCGCCATTGGCGCCTATCTGAACGTGCAGTATCCAAGCCTTGACCCCAAGCACGCTGCGCTGGGCGCCTATCTTGTCTTCATGGCGCTCAACATCATTGGAGTGCAAATCGCCGCGACTTTCGAGTTGGTGGTGACGATCCTAGCGGTCGGAGAGCTCCTCATCTTCATGAACGTCGTCGCACCCGCTTTCAGTGTCTCCAACTTCACCGCTGGTGGTTGGGCCGGGCAGGACACCTTCGGCCCAGCCGCAATCGGCGGGATATTTGCGGCAATTCCCTTTGCGATCTGGTTCTTTCTCGCCATCGAAGGTGTCGCTATGGCGGCCGAGGAGGCGAAAGATCCCAAGCGGACGATCCCGGTAGCATATATCACGGGCGTCCTGACCCTGACCGCACTTGCGTTCGGCGTCATGCTGTTCGCCGGAGGCGCCGGAGACTGGCGTGTGCTGAGCAACCTCAATGACCCGCTACCACAGGCGATGAAGCGCGTCGTCGGCGATTCGAGTGGTTGGCTGCATATGCTGGTCTGGCTCGGCCTGTTCGGCCTTGTCGCCTCCTTCCACGGCATCATTATGGGGTATGGACGCCAGATCTTCGCTCTTGCCCGGGCTGGCTTTCTACCCCACGTCTTCGCCCGGCTGCATCCGCGCTTCCAGACGCCGCATCTCGCGACCCTAGCCGGCGGCGCGGTCGGCATCGCAGCGATCTACAGCGATAATCTCGTCAGCATCGCCGGCCAGTCGCTCACCGCCAGCATCGTGACGATGGCGGTCTTCGGCGCCCTGACGATGTACATCGTCAGCATGGCCGCACTGTTCCGGCTCCGCCGCACCGAACCGAACCTCGCCCGGCCCTACCGGGCGCCTCTCTATCCTTATGCCCCAGCCTTCGCACTCATTCTTGCCACAGTCTGTTTCCTCGCCTTGGTGGTTTACAATCCGCTGATCTTCATCTTTTTCTTCATCATCATGGCGCTGGCCGTGGCTGCGAGTCTAATCGCGCGTCAAAGCGGAGAAGATAAACTCGCCGATGGCAGCGCATCTCTGTGAGTTCCGCTTTATCCGTCGGCAGGACGACGTCCTCGTCCTGCAAAAGTTCCGGCTGGTCTGAGGCGCGCCACTTCCTTCCCCTTGTTCTATCCTTTAGGAGCAACGATATGACCAACGCCCCTCGACAAACCTCCGTGAGACGCCGAGGCTTCCTGGGCGGCCTAATGCTGGCGACGACGGCAGCCGGAGCCGCAATGACGACCGCCCGAGCCACAGGGCAGGCCGATGAAAAGGTCGGACTTGATCGGGCGAAGTGGGCGCCCCGCAACCATGCTGCCGTGTCGCGGCTGATCGCGGAGCACGGTAACACTTCACCAAACTACAATCCCGGTCGCCGGCCCTATGCAGTGTTCGACTGGGACAACACCAGCATCATGAATGACTGCCAGGAAGCGCTGTTGATGTATCAGATCAACACGCTGTCCTTCAAGCTCACTCCAGCCGAATTCGCTGAGATTATTCGCCAGAACGTCCCGCCAGGAAAATTTTCTGACGATTACAAGAACGCCGCCGGCACGACCGTCGACCTCGATGCGATCTGTGCCGACCTCGATGCAGATTACATGTGGTTGCACGGAGCCTACAAGGGGTTGTCCGGATCCCAACCGCTCGCTGACATTGTTAAAACGGCGCATTTCGAAGATTTTAGAGCCAAGCTGTACTTTCTATACGAGGCAGTCAACGATACTCATGGCGTTGACATCGGCTATCCATGGGTGATATACCTGCTCACTAACATGACTGTGCCGGACGTGTCACGTCTCGCCGAAGCTTCCAACGACGCCGCGCTGGGGGCAGCACTAGTGCGGACAAAGTACACCAGCCCGGTCGACCGGGCCGGCAGAGCCGGTGTCGTGAGCGTCAGCCATTTCCACGGCATCCGGCTGTGCACTGAGGTGGGTGGGCTGATGGATACACTCCAACGCAATGGCATCGATGTCTACGTTAGCACCGCATCGTTAGAAGATGTAGTGGCTGTATTTGCAACATTTCCGAAATATGGATACAATATTCAGCGGAGCCATGTTCTCGGATTACGTTTAGAGCAAGAAGGAGATGTTTTTAAAAATGCTTATCGCAAAGGATGGCCATTGAATTGGGGGCCAGGAAAGACCGCCGTCATCAAGCGGGAATTGGTGTCCAAGAAAGGCTATGGTCCGATCCTTGTTGCGGGCGATAGTGATGGAGATTACGACATGTTGCGCGACTTTGCGGATACACGGGTTGGCCTCATTGTCAACCGGATGAAGAAGGGCAAAATCGGCGAACTGTCCAAGGCTGCCGCTGATACTCTCCATGCGGAGGCACCCCGCTTTCTGCTTCAGGGCCGGCAGGAAACAACTGGGAATTGGCGACCGCAAGAAAGTAGCATCAAGTACGGCAAGACGGAGCCTCAGTTGCTTGCGTAATTGCTGCAACCGGATTGGCGTGCCAAAGGTGCGGCGAAATGTTTGACGGACGTTCCCGGGTGTGAGGTCGTCCTGCCGACACCGACGCCGACGCCGACGCTGCGGATCGTGGCACTCTTCGCCTCCAGTACGGAACTCGTAGGGGGAAGACTGACCAGTCGCACCGTCGGCATCGACGCCTTCACCCGCTACCCGTCCGAGGCCGTCGCCGCATCAACATTGCCCTAGGAGCCCGTCCGAGTAAGTACCTCGACGGCGGCGCTTTGGGATGATTCACTCGGCTCATGGCCAAGGTGTTTCGCTCCTGGGACGTCGATCAGGGCTGGCTGCTGCCACCCTCGCTGCATGAGTTCGTGCCGCCCGGGCACATGGCGCACTTCGTGCGCGATACGGTGCGCGAGGCGCTCGACCTCTCAGCCATTCTCGACACCTACACCGAGGAGCGCGGCTACCCGCCCTACCATCCCGGCATGATGGTGGCCCTGCTCCTCTACGGCTACAGCCGCGGTCTGTACTCGTCGCGTCAGCTCGCCCGCGCCTGCGAGGAGCGGGTTGACTTCATGGCCGTGACCGGCCTGAACCGGCCCGACTTCCGCACCATCGCTGACTTCCGCAAGCGGCATCTGACGGCGCTCTCGGACCTGTTCGTGCAGGTGCTGCGGCTGTGCCGGGCGGCCGGGCTGGTCGGCTTTGCCCACGTGGCGGTGGACGGCACCAAGCTGAAGGCCAACGCCTCGCGCCACAAGGCGATGAGCTACGGCCGGATGAAGGCGGCCGAGTCGACGCTGGCCGCCGAGGTCGAGGCTTGGCTGGATCAAGCGCGCGAGGCCGACGCGGCGGAGGATCGGGCTCATGGGACCGACCATCGTGGCGACGAGACACCGGCCTGGATGGCCGACAAGCAGCGGCGGCTGGAGACGATCCGCGCCGCCAAGGCCGCGTTGGAGGCAGAGGCTGCCGATCCGCCCGATCCGGAGGACGAGGACGGGCCGGGGGCCTCGTCGGGCATGCGCTGGCAAGGTCGGCCCTTGCGGGGCGAGGACGGCGGTCCGCCCGACCGGGCGCAGCGCAACTTCACCGACCCGGACAGCCGCATCCTGCCCACGCGCGACGGGTTCGTGCAGGGCTACAACGGCCAGATTGCGGTTGATGCGGCCCATCAGGTGATCGTCGCGCATCGGCTCGTGACGAACCCCGCCGACTCGCGCGCTCTCGTGCCGCTCGTCGACGGCGTCTGCACCCATCTCGGGCGCAAGCCGCGGGAGGTCTCCGGAGATGCCGGCTTTGCCACCGAGGCGAACCTGGCCGCGCTGCAGGAGCGACGGATCACAGCCTATCTCGCTCCGGGCCGTGCCCGTCACGGCGAGGCGGATGCAGCAGGTCGCCGGAGGCTGACGAAGATGCCCCTGATGAGCGCGATGGCCGTCCGCCTGAAGCGGGCTGGGCGCCGGAGCCGTTACCGTCTCAGGAAGCAGGTCGTCGAGCCGGTGTTCGGGCAGATCAAGCAGGCCAGAGGCTTCCGACAGTTCCTGCTACGTGGGCTCGATCAGGTCCGCGGCGAGTGGGCGATGATCTGCACCGCCCATAACCTCCTGAAGCTGGCGCAGGCCGCGCGCTGAGCCTGTGGCGCAGGAGCCATCCGCCCAGATCTCAACCTTAGTCCCAACGCATCAAACCGTTACTCGGACGGGCTCCTAGTCGCTCGCTTCAACCAATTTGAAGGATCTGGTGCGTCGCTTTTATCGCCACGGTGGCGGCGGAGGGAAGCATGGCTGCGAAGGAGATTTCGGTAAAGCGCTAGGTGGTGCGATGAAGCGCCGATGAGCGCGAGCAGCTCGAGGCCCTGCTCAGGAAGGGAAAGAGCCCGGCGCAAAGGCTGCTGAAGGCTGGGATCTTGTTGAAGGCCGCTGTCTCGGAAGCCGGTGAAGGCTGGCGCGACAGCCGGATCATCGAGGCTCTGGAGACCAGCGCTTCGATGGTTTACCGGGTGCGCAAGCAGGTGGTGGAAGAGGGCCTTGCGGCTGTTGGAGAGCAAGGTCGTGGACCTCGGCATTGTCGATCGCGCCAGCGACTCGACGATCGGGCGGACGCTTAAAACAACGCTCTCAAGCCGCATCGACGGCCATGCTGGGTTATTCCACCGAAGGCCAACAGCGCGTTCGTAGCGGCGATGGAAGACGTGCTGGCCGTGTACACGCGGCCCCGCGATCCCGATGGAGCCAGGCCGCCCGGCCCGCTTCGACCATGAGTACGCGCGCAACGGCACCGCCAATCTGTTCATGATGTTTGCCCCACTCGAGGGCTGGCGCCATGTCAAGGTCACCGATCGCCATACCGCGGTGGATTATGCCCAGGTCTTGCAAGATCTGGCCGATATCCGCTTCCCTCGTGCCCGGACCATCGGTCTGGTCCAGGACAAGCTCAACATCCACAGCAAGGCGTCACTCTACGAGGCCTTTCCCGCTGCCGAGGCCAGGCGCCTGGTCGAACGCTTCGAGTGGCACTACACGCCGAAGCACGGCAGTTGGCTCGATCGGGCGGCGTCCGAACTCGGCATCCGATCATCCCAGTGCCTCGACCGCCGCATCCCCGACAAGCAAACCCTCATCGACGAAGTCGCCGCCTGGGACCAGGAGCGAAATGCCAATCACGCCAAGGCCAACTGGCACTTCACAACAGCCATAGCTCGCCTCAAACTCAAGCACCTATACCCTTCAAGCTGACTGAAGCGGGCGACTAGGACGACGGCAAGCCTATCCGCAAGACCACCCACGCCGACATCCCGCTCGCCATTGACCGTATAAATGACAGCACTGATCGGATATGCGCGAGTGTCGAAAGCCGATGGCAGCCAGCTTCATGACCTTCAGCGGGACGGGCTGATCAAGACCGGCGTTCTGCCCGAACATATCTATGAGGATGCAGCATCCGGCCGCCGCGACAACCGGCCCGGCCTCGATGCTTGCCTGAAAGCGATGCGTGCAGGTGATGCACTCGTCGTGTGGAAGCTGGACCGGCTCGGCCGCGATCTGCGCCATCTCGTCAATCTGGTCGATGACTTGACGAAGCGGAACATTGGTCTGAAGGTACTGGCCGGCGAAGGCGCGTCGATCGACACCCCGACGCGCGATAGGCCATGGCCTCGGCCGTGCGGTCGCGCAGCTCACCCAGGCGGTGGAAGAACACCGCCCGCGCCAGGGCGTGCCGGCTCTCCCCCTTGTTGAGGTTGGCGTGCGAGCGCCGCCGCAGTTCGATGTCCATCACCCAGTCGGCCATGAAGATCGAGCGCTCGACGCGGCCGATCTCCCGCAGCGCCTTGTTGAGTGCATTCTGGCGCGGGAAGGCCGCAATCTTGCGCAAGATCACCGACGGCGGCACCGTGCCGGCGCGGATCGAGGCGGCAAGCCGCAGCACCTCTCCCCAGTTCTCCTCGACGAGCGCCAGGTCGACCGCACCGCCGATCATGGGCGCGAGCACGCCGTAGTCGGCCCCCTTGTCGATGACGAACAGCTTGCGCTCGCCCAGATCCCGGATGCGGGGCGCGAAGCGGTAGCCGAAGAGGTGGAACAGCGCGAAGACGCTCTCGACGGCGCCAGCCGTGTCGGTCGCGTGCTCCCCGATTGCGACCGCGCTCTCGTTGTGCAGGAGCCCATCGAGCACGTGGGGCGCCTGGCTCGCCGCGGCCGGGATGACCTTGGAGTAGAACGAGGCGAAGCGGTCCGAGATGAAGCCGTAGAACACCGCGCCCGGTTCCGAGCCGTGGCGGGCGTTGTAGTCGGCCGCGGCCTCGCCCCGACCACCCGCCGGGAAGAACTGCCCGTCCGACGAGGACGTGTCGCCCACGCCCCAGATCGCCGACAGGGGCTCGGCGTGCTGAGCATCGACGATCGCGGCCACGCCCGCCGCGTAGGTCTCCGGACGGACGTGCCGCTCGATCACCAGGTTGAGCTGGTGGATCGTCACGCCGCGCGAGCTCTCGGCCATGCGGTTGAGGCCGAGGTTCGTGGCGTCCGCCAGAATTGCGCCCATTAGCGCCGGCTCCTCGGCCGCGGCGGGCTCGCCCGTGCGGAAGTGCGTGAAGCGGTTCGCAAACCCGGTCCAGGCGTTCACCTCCGCGAGCAGGTCCGTGATGCGCACGCGCGGCATGAGATTGTAGAGCCGCGACGAGAGAGCCTTGGCTTGGTCCTGCTCCTCGCGGCGGACCGGCGACACGGTGAGCCCGTCCGCGTTGATGGCAGCGTCGGGCAACTCATTCTTGGCAGCAGCGGCGCTCAGAGCGCTCAGTTTCTGTTCGAGGCTCGCAGCGCGCTCGGCCTGCCACGCCGCGAAGCTGTCCGGCACCCGCGAGCCCGAGCCGGCCCTCGGTGCGCATCACGGCAAAGGTGGGCCGGGGCAGAAGGTAGTCGTCGAAGGTGCGATGGGCGCGGCTGCCCTCCACCCAGACGTCGCCTGCCCGCAGCCGGTCGCGCAGATGCACCAGGACCGCGACCTCGTAGGCGCGGGCGTCGAAGCCCTCGGGTCCGGCCCAGGGCAAACGCATGAGACGAGTTACCCTGTGAGCAGCTGGGCCATGTCGGCGTCGTCCCAGGCCGCGGTCGATCAAGGGCGACGCGGCGCAGGAGCGCGAGGTGGCGCGCCGCACAGCGCTCGCGCACGCGGCTGCGCTCCTCGCCGAAGCTCACCTCCAAGACCCAGGGCTCGCCGGTCGCGAGGGCCCCGTGGCGCCGGATCGCCTGGGCCAGCACCTCGGACGGCGCGGTCGAGCTGCCGAGGGAGTGGCGGACCTGCGCCGGCACGCTGTCGGTGCCATTCCCGCCGCGGAGGGTCTCGGTCGCGAGCACCGTCGTCAGCCCCGGCCAGGTGCGCAGCGTGGCCAAGCAGCTCACGTCCCGACAGGCGAAGACGCGCCGGCGTACCAGACGACCAGGGGTGTCGTCGCACGCGTCGGAACAGGGCCGCCGGACGGCCCCGCGGGCGAAGGCGTGCGCGGCACACCAGGCCCGGACCTCGTTCGTGGACCTTGCCCTGATTGGCCTTGAGCGTCAGCAGGTAGGCGGCCCCGCGTGCCAGAATCTGGCTGGCCACCTCGCGCCGACACGAGCGCGCGTCCAGGCCCGGCAGCCGTCAAGCTGCAGCCCCTCCAGCACGGCCGCGGGCTCACCGCCTTTCTGGTCCACGGCGCGCTGGGCCAGCACCAGCCCGCGTCCGGTCGCGTCGGCGCTGACCAGGTGCAAGGGCGAGCGGCCGCGGTCGAAGGACCGACGGATCACCTTGCCATCCACGGCGACCTGTTCAGGTCCGGCGGCTGCACTGTCCGCATCGGACCGGAACGCTCCTCGCCCCCAGGCCAGGCAGCCGCGCTCGAACCCGTCCGGGTCGATCAGCATGACCACGCGGCGAACCGTGTCGTGCGAGGGGATGCCGCCGGGCAGCTCCAGGACGCCGCGCAGCCACGCCTCCGTGCAGCGGCCGGAGAGAGCGCTGTCCTCGAACGGCTCGGCCTCGGCCCCGAGCGCAGACCGCGATCACCAGGATGTCCCCCAGCCGGTGCTCGATCTTGCCGGGGCGGCGTGGATCCTCCCGCGTCGCGAACGGCTCGACCAAGCCCTCGATCATGGCGCGCCTCCTGCCGGAAGCGCGCCATCTGACGCCATCACCGCCAGCGCCGGGCGCCCGTCAGAGTTCATGCGATTGCCCTGGCGCGAGGGCGGTCCCATTCGCATAATCCCCTACTCTGGAACGCGTTACGGTCCCTCCGGACAGTCCCCCGAAGATCTCGCGCGGGCCTGGAACCGGCCGCCTGTCGAGGGCCAGTTGACCGGCCTCCGGCGGGGCCTCGCGGGCGCATCGCTGGACTGTGCTAACCTTGCGCCGGCTCGTCGCCGTGCCTCCTCTTGGCGGCGGGCTGCGGGCGGGGCTTGAGGGGGCGTTCCAAGGGCTCTGCCCGCACCTGCCGGGTAAAAAGAGGCCGGCTCGGGAGTCCCGGCCGGCGTCGAAGGAAGTGCTCTGCGTCGCGGGTCAATCGCGCGACCCCGAGCCATGTTCCCGACTAGCCGCTGTCAGGCAGAGCCCGCGGTTCCCTTCCCGCGCAAAGGAGCGCCGGCTCGGGGTAGGAGGACCCGGCCGGCGCTGGAAGAAGGACCCGTGTCTGCGGCCTATCGCGCGGCGGCCCGCAATGGTTCCAGCGGCTTCAGGATCCCCGTCTGGGAGTTCGGGCGCTAGATCGCCTGGAGGCGGTGAGGACCGCGACCATGCTGGCGAGGACGGCATGAACCCACGTGAACGAGCACTGCTGGTGATCCTTTCGCAGGCCGGCGAGTGGGTACCGCTCGCAGAGCTTCGATCACGCGGTCTCGGCGACATCGCAATGCTGGCGTCCAATGCGGTCGCGCAGGGCTGGGTGGAGTACGGCCTGAGGCACGTGACCTGCGCATCACGGATCAGGGGCGCACAGCCTTGGACAGGGGCCACTGATATGCCGCGCCGCGGCTCCTGAAACCTCTACCCCTTGACGAGCGAGAAGCGCAGCGGAAGGGTCTTGGCGCGGAACACGATCGTCTCCGGCCGGAACCGCCACAGGCGCTCGGCGCCCTCAAAGGCCGCAACCTCAGGCGCTTCTAGGATGACCTCTGCCTGGCCTGTCATCTGCAGAAGGTTGCCGGTCGCGAAGTCCACAAAGACGAGCCCGGCGCGCGGGTTCACCACCATGTTCCCGAGCGTGTTGAAGAACCGGTTGCCGGAGAAGTCTGGGATCGTGAGGACGCCGTCACTGCCGATCCGTACGAAGCCGGGACGACCACCACGGTGCGAGACATCGACCTGCCGATGCCCGCCGTCCCGTTCCACGTAGGTGGCGACGAAGAAGGTATCGGCCCCCGCGATGATCTCTTGGGCGCGATCGTCGAGGTGGCTCGACACCGCAGGGGCTGCCGCAATAACCCCTGAGTCGGGCACGAAGGTGCTGCGGCGTGGCTGGATGTATCGCGGGCAGTTGCCGTAGCTCTCCTCGACCTCGATCGCGAACCCGTCGGGTCCGCTATCTCGGACCGTTCCGTTCAGACGGTTTCGGCGCCGCGTCGCGAGTTCAATGCCAAGCAGCGCGACCGCCGCACCGTCGTTTATGCCAGCATCGGCAGGATCGGTGGGATCGCGCGCCGCCTCCACTCGGAGGTGGAACGGGTCGGGCGCATGGAGGAAGCCTGGCTTGCCGGCTCGCAGCGTTGCCCACACAGCGCCACTCGCATCCACTGCCCCCAGCACCACGAACGGGAGTTGCGGATAGAAGCTCTGGTGCTGCTCGATCAGGTGATCGCGGATCACCCGATGACCGAGCCCCTCCATGCGCTCGGCGACGCCGAGGCTGTTCTGGATCGCAATCTCACCCTCGTGCCAGGGCGCGGCTGGGCAGGGCTCGGCCGTCCTCACGATGATATGCTCCTAGAAGGGACTGAGGCTCAGGCGACTGCGTTCAGACCGGCTGCCGTCTTCGTGAAGGGCGTGAAACCGGGCAGTGCCTCGATGCGGCCGAGCCAAGCGCGGATGTTTGCGTAAGGAGACAGGTCGACGTTTCCTTCAGGCGCCGCAGCAATGTAGCTGTAGAGCGCGACGTCCGCGATGGTTGGGCGGTCGGCGGCGATCCAGGAACGCGCGGCGAGTTCGGCATCGATGAGCTTGAGGATCGCGTGGGCGCGGGCGATCACCTCATCGGCGTTGAAGGCAGCGCCGAACACGGTGATCAAGCGGGCGGCAGCCGGGCCGAAGGCGATCTGACCAGCCGCAACCGACAGCCAGCGCTGCACGCATGCCGCCCCGACCGGATCGTCGGGCAGCCAGTCGGTACGGCCGAGCTTCTTTGCCATATAGACCAGGATGGCGTTCGAGTCCGGGATGACCGTCCCTTCGTCTTCGAGGACGGGCACTTGGCCGAATGGGTTAAGCTTCAGGAAATCCGGCGATTTGTGCTCGCCCTTGGCGAGATCCACCTCGACGATCTCGCAAGGTGCGCCGACGAGGGAGAGGAACAGGCGCGCCCGGTGGGCGTGCCCGGATAGCGAGCGGTGGTAGAGCTTCACGGCGGTTCTCCTCGTACAGGGCGGCGATGTCGACCGTGGCGAGAGGGAAACTGTTATTCCACACCGTGTGAACCGGCATATTTGGCAATCGACTATTGCTCGAAATGGAATAAATGGCTCCGCAGCGACTGGGCTGAGAGGCATTGCCATGGATCGCTGGCAGGCAATGAGGATCTTTGTGCGGGTGGCCGATAGCGGCGGCTTTTCTGGAGCCGCGCGTCAGCTCAACATGAGCCCGCCCGCGGTGACCCGCGCGGTCGCGGCACTCGAGGATCTGATCGGGACCCGCCTGCTGACGCGCACAACGCGGTCGGTGAAGCTCACGGAGGCGGGCGGTCGCTACCTGGAGGATTGCCGCCGCATCCTTGCAGACATCGAGGAGGCGGAAGCCGCCGCAGCGGGATCTTACGCGACGCCCTCCGGCCTGCTGACAGTCACCGCTCCGGTCCAGTTCGGTCGCATCTACGTGCTACCCGTCATCACCGAGTATCTCTCGCGCTACTCCGCTGTCACGGCACGCGCGCTGTTCGTCGACCGGGTGATCAACATGGTCGAGGAAGGCGCGGATGTCGGAGTACGAATCGGGCACCTGGCCGATTCAGGTCTGACGGCCACCCGGGTCGGCACAGTCCGTCGGGTCGTCTGCGCCGCACCGAGCTATCTCGATCGGTATGGGGCACCGAAAGAACCTCGCGATTTGCACGATCACGCCGTCATCGGCTCAACGAGCGTCGGAGGCTTGGCCGAGTGGCGGTTCGGTGGTGGGAGGCGGACAGCTGTGACGGTTCGTCCTCGGCTGATCTGCACCACGATCGATGCGGCGCTCGCGGCCGCGATCGACGGACACGGGATCGTGCGCCTTCTATCTTACCAAGTCGCGCCCGCCTTGGCCGAAGGCCGTCTCCGGACCGTGTTTGACGATCAAGAGGAGGAGGCGATGCCGATCCATGTCGTGAGTTCCGATGGCAGGCGGGCGCCAGCCAAAGTGCGCGCGTTCATCGATCTGGCCGTGCAGCGGCTCCGCGCCAATCCGATGATCAACGCAGATAATCCGTAGGCTCAGCGGCTTACAGCATCGCTTTGTAGGGAGAGCCAGCCGCAGGTCGCGGACGTTCGGCTTGGACTGAACTACCGACGTTCAGATCTGCTCTGGCCAATGTCCGCTTCTGTGAAGGGTTTCGGACGCCGGCCCGGATCTGACGCTGCGGAGGGCCGGCGTCCGAAAGCCTCCGAGGAAGAAACCGCGGAACAACGAACTGCGCGTGCCGACCGAGCGATGGGGATTGAGCGGGGCATCCGGGTGGGAAGGCGTGTGGGGCGTCGTGGCGGTGCAGGTGATCGGCGACGGGCCCGGCCACTGCTCAGCGGGATCGGGCCACTCAAGCAGGGTGCCGGCGGGTTGGTTGGTGCCGGGAGCGGGCGGGAGGATCGGTCTTTGTGGCCTCTTATCCAGATGCCCTGGATGTCGTTAGCAGAGAAACTCAGAAGATCTTTCACGTAACGTCTTGGGCGCACGCTCTGACCGCAGCAACGAACGTTTCGACTTCATCTTCGGAATTATAATAGTGAGGCGAAACTCTCACAACGGGGGGTAGATGTCGGGCCGAGGCGTCAATCGGTGTGCTTGATGGCGGCGAAACCGAGACGTTGATCTGTTTCTCTTTGAGCTGTTGCATGACCAGCGCGGCCTCAACACCATCGAGCGTGAACGAGATGATGGCCGATCGCCTGCTGCCTAGATCGCGCAGCTGCAGGCCCGGTATCGCCGCGAGGTGAGCGCGCAGGAGGTCGGCGAGCCTGCGGCATCGGTCCTCAATCGCTTCAAGTCCGATGGCGAGCGCGTAATCGACCGCGGCGCGCAACCCCAGGCGGGTTGAGTAATTGGTTTCCCAGGTCTCGAACCGGCGCGCGTCGGGACGAAGTTCGTAATCGCCAAGCTCAACGACCTTGGCGCCGAACAGGTCGAGCATCGCGGGCTCGGTCCGATCAAGCAGTGTCTTGCGGATATAGAGAAATCCGGTGCCACGAGGGGCGCGCAGGAACTTGCGGCCGGTGGCCGTCAGCATGTCGCACCCCAGGGTATCAACATCGACAGGCATCTGGCCGACCGCCTGGCACGCATCGAGCAGATAAGGGATGCCGTGCGCGTTCGCGATTTTTCCGACTTCGACGGCTGGATTGACCAGACCACCGTTTGTGGGGATCCAGGTGATGGCGATGAGGCGAACCTTGCCGTCGATCATCCTTTCAAGAGCAGTAGGATCCAGTGCGCCGGCATCATCGTTCGGAATGACATCAACAGTGACGTCGAACCTTTTCGCGATTTGCAGGAACGCGATGTAATTGGCGGCAAACTCAGCGCTCGTCGTCAGGATGCGGTCACCCGGCTGGAAGTCCATCGCGTAGAAGGCGCGTTGCCAGGCGACCGTCGCATTTTCAGTGACAGCGATCTCATCACGATGGCCGCCGACGAGCTTCGCGATGCTGTTATAGACGTCATCAAGCTGACCGGCCTGCTCAGCCGCCGCCTCGTAACCGCCGATTTCGGACTCTCGCCCGAGATAGTCCGTGACAGCCTGCAACACCGGGGCTGGCATCAGAGCAGCGCCGGCATTGTTGAGGTGAATGCGGTGCAAAACCCCCGGGGTGTCACGTCGCACAGCCGTGAGATCGAGACTGTCGGTCCTTGATGCGGTCATTGTGTCAGCTGCCCGATATCTGAGTTCTGCTTGGCCGTTTTTGGTGTGAGAACGCGCCCCGGAAGTGGCCGGCGCCTCGGCGGAAGGATCTGCCCTGCAGTGAGGGTTGCTCAGCTGGTCGGGCAACTCAGCACGTGTTCGCTGGCCGGAGCAGCATCCCGGGGCAGCAGATCGAACACCTTGAATGTGTGATCCAGGAACCTCTCGAACGCCGCCGTGAGCAGGCTGTCCTTCCGGTAGACCAGCAACGTCTGCGCGCTTCCCGCGTCCTCGGGGAGGGCATGGATGGAGACGCGTCCGGTCCGCTGCATCGGCGCGGCGACAACCCGCGGGAGCAGCGACACGCCCATTCCGGCTTCGACGCAGCCGATGATCCCGTCCAGCGTGCCGAACTCCATCCGGCGGACGTGCACCAGCCCATGCGCCGCGAGAATTCCCTCCAGGCGCAGGCGGTAGGAGCAGCCGGTCTTGAACACGAGCACACGTGCTTCCCGCTTGCTCGCCAGCATGGCGATCACGTCGTCATGACTCCGGATCTTTGCTCCGGCCACGAGCACCAGCTCTTCCTCCAGCACGGGGAGGGTCGCCAGGTCGTCCTGGCTGACCGGTCCCGAGACGAAGGCCGCTTCGATCTTCCGCTCCAGCACAGACGCGATCAGCGCCTCGGTCGGTCCCAACTCCAGCTCGATGTCCACTTCGGGGTAGCAGCTGGCATAGGCTGTCAGCAGCTTGGGCAAGCGCAGGGCCGCGGTGGTTTCCATGGAGCCGAGGCGCAGGGGGCCGCGGGGGGTTTCGTCGGAGAGGACCGCCTGCTCGGCATCGGCCAGCAGGCGCGCCACCTGTGTCGCGTAGGGCAACAGCCGCTCACCCGCCCGGGTCAGGGTCACCCCGCGGGTGCCCCGGTAGAACAGCGGGGTGTGCAGCGCCTGCTCCAGCGCCCGGATACGCCCGGTCACGTTGGACTGCACGGTGTTGAGGATGGTTGCCGCCCGGCCGATCCCGCCCGCTTCGGCCACTGCCGCGAAAAACATCAGGTCGGTGCTGTTCATGGCATCGCAATCCGAGATGGGGGTCATCTGAACTAATCATTATTCGAGACGGCCTCATCCGGCTACAGAAATATCCCAGCTACGGGCTGGCGCTGAGACCTTGCCCGAGCACGGGAGGGAACATGGCGCTGCGCACCCGGCTGACTGACTTCTTCGGGATCAGACATCCCATCGTGCTGGCACCGATGGACCCCGCCGCGGGCGGTGCCCTGGCCGCGGCGGTGAGCGCCGCGGGTGGACTGGGTCTCATCGGCGGCGGCTACGGCGACCGCGAGATCCTCGAGGCCGAGTTCGCCAAGGCCGGTAATCAGCGGGTCGGCTGCGGCTTCATCACCTGGTCGATGGCGAAGAGCCCGGAGCTGCTGGATCTGGCGCTCGCGCGCAAGCCTGCGGCCATGATGCTTTCGTTCTCCGATCCGGCGCCGTTCGCCGAGAAGGTTCATGCGGCCGGCGTTCCGCTGATCTGTCAGGTTCACAACCTCGACCATGCGCGGCGCGCCCTTGACGTCGGCGCGTCCGTGCTCGTGGCCCAGGGCACCGATGCCGGCGGCCATGGCCTGACCACCCGCGGCACGATCACCCTTGTCCCGAGCGTCGTGGACCTGGTGGCCCGCACGCGGCCGGAGGCGCTGGTGCTGGCTGCCGGCGGCATCGCCGATGGCCGGGGCATTGCTGCGGCGCTGATGCTCGGCGCAGACGGCGCGCTCCTCGGCACCCGGTTCTGGGCAACACAGGAAGCCCTGATCCACCCGGCCGCCAAGGACCGTGTGGTCGCCGCCACCGGTGATGAGACGGTGCGCACCTCCGTCTATGACATCGTCCGCAACCGGCCCTGGCCGGCCGAGTACACCGGCCGGCTGATGCGCAACAGGTTCATCGAGACCTGGCACGGGCGCGAGGACGAGCTGCGCGGTCTCGCGGCCGGGGAGCGCGAGAAGGTCGAGGCCGCCGACCGGAGCGGTGACTACGACGTCTCGAACGTGACCGTGGGCGAAGCCATCGGGCTCGTCCAGGACCTGCCGCCGGCCGGCGAGCTCGTGGCGCGCCTCGCGGCGGAGACGGAAGCGCGGCTGACCGGCGTCATGCGGGCGGTTGTCGTCTGACCCCTGAAAACCCAGGAGGCCCCATGCCCGTTCTTCGCTTTGATCTTGTCGGAGGCCGCAGCCCCGAGGAGCTGCAAGTGCTCCTCGATGCTGCCCACGATGCCATGCTGGAGGCGTTTCAGGTCACGCCCGGCGATCGCTACCAGATCGTGCACGAGCACCCGGCCGCGCACCTGGTCGTGGAGGACACCGGCCTCGGCATTCCCCGGACCGACAAGCGGGTCGTGCTGCAGGTGACCACCCGGCCGCGCAGCCGGGAGATGAAGGAAACCTTCTACCGGCTGCTCTGTGAGAACCTGCAGGCCCGCTGCGGGATCTCCCCCACGGACGTGGTCGTCTCGATGGTCAGCAACACCGACGACGACTGGTCGTTCGGCCACGGGCGTGCCCAGTTCCTGACCGGCGAACTCTGACCAGCTCCTTCCAGGCATCATTGTGCCGTGCTGGACTAACCCTGCGCGGCTTTTGGTATTTATAAAAGTAAGTAGCGTATTTGTAAGCGTATCAACTGGCACGATCCATGCCTTTGCTGCGGTGATCCTCTCATTATTGGAGACGCTACACTATGCGCACAGAGCCAATACACCTGCGCACTGCTGACGCGCAGAACGTTTCTTTGGGTGCCATCCTCACCACCATCCTCATTCTGGTTTACTTCGGCTTCGTCGCCATGGGCGCCTTCGCCCCGGCCCTGCTCGCCGAACCGGTGGTGAGCGGCGGCACGGTGACCTGGGCATTCGCCTACGGCCTGTTCGTCATCGTGCTCGGGGTCGTGCTGACGGGCCTGTACGTGCTGGTGGTCAACCGCGCTGAAGCGCGCCGGGCGGGGGAGTGAGCCTCATGATCCTGCACCGGCCGACCGCGCGCACCGCGCTGGCCTTGACCGCTGCCCTGTCCACCCAGCCGGCCTGGGCTGCCGCCGGAGAAACCTCCGGCGTCAACCTGACGGCGATCGGGCTTTTCCTCGCCTTCGTCGTGCTCACCCTCTGGATCACCTGGCAGGCGGCCCAACGCACCAAGTCGGCGGACGATTTTTATGCCGCTGGCGGCAGCATCACGGGCTTTCAGAACGGCCTCGCCATCGCCGGTGACGCGATGTCGGCCGGCGCGTTCCTGGGGCTCACGGCGCTGGTGTTCACCTCGGGCTTTGACGGGCTGATCTACGCGATCGGCTACACCACTGGCATGCCGATCGTGGTGTTCCTGCTGGCCGAGCGGCTGCGCAAGCTCGGCCGCTACACCTTCACCGACGTGGTCTGTGCCCGCCTGGCGGAGGGACCGGTCCGGGTATTCGCCGCCTGCGCCTCCCTGGTCGTGGTCGCCTTCTACCTGATCGCACAGATGGTCGGCGCCGGCCAGCTGATCCAGCTCCTGTTCGGGCTCGATTACCTCTACGCCGAGTTCGTCGTCGGCGTGCTGATGATCTGTTACGTGATGTTCGGCGGCATGGTCGCGACCACCTGGGTGCAGATCATCAAGGCCGGGCTGCTGCTGGCCGGCGCCACGCTGATCGTGCTGCTGGTGCTGGCGGCGTTCGGGTTCGACTTCGGCGCCCTGCTCGCCCGGGCCACCGCAGTCCACCCCAAGGGCGCGGCGATCCTCGCGCCGCAGGCGTCAGCTAAGGACCCGCTCTCGGCCCTGTCACTGGGTCTGGCCCTGATGCTCGGGACCGCGGGGCTGCCGCACATCCTGATGCGCTTCTTCACCGTGCCGGATGCCCGTGCAGCGCGCGTCTCGGTGTTCTGGGCGGCGACGTTCATGAACTACTTCTACGCCCTGGTGTTCGTCCTCGGCTTCGGCGCCATGACCCTGACCGCCGGGGACCCGGCCTACATCGATGCAGCCGGCGCGCTGCGCGGGGGCGGCAACATGGCCGCGATCCACCTCAGCCATGCGGTCGGCGGCAACGCCATGATGGGGTTCATCTCGGCGGTGGCCTTCGCGACCATCCTGGCGGTGGTCTCCGGGCTGACGCTGGCCGGCGCCTCGGCGGTCAGCCACGACCTCTATGCCGGCGTGATCCGCCGCGGGCAGCTCGATGAGAGGAGCGAGGTGCGGATCTCGCGCATGGCAACCTTCGTGCTCGGCCTGATCGCCATCGGGCTCGGGATTGCCTTCAAGGGGCAGAACGTCGCCTACATGGTCAGCCTCGCCTTTGCGGTGGCCTGCTCCTCGACGTTCCCGGTCCTGCTGCTGGCCCTGTACTGGCGGGGGCTCACCACGGCCGGCGCCGTGGCGGGTGGCACGGTCGGGCTCCTGAGTGCCCTTGGCCTGACCCTGCTCGGACCGGCGGTCTGGGTGAAGGTGCTGGGCAACCCGGCGCCGGTGTTCGCGATGGATCCGCCGACGCTGGTCACCCTGCCGCTGGCCCTTGTCACCTGCTGGCTGGTGTCGCGCCTGGACCGCAGTGCGCAGGGTGCGAGCGACCGCGCGCGTTTTGAGGCGCAGCAGGCCGCGTGAGCGGCCGCCGACCCTGTCCTGCCTGCGCCGGCCACGGTCTCCGCCGTGGCCGGTGTTCTGCGCTGGAAAGGCATCATGATTTCAGATGAGGGGCATCTGCAGGAATCATTATTCATGACGGCGTGATGCGCCTACATGCTGTCTCACGATGTTGTCCGCGCCGCCACGAGGCCTGCAGCCCGGGACGCTCCCCATGATCTACAAGCTGTTCGCCAGACAGGCGGTCGCCCCGGCGGTGGACGCGCGGATCCGCGAGATCATCGCGGCGCTGGATGAGGACAAGATCGCTCTCTACGCGCAGGCGCCGGCGGACGAAGTCCGCGCGCCACGCCTGATTGAACATGTCCAAACTAGAGTGACTGCCTGCAGTCAAGCGCCCGACTGGGCCGAGATTACAGTAGGGTTCGGCACGCTCGATGTGGACATCAGCAGTGATCTGTGGGGCTTTATTGTTGTGCCGCGGACGCTGCGCACGTTCAGCATGACCGAGGTGTCAGTGGTGGGCCCCGGTCATCCAACCATGATGTGATGGAGAAACGTCAGCGGCAGCGAGGAACTGACTGACAACAGGCAGCATCCGTGAAAGGATTGGGCATCATGTCTTTGACGGCGCACTTTCTTGATCTGCTGGAGATGAAATACCCGATCGTGCAGGCGCCGATGGCCGGCGTCTCCACGCCGGAGCTGGCGGCAGCCGTCTCCAATGCCGGCGGCCTGGGCTCGATCGGTATTGGGGCCAGCACGGTCAGCCAGGCACGGCAGATGATCGAGGCCACTCGCGCACGGACCGACAGGCCTTTCAACGTCAACGTGTTCTGCCATCCTCCGGCGCCGCGCGACACCGCACGCGAGAGCGCCTGGCTCGCGCATCTGGCGCCGCTGTTTGCGGAGTTCGGCGCGACCGTGCCGGAAACCGTCCGGGAGATCTACAAGAGCCACCTGGAGGATGAGGAGGCCTTCCAGCTGCTGCTGGAGACCCGGCCGCCGGTGGTCAGCTTCCACATCGGTCTGCCGGAGGCGGGCCGTCTCGCCGCGTTCCGTGATGCCGGCATCAAAACCATGGCCACGGCAACGAACCCGGAGGAAGCCGCACAGATCGAGGCAGCCGGGATCGACGTGATCGTGGCGCAGGGCATCGAAGCGGGCGGCCACCGGGGCATGTTCGATCCTGAGGCGCATGACCCGGCGCTGAGCACCAGCGTGCTGGTCAGCCTGCTGATCCGGCAGACCACGCGGCCTGTGCTGGCCGCGGGCGGGATCATGGAGGGGCGCGGCATCCGGGCGGCGCTCGACCTGGGCGCGGCCGGCGCCCAGCTGGGCACGGCTTTCATCCTGTGCCCGGAGAGCGCGGCCAACGCCGCCTACCGCGCGGCGCTCAGGAGTGAGCGGGCCTACGATACGCGTCTGACCTCGGCGATCTCGGGCCGCCCTGCGCGCGGGCTGGTGAACCGCCTGATCCTTCACGGCCTGACGCCCGGCAGCCCGCCGGCCTGCGCCTATCCGCTGGCCTACGATGCCGCGAAACTCCTGCATGCCGCTGCAGCGGCCCAGGGGAGCGATGCGGCGGCCGCGCAGTGGGCTGGGCAGGGAGCACCACTGGCTCGCGAGATGCCAGCCGCTGACCTGCTCGCTCAGCTGATCCGTGAGATGTGAACACACTTCGTCTTCAAAGAAGGAGATCGTCATGACCTCAGGCACACTGCTCGCAGGATTGGCCGCGGCATCCATCGCCAGCACTAGCCCGCAGGCCGTTCCCTCCGTCTCGGTGACGACGACCTACCATCGCACCGAGGTCGATGGCGTGAGCATCTTCTATCGAGAGGCCGGCCCCAAGGACGCGCCAACAATCGTCCTCCTGCATGGCTATCCCTCCTCATCACGAATGTATGATCCACTGCTGCCGCTATTGGCGGACCGCTATCACCTCATCGCCCCGGATTATCCGGGGTTCGGGCACAGCGACGCACCACCGCCCTCGCAGTATTGCTACACCTTCGATCATCTTGCAGAGACGACGCACAACCTCCTCACGAAGCTTGGCGTCGGCCAGTACGTCCTTTTCATGCAGGACTACGGCGGCCCCGTCGGCTTCCGGATCGCACTCGCCCACCCTGAGCAGGTTCGCGCGCTTATTGTGCAGAACGCCAATGCCTATGCCGAGGGCTTAGGCGTGAAGTGGAAGGGAATCGCCGACTACTGGCGGGATCCCGCTGCCCATCCCGGGCAGCTCGATGCGTTCACCTCGCTCGAGGGAGCGAAGCAACGCCATCTCGGCAACAGCCCGAACGTCGAACGCTATAGCCCTGACACCTGGATGGATGAGTACGCGATGCTGTCGCGGCCGGGCAGCCGGGAGATCCAGGGAGCGCTGTTCTATGATTACAGGACCAACGTGGCGTCCTATCCGGCCTGGCAGGCATGGATGCGTGAACACAAGCCGCCAACCCTGGTCATATGGGGGCGTTACGATCCGTCGTTCATCGTCCCAGGCGCAGAGGCGTACAAGCGTGACCTTCCCGACGCGGAAATCCGCATCCTCGACGCTGGCCACTTCGCGCTCGACGAGCAGGCCGATGAGGTCGCTCGTTTGACCCGTGACTTCCTTGAGCACCACCTGTCGCCAAGGGATCCGACCGGGATGCAGCGCGCAAGGTAGGGGTTCTGATCGACGACATGACCAGGGCCCGCGCGCCTTATTCTGATGCTTCACTGCTGAGGGTTCACGACCTGAATCGCGCGGTAATCCTGGGGGATGGCAAGCAAACGTAGGAAGCTGCGGCGCATGGTTTCCTCGAAGCCGAAGCCGCGCCGTTGCGAGATGCGCTTCACTGGCTAACGTACCTTTGACAACGTCTGGCAGGCGGCTTCAACCCTCAGCCGCTCGACCGCTCGGACACGAGTGAGACCAGTCTCCTCCAAGTATCGCCTGCTGAAGCTACGGAAGGCTGCGCTCCATGCACGGAAGGACGGGGTGTCGAAGGGCACCCTGTCCTCATTGCGCAGAGGCTCGGCCGGGACGTTACCGTTCCGAGTATGTGTCCCGCGATGCACCGAACATGATCCGCTGCCGCATCTCATGGAAGGTGCCCTCAGCACCGTCCTCGTCGGTCACGAGCGAGACAACGACCGCGATGAGGAAGGAAAGAGGCATGCTGATGAGGGCCGGGTTCTTCAGGGGAACGAACCACCAAGCCTGAGAGACATCGGCGAGGCTTCGTCCCAGCACGTCCACCTGGACCGTAGGCGAGAGCCAGATCAGCAGGAGAGCCGAGAATGTGCCGAAGAGGATGCTGGCGACGGCAGCCGAGGTCGTGAACCGCTTCCAGGTGATAGAAAGCAGCAGGGCGGGGAAATTGGCGGAGGCGGCGACGGCGAACGCGAGCCCTGCCATGAACGCGACGTTCTGTCCCTCGAAGACGATACCCAGAAATACTGCCAGGGCGGCTATGACGACCGTTGCGATCCGCGCGACCGTGAGTTGCTCGCGCTCCGGCGAATGGCCACCGCGAACGACGTTGACCCAGAGATCGTGGCAGACTGTGGCCACCCCGGAGAGCGTCAGCCCGGCGACAACCGCGAGCATCGTCGCGAAGGCGACCGCGCAGATGAAGCCGAAGAACCCGCTGCCACCGACCGTAAGAGCGAGGAGGGGGGCTGCCATATTGCCGCCGCCGCCGGCCTTCGTCACGGCCTCGGGCCCGACGAGGACCATCGCCCCGAAGCCGATCACGAAGACAAGGAGGTGGAACGAGCCGATGATACCGGTGGCATACAGGATCGACATCCGGGCCTCCTTGACGTCCGGAACCGTGAAGGCCCGCATAAGGACGTGCGGCAACGCAGCGGTTCCGAACATCAGCCCGACGCCGAGGGAGATCGCGTCCCATCCGCTTCCGGCAGCCTTCGCGCCGGGCTGAAGGACGTGCTCACCGTACTTGTCGGCCGCAGCGGAGAAGAGATGCAGCGGGTTCATATCGAAGTGCGCCAGCACCAGGACCGCCAGGAGCAGGCCGCCGAGCGACAGGAGCACGGCCTTGATAACTTGGACCCACGTGGTTGCCAGCATGCCACCGAATATCACGTACGTGAGCATGGCCGTTCCAACCACGACGACCGAGACAACGTAGGGCAAGCCGAAGAGGAGTTTGATCAGCGAGCCTGTCGCGACCATCTGGGCGATCAAATACAGCAGGATAACGGTCAGCGTCCCAATAGCGGCGGCCATACGCACAGGGCGTTGCTGCAGGCGATAGGCAACGACATCGGCGAAGGTAAACTTTCCGAGGTTGCGCAACGGCTCGACGATCAAGAAGGAGATGATGGGCCAACCGACCAGGAAGCCAATCGAATAGATCAGTCCGTCGAAGCCATTCGACGTGATGATGCCGGCAATCCCCAGCAGCGCCGCCGCGCTGAGGAAGTCCCCGGCCAGCGCCCAGCCATTCTGCCACGCGGTGATTTGCCCGTCGGCGGCGAAGAACTGCTCGGTCGTCCGCGTCCGACGCGCGGCCCAATACGTAATGCCGAGCGTCAGCGCCATGAATACGAAAAAGAAGGTTATGGCGAGTGGATTGTTCGCTGCCTGCATTGTCCGCTCCTTAATCCATGATGCGGCGAACAGACGGGTCGTAAACTCGGTTCGCCCAGACGACGTATCCGAAACAAAGGGCAAAAGAACCAACAATGACGCCCGCCCCAAGCAGGATGCAGAGCGATAAGCCAGGGGCTATGATTATGCCCATCGTTGATTTTGAGAAGGCGAACATCGCCATAAAACTAAAGTACATCAGGATCATTACGAAACTCAACGCAGCCGCTACGCGTGAGCGCCTATTACATAGTTTCTCGAACTGATACTTCCTTTCTGAATAAGCATATTTGTCGGATGCACGCATAACACCTCTCCGTCAGCTCATGTGAAGGCTTCGCGAACAGGTCGCCGGGCCTCAGATCGCCTGGAACGGTGCAGCCTTGCGGCAAGGCTTGGCTGCGCCCGGAACGCCTCAGTTGCCTACGCGGCGAAACGGATGGACCAGCGCCGGCTCCTCATCGTCAGGGCCGGACGCCACGGCACTGGAGCCGAAGGGTACCGGGCCGGTGCCGCCGCGGTCTGCGGCGTACCCCGCTGGCTGAGCGGCCGCGGCCTCGAAGCTGACCGGCTCGCGGGGCGAGCGGTCGACATTCAGATGGAAGATGTCGAAGCGATTGTAGTAGCCGACCACGTCATGGAACTGCTTCGGCTCAACGCAGGCCGCGACGTCGATCTCGGCGTAGACGATCCCCTCGTCTCCCTGATGCGGCTCTGCGACGTGCACTCCGGTGGGGCCCAGGACCATGGACACCCCCGCGGGCGTCCGTTCGACGATGTCGGCCAGGGCCGGATCACCGTCGCAGAGGATCGCCCTGGCAACCCCGTCGAGGACCCCGGAGCATACGATGTTGAACACCTTGGCCTCGAAGGCGTGCGCCCCGGCGCGGATCTCGATGGCCCGTGCAAGGTCGTAGGCGGCACGCTCGCCCGGCGGACGGGTCGGCCAGGTCGGCGGGTAGGTCGAGATATGGACCTGCTCACCTTGCGCCATCAACGCATAGCGGGCCAGGGGGTTGGTATTCTCGCCGCAAATCAGCATGCCGACCCGGCCGATCTCGGTGGGGGTCACGCGGAGGCCTCGCGCGTCACCATTCGCCCAGACGAGTTTCTCGTAGAAGGTCGGCACGAGCTTGCGATGATGGTTGAGGATCGCTCCGTTACGCCCGATCAGCACGTTCGAATTCCACAGGCAGCCGACGCTCGCTTCGGTGCTCTCACTGAACCCCAGCGAGACGAGAACGCCGTGACGCCGAGCGGCGGCACGCACTGCGCCGATCTCCGGACCGTCGAGGCGGACGGACTGAGCCGCCAGACGCCTGAACAGGTCATGGTTGTGGATTGGCGCTCGCAGGGCTGCCCACAGGGGAAAGCCGGGCATGTAGCCTTCGGGAAAGACCACGAGGTCCGCACCTGACCGGGCGGCCTCGCCGATCAGGGTGACTGCCTTCTCGGCTGAGGCGGTGCTGTCAAGGAAGACCGAGGCGACGTGGCAGGCGGCTGCCTTGAACTGGGGATACTGTGCTGGCATTGGCGCGGCTCCGAGATTGGGATGCCGCTGTTCCAACAGAGATCGCCTGTTCAGCGAAGACGGGAAATCTGCAACGGGCGCTGCGTTTGTGCCGACCCATGCTCAAAATTGGTTCAGGTAGGCTGCCTCCTGGGTGAACAGGCTGGTGAGGAAGCGGGTCACGGCACGGACGCGGCCGACATACTCGATGTCCTCATGCACGCCGAGGTAGAGGTCGCGGCGCACCACCACTTCATTCGGCAACACTGGGATCAGCGCCGGGTTGGTCTTGGCCGAGAAGAGCGGCAGGAGGGCCATCCCGGCGCCCGAAGCGACAGCGGTCTGCTGGGCGGCCATGCTGGTGGAGCGGAAGACCACATTCGACGGCGTTAGCACTTCAAGCAGCCAGTGCACAGGCTCGATGGCTACCAAGTCTTCGACGTAATCGACGAAGTCGTGATCCTGAAGGTCGGCGCGCGTCGCCGGCCGGCCGCGACGGGCCAGGTAGCGCTCGGACGCGAACAAGGCCAAGCGAAACTCGCCGACCCGCCGCACCAGGAGGCGCGGGCCTTGAGGCGGCACGAAGGACACCGAGATGTCAGCCTCGCGCTTGGTCAAGTTGATCAGATGCCGCTCCGTGACGAGCTCGACCACGACGCCGGGCATGCTCGCGGCGAATTCACTGAACTTGGCTGCCAAATAGAACGCGGCGATGCCTTCCATGGTGGCGACCCGCACACGTCCCAGCAGCTGACCCGCCTCCTGCAAGCCGAGCGCTTCCGGGACCGAAAGCATCTTCTGCTCGATGGCCTCGGCGATGACGAACAACTTGTGACCGGCCTCGGTCAGCACGAAGCCGCCGGAGCAGCGCTGGAACAGCCTGGAATCGAGATTGCGCTCCAACTCGGCGATGCGACGGCTGACCGTCGTGTGGTCGACCTTGAGGCGACGCGCGGCCGGCATCAACCGGCCGTGCCGGGCGAGCTCCAGGAAGAAGGTAAGGTCGTTCCAGTCGAACATGCGGTGCTCTGACCCCAGGCACGATCAGAGCCTAGCCCGTCCCCCTGGATGGAGGAAGTAACGCTCAGAGGGCCGTTCCAGCGCAGAATGGCCCCGGACCTGAAGGGCCGAGGCCGTCTTGCCGTCCTGTCTGCTGACGGTGTTCAGGCGCGGATGTCGCGTCCTAGAGTCTCCGGAAGCTTCCACAGCCCGATGGCCGTGCTCGCGACGGCGATGACTACCGCATACCAGAGGCCGCCATAGATGTTGCCCGTTGTCGTGGAGATCAGCGTCGCGAAGTACAGCATGAACCCGCCAAAGTACCCTGTTCCGATGTGGTAGGGCATGCTGAGCGCCGTGTATCGGATGCGGGCCGGGAACAACTCCACGAGGTAGATGGCCACTGGTCCGTAGGTGATGCAGACGAACAGGACCATCACGAACAGGATCACCGTCACCATGACGGTGTTGACCTGCGCCGGATCGGCGGCCGCCGGATAGCCCGCCGCCCGGAGCGCGACCGTGAGAGCCGGAGCGTCATAGCCCGTCACGGTGGCGGTGCCGACCTGCGTGGTCGCGCCTGCCCCCTCGCCGGGTTCGACCCGGTGCGTCACGCCGGCGACGTTGAGCAGTTCACGCACACGTTCGCAGTCAGTCTGCGGCCCGCTCAGCAGCAGCAGGTGGCAGTCGTTCGAGCGAATAACCACCGGCGCGGCGGCCGTCGCGCGCTCAAGGATGGGGTTAGCGTAGTGGGTGAGCGCCCCAAACAGCGGGAAATACGTGACCGCGGCGAGTAGCATGCCGCCCATGATGATCGGCTTGCGGCCGATCCGGTCGGAAAGCGCGCCGAACAGGACGAAGAAGGGCGTCGCCAGCGCGAGCGCCACGGCCATGCAGGCGGTCGCGGTGTCGAAGTCGACCTTGAGCACCTTTTGCAGGAAGAACAGGGCGTAGAACTGTCCGGCGTACCAGACCACCCCGACGCCGGCGACGCAGCCGAACAGGCTGAGCAGCATCAGGTTGCGCCAGCGGGCCACGCCGTAGGCTTCGGCCACCGGCGCCTTGGACGCCTTGCCCTCGGCTTTCATCGCCTTGAAGACAGGGCTCTCGTGCAGGCGGGCCCGGATGAACATGGAAATGGCGAGCAGCGCGACGGAGGCCACAAACGGCAGGCGCCATCCCCAGGCCCTGAACTCGTCGGCGCCAACAAGGCCGCGGCAGGCGAAGACCGCCAGGAGGGAGAGAAAGAAGCCGCCGGAGGCGCAGATCTGGATCCAACCGGTGGCCCGGCCGCTGCGCCCTTTGACGGCGTGTTCGGCCACGTAGGTTGCGGCACCGCCATACTCGCCCCCCATGGCCAATCCCTGAAGGCAGCGCAGAGTGACGAGGATGATCGGGGCGGCGATGCCAATCTGCGCGAAGGTCGGGATCAGGCCGACGCCGGCCGTCGCGATGCCCATTAGGGCGACCGTGATCAGGAAGGTCATCTTGCGGCCGGCCGTATCGCCCATCCGGCCGAACAACAACGATCCGAAGGGGCGCAGGACGAGGCCGGCACCGTAGGTCGCGAGGCTGGCCAGGAACGCGCCGGTTTCCCCAAGGGCTGGCGAGAAGAACAACGGGCCGAAGAACCCGGCCAGTGTGCCGTAGAGAAAAAAGTCGTACCACTCGAAAACAGTGCCAAGCGAGCTGCCGATGATGACCTTGCGCATCTCGCGGCGGTCGGCTGAGCTTGCCATCCCCGGAGCATCCGCCGGGGCTCCCGCGTAACTCTCAATATTGGCCGCTGCCATGACACTCTCCGGTTGGAGTTGCACTTACTCGACCCGTAGAGTGGAAAATGAGCCGGCGCGATCCCGGAAGGCTGCAAGCGTCTGTGCAGAAATCCCAGGCTCTGCCTCTTCGCGAGGCAGCTTATGATGTTTTTTGAAGGAGCGGATCATGGACCGAGCATCTGCCCAGGCGGGCCCGCACTCACTGCCGAGCTCGGACGCTGCGGACGCGAGCCGCCCGCCGGTCCTGTATGAGGCACACGGGCTCATTCGCGACATCCCGCTCCAGCCCCACGAGATGACGGCGGCGGTGACGGCGACGGACAAGCTGTTCATGCTGGCCCACCTGGGCGTCCTGCGGATCGCGCCGGAGGCTTGGCAGCTGACTGTGGGCGGGCTCGTCGACCGCCCGCTCCAGCTGCGTCTTGAGGATCTCGCGCGCTTCCTGCCCGCACAGATCGAGGCCGTCCATCAGTGTGCCGGCAGCCCGACGGCTCCGACGGTCGCGACGCGGCGCGTAGCCTGTGTGGTTTGGGGGGGCGTTCGTCTCGGCGACATTCTGCGGGAGGCCGGCGTCCAGTCCGGAGCCACGCATCTCTGGAGCGATGGCGCCGATAGCGGCACGTTTGGCGGGACGCACGTGCCGTACTTCCGGAAGGACCTGCCGCTCGCGCGCGTGGACGCCGATGTCCTCCTTGCGACACGGCTGAACGGCGATCCATTGCCGAACCGACATGGCGGCCCCGTCCGGCTGGTCGTGCCAGGGTTCTACGGCACGAACTCGGTGAAGTGGCTGTGGCGCCTGACGCTCGCCGACCGCCGGGCCGACGGCCTATTCACGACCCTGTATTACAACGACCCGCTTCCGGACGGCACGACGCGCCCGGTCTACGGACTGGAGCCGGAGAGCATCATCGTGGATCCCGCACCTAATACGCCCGTGCCGAGGCGGGCCGAGATCCGTGGCTGGGCCTGGGGAGATGCGCCGGTAGTTGAAGTCAAGGTGAGCGGTGATGCTGGACGCACTTGGGTCGGCGCAGCCCTGGGACCAAGGAACGGGCGTGCATGGCAGGAATGGCGCTGTCCTTGGGCCTTTGCCACGGCGGGTCCCACGATGTTGATATGCCGTGCGACGGACGCAGCAGGCCGAATGCAGCCGATGGACGGGGCACGCAACGAGGTCCATCGCGTGATCGTCGAAGTCAGTCAGGAACGTTAACGGAAAGCGATATCCTCCTGGCAGAGAGGGCCTCTCGCAAACTCAGTGGTGGGCCGCAGAAGAGGCTCGTGGCGCGAAGCGGCCGTCGGCTCAGCGTCCGCAGAGGGGCGTGGTCGGACCGCTTGACGCGTTCCCCCCAATTGAGAAGCCCGCCGCGGCGGAGGCTGGGCGGGCTTGGTCGGTCAGCAATGATGCTGCTCGCGGCGGGAGCCGCGATGCTGGCCGTGTTGAGGCCCGCGGCCGCTTTCCTCCAAATCTTCGAGGCGGTCGGTGAGACGCTACAAGACGCTGATCAGCTGGTCATTGTGCCGGGCCTTGTCCGACGCGGGGGCTTGTCGCAAACTCGGGTCCAGGCCACAGAAGGGGCTCAATGGCCCCGCTTTCATGCTTTGTTCGCGACGGGAAGTCCGAAGCAATGCGCAAGCAGCTGATTCTGCTCGCGCACGGTCCACGCGCCTGAAAACCCGAAGCCCGTGCGCAGCCACAGCATGGCTTTGACGCCCTGGATCGTGCGCCGGGCCGTGGTGAAGGAGCGGAACCCGCCCACCCGCGGCATCGGCCGCTTGACCCGGAAGTGGTCGCTCTCGATCCCCTGCTGCAGGTGCTTGGTGACGTGGTGGATGGGCGTGCGCGGCAGCAGGCCCTCCTTGCGGCTCTCAACAATGGCCGGCGGGTACGGGCCGGCGCCATCGGTGCCGATCCGGTCGGGGGCGAGCAACGGCTGATCCTGCAGCATCTTGCGGAAGAACCGCTTGGCCGCGTCCAGATCGCGCTGGGCGGTGAGCAGGAAGTCGACCGGCTCGCCGTGCTTGTCGATGGCTCGGTAGAGATACCGCCACTGGCCGAGGATCTTGATGTCCGTTTCGTCGACGCGCACGGACCCGCAATGCGGCTTGCGGAACATGCGCAGCCGGCGCTCGAGGGCGGGTGCATAGGCGAGCACCCAGCGATTGATGGTGGAGTGGTCCACCTTCAACCCGCGCTCCAGCAGCATCTCCTCGATGTCACGGTAGCTCAGGGCGTACTGTAGATACCAGGAGACGGCCTGGACGATGAGGGTTGCCTGGACGTGCCGGCCCTTGAAGTCGCCGCGGGCCTGTCGCTTCAGCGTGAGGGCGAGGGCGTTGAGGATCATGGGCCGGCTCCGGGGTGGAGGCGGCAAGCTGGGCGGGTATGCCTAACGACTGGTGAACGTCATCGCGTTTGCGACAGACCCCCTCTTCCACGTTTTCCGATCAGGCAGGGAACGGGCTTGGCGACGAAGTGCAGTGCCGTCTCAAGTGAAGATGAGAACTGTATTTACTCCATAGCCCTCCCTTAAACGGAGTTTGAATCCCTCTCCTTCTGCCCGCCGATTGCGCCATGGCGCGCGCGTCCCTTCTCGCGCTCCCAGTGGACAGACCGCCATACCCAAGTTAGCGGCAGAAACCGTCAAGCGGTAAGTTCAGCCAAAGCCAGCGGGCGAGAACTTGACCCATCTCCCCCGACGGCAGAGCCCTACTCGGCAGCCATTGCTGTGCGCAGTTCCGGTTCCTCCGTCGAAGTCTCATGGCTCTCATCCGCTGTCGGCTTGATCCGGAACCACGCAGCGTAGAGCGCGGGAAGGAAGAGCAGGATCAACACCGTGCCGACCGCCGTGCCGCCGATCAGCGTATAGGCCATCGATCCCCAGAAAACGGAGTGCGTAAGGGGGATGAAGGCCAGCACGGCGGCAAGTGCAGTCAGGATCACGGGCCGCGTGCGCTGCACCGTGGCCTCGATGACGGCGTGGTAGTCGTCGAGGCCGGCCGCACGGTTCTCCTTGATCTGCTCGGTCAGGATCAGCGTGTTGCGCATCAGGATGCCGGCCAGTCCGATCAGGCCCAGAATGGCGTTGAATCCGAAGGGCTGGTTGAAGGCGAGCAGCGCCGGCACGACGCCAACGAGGCCAAGCGGCGCCGTCAACATGACCATGGTCATCATCGAGAAGGATCGCACCTGCAGCATGATGACGATCAGCGTGGCGGCGATCATGGCCGGGAAGACCTTGCCCAGCGCGGCGTTGGCCTTGCCGGCCTCCTCGATCGATCCGCCCATTTCGATGCGATAGCCGGCCGGAAGGGAGGCGATCAGCGGCTGAAGAGCCGTCATGATCTCTTTGGAGACCTCCGGAGGCTGGGTCGCCTCGTTGATGTCCGAGCGGGTCGTGATAACAGGGGTGCGATCGCGGCGCTTCAGGATCGGTTCTTCCAGACGGGTTTCCGAATGGCCGATCTGATCGAGCGGGATCGGGCGGCCGTCCCGGCTCATCAGCGAGAAATCCGCCAGGCGCGCCGGATCCAGCCGCTCGCCGCCGGCGCTGCGTGCCACGATGGGGACATTGCGGATGTCCTCGCGGACCTGCGTGACCGGAATGCCGGTGAGGAGGAACTGGAGCTGCTGGCCCACTTCCGTCGGCGAGAGACCGATGAGGTTCAGTCGATCCTGATCCGGGACGAAGCGAAGCACGGGCGTGCGATTGCCCCAGTCGCGGTTGGCCTGCCGCACGTCCGGGATGCCCCGCATGATATCGAGGGCTTTTTCGGAGATGCCGTAGAGTTGCGCCGGGTCAGGTCCCATGACCCGGAACTCGACCGGGAATGGCGTGTAGGGGCCGAACACGAGCTGCGTGACGCGGATATAGGCCTCGGGTGCAAGCCCCTGTGCCACCGCTTCCCGCAGCCGATGCTTCAACGCCTCGCGCGCCTCGGCGTTCGGGGTCAGCACGACGATCTTGGCGAAGGCGGGATCGGGCAGCTCCGGCGCCATCGCGAAGAAGAAGCGCGGAGCGCCCTGACCGACATAGCTCGTGACGATCCTGGCCTCGGGCTGCTTGTCCAGCCAGTGCTCGAGCTTCTCGACCGTGGCTGTCGTCGTCTCGATGCTGGTGCCCTCCGGCAGTCGAACCTCCACCAGCACTTCGGGACGGTCGGATGTCGGGAAGAACTGCTGCTTGACGGCCCCCATGCCGACGCCGGACAGCGCGAAGGCGATGCCGACGATGCCGCAGGTTACGAACTTGTGGCGCACGGCAAAGGTGATGAGCCGTCGCAGGCGCCGATAATTCGGTGTGTCGTAGATCGCGTGATGACCGCCCTCGATCGGCTTGATCGCGGGCAGCATCTTGACGCCGAGATAAGGCGTGAAGACCACCGCGACGATCCAGGAGACGATGAGCGCGAACCCCACGACCCAGAAGATGTTGCCGGCATATTCGCCGGCCGTCGAGCGCGCGAAGCCCACCGGCAGGAAGCCGGCGATCGTCACGAGCGTTCCGGAGAGCATCGGCGCCGCGGTGTGGCTCCACGCATAGGCCGCCGCCTTGATGCGGTCCATGCCCTCTTCCATCTTCACCACCATCACCTCGATGGCGATGATGGCGTCGTCCACGAGAAGGCCGAGCGCCAGGATGAGGGCGCCGAGCGTGATGCGGTCGAAGAACCGGCCGGTCTCGAGCATGATGAGGAAGACGACGGCGAGCGTCAGGGGGACGGCCGCCGCCACCACGATGCCGACGCGCCAGCCGAGGCTGACGAGGCTCACCAGCAGCACGACGCCGAGCGCCATCGCGAACTTCATCATGAATTCATCGACCGCCGAGGTGATGTTGACGGCCTGGTCGGTCACCTTGTCGAGCGTCATCCCGAGCGGCAGCGTCTGTGCGATGGCCGCCGTCCTGTCCTCCAGAGCCTTGCCGAGCGCGAGGCCATCCCAGCCCTCCTGCATGACCGCCGCGAGCATGATGATGGGCTCGCCCTGACGGCGGATGAGGTAGGTGGGAGGATCCTCATAGCCGCGGCGGACCTCGGCGATGTCGGAGAGCTTCAGCGTCCGCCCCGCCGCGACAATCGGCGTGTCGGCGATCGCCTGAACGCTGTCATAAGCGCCGTCGACCCGGATGAAGACCCGCGGCCCCCGCGTGTCGATCGAGCCTGCCGGGGTGACGGTGTTCTGCCGCTGCAACGCGGCGACGATGTCCTGCGCCGAGACGCCGAGGGTTGCCAGCTTGGCATAGGAGAACTCGACGAAAATCTGTTCGGGTCGTTCGCCGAGGATGTTGATCTTCTTGACGCCGGGCACGTGCAGGAGGTCCTGGCGGATCACCTCGGCCTGCCGGACCAGCTCACGCATCGGCATGCCCTTGGCCTTGAGCGCGTAGAGGGCGAAGCTGACGTCCGAATATTCGTCGTTGACGAAGGGGCCGTAGACGCCGGACGGCAGGTTGCGGGCTTCATCCGCGAGCTTCTTGCGGGCCTGATAGAACTCCTCCTGCACGACCGACGGCGGCGTGCTGTCCTTCAGCGTGACCGTCATATACGCATAGCCCGGCCGCGTGGTCGTCTCGACCCGGTCGTACCAGGTGAGCTCCTGAAGCCGCTTCTCCAACGGTTCGGCGACCAGGTCCTGCATCTCGCGCGCGGTCGCGCCCGGCCATGCCGTCGTGACCGTCAGGGTCTTGATGGTGAAGTTCGGGTCCTCCGCCCGGCCGAGCATGATGAAGGCGTAGGCGCCGGCGGCCACCAGCAAGAGGATGGTGAACAGGGTGACGGCCCGTTCGCGAACCGCGATCGCGGAAAGATTGAGGCTCATCGGTTGCTCCTGCTTTGAGAAGCAGTCCTGACGCGAGCGCCCTCCCGCAGGAGATGAGCGCCGAGGGAAACAACCGGATCACCAGAGCTCAGTCCGGAGATCACGGCTGTTTCGCTGGTCACACGCACAAGCTTGACGGGCCGAAACGTCACCGTCGAGGTGGCGCGATCCAAGAGCCAAACGCCGGTCTTCTCGCCATCATCGAGCACGGCTCCCAGCGGCACCTGAACTTCCGGCTGACTCGCCTGGCTTGCAAGCCGAATGGTTACCGTCGCGCCGAGCGGTGCCGCGGCGGCGGCGCCATCGAGCACGTAGCGCGCCTCGTAGGTGCGGGTCTGGGCATCGGCGGAATCCGACAGCTGCCGGAGATGTGCCGTATAGCGGCGTCCGTCGCCCCCATACACGCTGGCCTCGGCCACCGAGCCGATCGCCGGCCGGATCGTTTCGGGCAGCGCAACCACCGCTTCGCGGGGCCCTGCCTGGGCAAGCCGGACCACAGCCTGGCCGGCGGAGACGACCTGGCCCGGCTCGCCAAGGGTTTCGACCACCGTTCCATCCGCGTCCGCCAGCAGGACGGAATAGGTCGCCTCGTTCTCGGCGACCCGTGCTTCGGCTTCGGCGGCGGCGAGCTGCGCCTCGGCTGTATCCGACGCGGCCTTCGCTTGCTCATAACGCTGTCGGGAGACCCATCCTTTGGTGAGCAGACTAGCGTATCGCTGTTCGTCCGCCTTCAACTGCACGACAGATGCGTGAGCCGCCGCGACGGCGTTGCGCTTCGCCGTGAGCGCAAGGCGAAGGTCGGTTTCGTCGATCCGCATCAGCGGCTGACCGGCTTTGACCTGCTGACCGACATTCACAAGCCGTTCCACGACCTTGCCGGGGACGCGGAAGCCGAGATTGCTCTGCACCCTCGCCCCTATGGTGCCGGTGAAGCCGCGTTCGGATCCGGTCACTCCAGCTGCCGTTGCCAGTCTGACGATCGGAGGATCCTGCCTCGGGTCGGTCACGGCAGAGGCTTCCTGCGTGCGCAGGGAAACGCTGGCGAAAGCGACCGCCCCCACCCCTGCGACCAGGACGCTCCCCAGCACCATAGCGGGTCTCTTTCTCATGCCCGTGGCCTCGCCAAATTAGATTGCGTTCGCACTCTATACCGAATATAGATGGCGAACGCAATCTCATTATGGAGGTCGGCAATGCGCGTGAGTCGCGTTCAGGCCGAGAAAAACCGGCAAACCGTGATCGATGTCGCCAGCCGCCTTTTTCGGGAGCACGGCTTTGACGGCATCGGCCTCAAGGGCCTGATGGAGGGGGCCGGGCTGACCCAAGGCGGGTTTTATAAGCAGTTCGCCTCAAAGGAGGATTTGGCTGCACAGGCGTCCAAGCGGGCGTTGGAGAGCGCCTTCGCCCGATGGGAAGCCGCAGCTGCTTCAAACCCAACAGACCCGCTTGGCGCGGCGGTCGCGTTCTACCTCAGCATGGAACATCGAGAAGAGAAGATGGACGGCTGCCCGGTCGTTGCGCTCGGCTCGGATGCTGCCAGACAAGGCGTCGACGTAAAGGCGTCATTCGAAGCTGGGATCAGAAAGTACCTCGAGTTGCTCGGTCGTTGGGTTGCCGATACCGACGGCGAAGAGCCCAGCGGTAAGGCCATGGCCATTCTCTCAACCATGGTCGGTGCGGTCGTCCTCTCGCGGGCCGTCAACGACGAGCATTTGTCGAAGCGGTTCCTGCAGGCGGCCGCCGAGAGCGTGCTGACGGCGTCGTCTGCCGGCGATGCCCAGTTGGGACCGCGCCAATGACGGTGTCTCCGGCCGAAGCGCACAGCATAACCCTGCAATCCCTGGGCCCGGGCAGGAAGCCGTGATGACCGCGTCTTCCGGGCGCCGTGTGACTGGAGGGATTCTGTTCCTGCTCGCCGGCCTGGCTGCGCTCGGCGCACTCGCCACCAACATCATCCTTCCTGCCTTTCCGCAGATTGGCGGCGAGCTTGCGATGTCCTCGCGGGAACTTGGTTTCCTGTTGAGCTGCTTCTTCGTTGCCTTCGCTCTCGGGCAGCTTGCGGTCGGCCCGCTCTCCGATCGCTTCGGCCGAAAACCGCTGGTTCTGGGAGGCCTTGCCGTATTCGCCGCCGGTGGTGTCGTTTGTGCCCTGGCCGGCACTTTGCCTCTGCTGGTTCTGGGCCGGGTCATTCAGGCGCTGGGGGCTTGCGCGGCCTCAGTCCTGTCGCGCGCCATCGCACCTGAGCTCTTCGACGGCGAGGCCCTCGGCCGGGCTCTGGCGCTGACCATGATCGCCGGGGCGGCTGCGCCGGGCTTTTCGCCTCTGCTCGGCAGTGTCCTTGCCGGCCTGTCCGGCTGGCGGATCACCTTCCTTGTCGTTGCGACATTTAGGGTGGTACTCGCTTTGAACTATCTGGGCCGCATTGGCGAAACCCATCCTGTCGGCCGCAGAACGCCCCTGGCACCTTCGGCCGTGGCATCCGCCTATGGTCGCTTGGCCGCCGATCCTCGCTTCTTGCTGCCCGCGCTTGCGGTGAGCCTCGTCATCGGCGGGCTTTACAGTTTCTTCGCTGCCGCGCCCGGCGTGCTGATGAATGAACTGGGCCTCTGACCGCCTTCCAGCTCGGATTGTCTTTCGCAACGACGGTTCTGATCGTCTTCGTGGCGGGGTTTCTCGCACCGCGGCTCGATCATCGCCGGGGTCAGCGTACCGTCAGCGTCGTCGGCCTCATCGCGCTCGCCGGCGGCGGCGTCATGTTCGCTTTCGCCGCCGCACCTGCCTTCACGACCTTCACCATGGCCATCGCGCTGTATCTGTTCGGCATGGGTTTGATCAATCCGCTCGGCACTGCGATTGCGCTCAATCCCTTCTTGCACCAGGCCGGGCTGGCATCCGCGCTGCTCGGTTTCCTGCAGATGGGCTGCGCCGCCATCGGCGCGTCGTTCGCCAGCGTCCTGCCTTTTCCGCCGCCCGTTTCCCTTGCGGTCGTCCTGACCACGGGTTCGGCGCTTGCCCTTCTGGTCTTTCTTCCGGTTGCGCTGCGCCAGCCCCGAGCGGAGCCGGACGGCTCTGGCGGCGTACCGGAATCGACAGGAGGATAGATGCGTCGGGTTGTGGTCACAGGTCTGGGCGCGGTCACGCCGTTGGCCGCAGGTGTCGAAGCGTCCTGGTCGCGCCTCCTGGGCGGCCGCTCGGGCATCCGGAGGCTTTCGGACGATGTGGTGGGAGATCTGCCGGCGAAAGTCGGTGGGGCGGTGCCCTCTGCGGAAGAAGATCCGGACGCCGGTTTCGATCCGGATGCCGTCATGGCGCCGAAGGATCAGCGCAAGGTAGACCGGTTCATTCTCTTCGCGCTGGCGGCGGCAGAAGAGGCGCTGGCGCAGGCGAATTGGAAGCCCGTCTCGGAAACGGAGCGCCTGCGCACGGCCACGGTCATCGCTTCGGGCATCGGCGGGTTCCCAGCCATCACCGAGGCGGTACGTACGGTGGACTCGCGCGGCGTCCGTCGCCTGTCGCCGTTCACGATCCCCTCGTTCCTGGTGAATCTCGCGGCGGGCCACATCTCGATCCGCCATGGCTTCAAAGGCCCACTGGGCGCGCCGGTGACAGCGTGCGCGGCCGGCATCCAGGCGATCGGCGATGCGGCTCGTCTTATCCGCGCCAATGAGGCCGACATCGCCGTCTGCGGTGGCACGGAAGCGTGCATGAACATCGTCAGTCTCGGTGGTTTTGCTGCAGCACGCTCTCTTTCCACTGGCTTCAATGGCACGCCGGCCGAAGCCTCACGGCCATTCGACATGGCGCGGGATGGCTTCGTCATGGGCGAAGGGGCCGGAATCCTGGTCATTGAGGAGTTGAGCCATGCGCTGGCACGCGGCGCAAAGCCGTTCGCCGAGCTCGTCGGCTACGGCACGACGGCGGATGCGCATCACGTCACGTCCGGTCCCGAGGATGGCGACGGGGCGCGCCGGGCCATGCAGATCGCGATCGCCCAGGCCGGGATTTCGCCGGGCGAGGTTCGTCATCTGAATGCGCATGCGACCTCCACGCCGGTCGGCGATCTCGGGGAACTCGAAGCGATCAAACGGGTCTTCGGCGCCGATTCCTCGATAGCTGTCAGCGCAACGAAGTCGGCGACCGGACACCTGCTCGGCTCTGCCCGATCACCATCGGCATCACCCAGCCGACCGTCAGCCCGACGCGGGGTATCCAGAGGCCAAGCGCGTCCATCTGCCGGACCACCCTGCGGACGGGGTTGTTGGCGCGCCGCACGTCGAGCAAGGCCGCGTCGGGGGTGGCACGTCATTTGAGTTTTCGTGCAACGTCGGCATGGATCAGCTTGTCGAGCGCAGGATGGAGATGGCGACGCAGCCATTGCCGCTCGGCATGAGCATGGCCTGGCCGCCGGTCGACAGCGCATAGATGGCAATGCCGGAGAGTGGCTGAAGCGGCTGGCTGCCCTTGGGCAGGAAGGCGGCGGCGGCCTGGCAGTTCTGCGCGAAGGGCACGACGCGCACCATGTCTCCCTCGCAACCCTGCGCGGTGGGCGCGGCGAAGACGATGCCTGCGGCCGTACCGCTGTAACCGCCCTTGCCTGAAGGGAAGGCCATGCCGACGACACCCTGGACACCATAACGGTCGGCATCGGCCTTGGCTGTCTGGGTCTGTACCGTGAACTGCGTCCCCTCGGTGAGTGCCTTACCGAGACCGGCATAAGTAGCGGCGCAGGTTTTGACGCCTAACTCGTTGGCATGGGTCAGGAATAGATCGGCCGGGGCGGTGGCGGCAGCGGCCGGGGTCGCGGCGTTGTCCGGCTGGGCGCGGCGCGGCGCGGGTTGTGGCGCGGCCTTCGGCTTGCCCGTGACCTGCTGCGCGGCCGTCTCCGCGAAGACGGGGAACTGGTAGAGGCCGAAGCCGCCGCCGGCGAGCAGGATGGCGCAGGTGGTACCGTAGAGCAGCGGCCGCAGCCAGCGCCGCCGCGAGGAAGCCGCATCATCCAGCCCGGAGAGCCCGCCGCGGCCATTATCGGTAGCGCGCCGCGCGGTCATGATGCGCTCGTGGATGCTCTGCATTTGGTTGGTCATGATCTTTTTCTTTCAAATAGCCGGCCGTCACGATGCCGGCGGGAAGTCGGACCGCGTGCTCAGATCACCGACAGCGCAGCGGTAAGACCGGCAAGCGGCGCACGGAACGAAACGGCATTGGGCAGCGAGTCGCTGGCATAGGAGACCTGCACGGGACCTCCCTTCGCGGCGGCGGTGCGCAGGCGCTGGCCGACCGGCAGATAGGCGATGCAGATCTTCGCGTCGCAGCCCTTGATCGGAACGGTGATCGGCGGGGCGCCATCGGCGAGATCGAGCCCGAGCGTGGCGTTGGGGCCGACACCCGGCGGGATGCGGAGGATAAAGAAGGGCTGGCCCTCCAGCGTGGCGGCAAGCGACCAACTGAAGACGGTCGCACCGTCCGGGCCGACGATGGTCTGCGAGATGTTGCAGACCTTCTGCTTCTTCTCGAGGTTCTCGTCGCAGATCAGCGTCCAGTTCGGAAACGGACGGATGACTCTGCGATATTGGCCGAGCGGCACGTCCGCCGGCAGCGCTACATCGGGGAGCTTCACGCTGAAACCCGGCGTAAGGGTGTAAGATGGCGCCGGCTGGACGGCTGAGGCCGTCGTCTGGGGGGCAACCGGCACCGCCTTGCGTTTCTGTCCGGCGGCATGTGTGCCGCCGCCGGACAGGCCCGCAAGGATCAGGACCAACAATATTACAGCGGCGCGGGTCATGATCCTCACGAACATCGCACCCCCTCTCAGTTGAGGGTGAAGCTCAGGCCCGCGCCCACGCCCCACTCGCGGCCCGCAGTCGACGCCGAGAGATTGGCGCGCACCGTCTGGTCATCGTTGGTGTAGCCGACACCCACCGCCAGGGCGCCCTGACCGCGCCAAGCACCGCCACCGATCGCCGCGCTCAGCTTGCCGGGACGATCGTCGTAACGGAGCGATGCTGCCGCCAGACCGACCGCGGCCGCCTGCCGGGCTTCCTTCCTCACCTCACCGATCTGGCCGCTCAACTGGCCGAACTTGTAGTCGGTATAGGCGTTCGCCACCGAGAGGGTCTGGGCCGACCTGACGTCGGTGTAGGCGTTCGCTGTCGAGATCGCGTAGGATGTACGGTTGTCGGTGTAAGCGTTTGCCGTCGAGATCGCGTAGGATGTGCGATCATCGGTGTATGTATTCGCCGACGCCAGCGTGCTCGCGGCGCTCCTCCTGAGCTGCTGGACGTTGACGGCATCGGTGTCGCCGGCGCCGGCCGCCACATTGGAGAGCAGCACCGGCGCATTGGCGTCGCCGCCCTGGAGCGTGATGGAGTTCTTCCGGTTGCCATTGCCGTCCGTATCGTACTGGACGGCGTTCTTCGTGGCGGCGATGGCGGTCGTGACCTGGCCGCCGAGGCTCGCGACCTCCTGATTGGTCGCATAGAGCTGCGAGCCGTTGATCGCGTCGGTCGAAGTCGCGTTGACACGACCGGCGGCGACGTTGGTGATCGTCCGTTCAGCGCCGACCGAGCCGGCCGAGACGGTCGCGGTGGCCGTGCCGGCAACGTTATAGGTGTTGCCGTTCACGGTCATGGTCGACGTCTGGACGGCCTTCGCCGTCGTGGAGCCGGAACCGAGCGCGACATCGCCCGCATTGCTGGCCGTGGCGTTGGCGCCGAGCGCCACCGCATTGTCGGCCTGGGCCTGGGCGTTGTTGCCAGTGGCGATGCTGTTCTCGCCGGCGGCGACCGCTGTGGGACCAACCGCTACACTGTTCATCCCGTTCGCCTGGCTGTCGGCCAGCGACGAATTGGTGTGGAAGTATTTGATGCCGCCGCCATTGCTGATGTTGGCGACCTGTGTGTTCAGCGTCGTCAGGTTACCGTCGACTGCGCCCAGGGCGGAGCCGACATCGTTGTAGTTGCTCCCCTGGATCGTAAAGGTCGGTGCGCTGACGGTGCCGTCGGAATTGACGGTCGAGCCGCCACCCAGCGCCGTCGCCACGCTCTTCGACGTGTTGTACAGTTGCGAACCATTGATGGCGTCGGTCGAGGTAGACGAGACCGTCCCGGCCCTCAGGTTGGTGATCGTCGTGCCGTTCTGGCCGGCCAGCGAGATCTTGCCCTTGCTGGCGTCGTCATACTTTACCGCACTATCGTTGAGGGTCGCGATGTTCTGCGACACCGCATAGAGCTGCGAGCCGTTCACGGCATCCGTGGAGGACGACGAAAGGGCACCGGCGGCGACATTGGTAATCTTCTGCGCCGAGCCGGAACCGTGGCTGGCGTCGTAGGCGCCAAGCGACGAGTTCCACCGGAGCGCATCGGTTTGGAGCGAGGTGATGTTCTGGTTTGTGGCGTAGAGCTGCGAGCCGTTGACCGCGTCGGTCGAGGCCGCGGACACGGTGCCGGCCGCGACGCCGGTCAGCGGCTTGCCGCCGGCGTCGATCCCGGCGACCGTCACGCTCGGCCCGCCCGTGATCGCAAAGCCGTTGGCGCCGTAGCTGGTCGTGTTGGTGCCGTCGGCGACCGTCAGCCCGCTGGTGTCGAGCTTCGCATTGCCGGCCGTGAGGCTGGTGACGCTGAGATCATTGGCGGTGGCGATGGTGACCTCAGTGCCGCTGCGGGTCACCTTGATGTTCTGGCCGTCGAGGAGCTGCACGGTGTCGCCCGGCTTGACCTGCGAGGCGGTGTCGCCGTTGGCCTGGAGCTGCCAGCCCTTGTTCGCGGTGACGTCGATCGCCGCCAGCGCATCGCCCACGGTGTTGTAGACGCTGCCGCCGATCGCATAGCTCGGCGCCGTGCCGGTGGCGACGTTGGCGCCGCCGCCGAGATAGCTGCTGGTGTTGGAGGCGACGGTCGAGAGGGTCTGGTTGGTCGCATAGAGCTGCGAGCCGTTCACCGCCTCGGTCGAGGCCGCGGACACGGTGCCGGCCGCCAGGTTGGTCAGCTTCTTGCCGCCGGCGTCGATCCCGGCGACCGTCACGCTCGGCCCGTTCGTGATCGCAAAGCCGTTGGCGCCGTAGCTGGTCGTGTTGGTGCCGTCGGCGACCGTCAGCCCGCTGGTGTCGAGCTTCGCATTGCCGGTGGTCAGGCTCGTCGCGGTCAGGTCATTGGCGGTGGCGATGGTGACCTCAGTGCCGCTGCGGGTCACCTTGATGTTCTGGCCGTCGAGGAGCTGCACGGTGTCGCCCGGCTTGACCTGCGAGGCGGTGTCGCCGTTGGCCTGGAGCTGCCAGCCCTTGCCGGCGGTGGTGTTCACCGCCGCGATCGCGGCGTCGACGGTGTTCTGGCCGGTGCCGCCGACATTGCTCATCGTGAGCTGGCCGGTGGTGGTGTAGGCGGCGTTGCCGCCCAGCACCGTCGTCGCCGACTGGCCGAGCGCATAGAGCTGCGAGCCGTTCACCGCCTCGGTCGAGGCCGCGGACACGGTGCCGGCCGCCAGGTTGGTCAGCTTCTTGCCGCCGGCGTCGATCCCGGCGACCGTCACGCTCGGCCCGTTCGTGATCGCAAAGCCGTTGGCGCCGTAGCTGGTCGTGTTGGTGCCGTCGGCGACCGTCAGCCCGCTGGTGTCGAGCTTCGCATTGCCGGTGGTCAGGCTCGTCGCGGTCAGGTCATTGGCGGTGGCGATGGTGACCTCAGTGCCGCTGCGGGTCACCTTGATGTTCTGGCCGTCGAGGAGCTGCACGGTGTCGCCCGGCTTGACCTGCGAGGCGGTGTCGCCGTTGGCCTGGAGCTGCCAGCCCTTGTTCGCGGTGACGTCGATCGCCGCCAGCGCGTCGCCCACGGTGTTGTAGACGCTGCCGCCGCCCACATTGTAGGTCGGCGCGGACACTATGCCCGTCGTCGAGTTGTACGAGGCCCCACCACCCAGCGCCGTCGCCGTGCTGCTGCCCAGGTTGGTCACCTGCGTGCCCAACGTCCCCACAGCCTGGTTGGTGGCGTAGAGCTGGCTGCCGTTGATCGCATCGGTGCTGGTGCCGCTGATGCGGCCGGCAGCGACGTTCTGGATCTGACGCGGAGCAAAATTGGGGCCCACGCTCACGACGTCGCCATCGGCCGGCGCGGGGCCGGCGAAGGTGTACGTCGTGCCGTTGATGATGGCGCTCGGCGTATCGACCGCCGCCGACACCGTGGAGCGATTACCCAGGACAACAGCCCCATCGAGCAGCGTACCCACCGTCACGCCATTGCCCATGACCATGACGTTGGCCGAGTTGACGGTGTTGAAGTTGCCGATGATGCGGCTGTTGTCCGATCCGGCCGGCAGCGTGTTGTTGTTGCCGAAGATCCCCGACTCGTTGGCGCCCACCGTGCCGTTGTTGTTGCCCAGCGTGTAGGTGCCGCTGCCGGTGATGGTGGTCGGGTCGCCGATGGCGCCCGAGTTGGTGCCGCTGACCACGTTGCCCGTGCCGATGCTGATGGACTGCGCGCCCGTGGCCTGGGCGCCATTACCGATGGCAATCGCGCTGCTGGCACCGGCCAGCGATTGGGTGCCCAAGGCAATCGCATCGCTGGCGGAGATGTTGCTCCCGGCGAGGTTGCCCAGCGCGATGTTCCTGCTGCCCGTGACCGAGTTGCCGGCCCCAAGACCACCCGCAAAGTTGGCATCGCCCTTCACAGTGACGCCGGCATTATCGCCGATGCCGCTATTGGACGCGCCGGTCACGCTGGAACCGGCATTGTTGCCCACGCCGACATTGCGGTGGCCGGCCACCGTCGAGCTGGCGAACGTGCCCAGGCCGACATTGTTGTTGCCGGTGGTCGTGTAACCGGCCAGTGCGCCTACGCCAACATTGTTGTAGCCGTCGACGATTTGGCCGGCTTTCCAGCCCATGGCGACGTTCAACGCGCCCTTTACGCCCTGGCCCGCGACGGCGCCGACAGCCACGTTGTTGCCTGTGACCGCGGCAAACACGGGCGACTGGGTGCTGGTGTTGGAGACATTGCTGCCGGCGCCCAGGTTGCCGAGCGCCACGTTGCCCGTGCTGGAAACGCTGTTGCCGACCTGGAAGCCGATTGCGGTGTTGACGCTCGAACTGTTGTTCTGCCCGGACTGGACACCCATGGCGAGGTTGTCAAAGCCGGTGGATCCCGTGCCGGCCAGGTTGCCGATCGAAATCGTGCGATTACCCGACGCCGCGGCGCTCGTACCGATGGCGATGGCGTTGTTCGTGCCGGAGGCGACGGCACTCGCGCCGATGGCAATGGCACTGGCTCCGGTGGCCGAGGCATCCACGCCGGCCGCCAACGCCTTCGCGCCCGTCGCGCCATTGTTGTTGTAGTTTCCGCCCGCCGTGCCGCCGTCGTTGACGCTGTAGTAGTGCGTGGTCGCCGCCCCAAGGGCCGATCCCACATTGGTGTAGGTGTTGCCATTGACGGTGTAGGACGGCGCCGAGACCGTGCCCGTCGTCGCGTTGTACGTGGCCCCGCCGCCCAGCGCGGTCGCCGTGCTGCTGCCCAGGTTGGTCACCTGCGTGCCCAACGTCCCCACAGCCTGGTTGGTCGCAAACAACTGCGAGCCGTTGATCGCATCGGTGCTGTTGCCGCTGATGCGGCCGGCGGCGACGTTCTGGATCTGACGCGGAGCCGTGCCGGAGCCTACGCTCACGACGTCGCCAGCGGCCGGCGCGCCGCCAGCGAAGGGGTACGTCGTGCCCTTGATGGTGGTATTGGGCGTGCCCACGGCCGCGGAGACGGTCGAGCTGTTGCCCAGCACGACAGCGCCGGAGAGACCGGTGCCCACCGTCACGCCATTGCCCATGACCATGACGTTGGCCGAGTTGACGGTATTGCTGTTGCCGACGATGCGGCTGTTGTCCGATCCGGCCGGCAGCGTGTTGTTGTTGCCGAAGATCCCCGACTCGTTGGCGCCCACCGTGCCGTTGTTGTTGCCCAGCGTGTAGGTGCCGCTGCCGGTGATGGTGGTCGGGTCGCCGATGGCGCCGGAGTTCGCTCCGCTAACGACATTGCCCGTGCCGATGCTGATGCTCTGAGAACCCGTGGCCTGGGCGCCATTACCGATGGCAATGGTGTTCGTATTCGCCGCCGTGGCATTGGTGCCTTGGGCGATCGAGTCGGCGCCCGACGCCGTCGATGCCTTGCCGATCGCGACTGCGCCGTTATTTCTGGCTCTCGCGCCCGCGCCGAGTGCCATGGCTCCATCGATCACGCCCGAAACGGGACTTACCGCGGCACCTGAGCCCAGGGCGACGGCACGCGTGGTACCGTCAGCGGTAGAGGCCGAAGGGCCGATGGCAACGGCTCCGTTTTGCTTCAGGTAGGTGTTCTGGTCCGCCGAGGCTCCGTCACCCAGCGCCACGCTATTGCTATAGCTGACCGCACCCACGCCGATGGCGATGGCGTTGGTATCCGAACCACCACCCGTTGCGTTCGCGCCACGGCCGATCACGATCGAGCCGGCGCCATCGATGCTGGTGCCATCACCCAAGGCGATGGCGTAGGCGCCGTTAACGGAGGCGCCTCGGCCAACCGCGATAGCGGATGTGGCACCGCCATACACTATGGACTGACCGCCGAAAGCGATGCTGTCCGTCGCCGTTGCCTTTGCGCCGCTAACGGCATTGCTGCCGATGGCGACGGCGCCTGCGCCGGAAGCCGTGGTGGAGTTGGCGACGGAAAGCGCAGTCGTGCCGTCTCCGCCAGCGCTGCCGATCGACACGGCATTCGCACCACTGGCGACAGCGCTAAAACCGAGCGCAGTTGCCCCCATCCCCGATGCAGCGGCGTCAAGGCCATAGGCCGCCGCCCATTTGGCTGCTGAGGCGTTATAGCCGATCGCGACCGCACCGGTGCCAGTGGCTCTAGTCCTGGTACCGTAGAGGGTCACCCCAAGTAGACCATTTCCATTGGCGTCGCAGCCAGCTATCGTCGAAAAGGTTCCGCTGCCATCGGCCGGATTGTTATTCGTGCCTCCGAGGTTACCCTCATTTCCCACCTGCCCCGAGTTAAATGTGGTGCAGCCCTGGACACTCCATATCGTGTTGGCCTCCGCCGGATGAGGGGCAGCAGCACCGAATGCGGCCGCGAGAAGCAGGACACTTGCGCCCGAGCGGGAAACCGTCACCGAAGACAATCCGAGCGGACCGAGACCTAAACGCTTTCGCCGCATGCCGAGCACACGATGGGCGCAGCGGAGCACCGCCATGACGCGCCGGCGCTGCCCACCGCTATAGCCTTCCAGCAGTCCGCCGCCCGCGCAGTTCGGCTTATATGCCCCCTTGTTCATTTGGTTTTCCTTCACGTGTCGAATGGACGTGCTCATGGGGCGCGCCGAATTGGATGGACGTTGGGTTCGATGAGTTCGACCGACCCTGGGTCGGGGTCGTCGCAAATGGCCTGCGCGTCGCGCTGTCCGATGGTTTCGGCGGTTGTGAGCGCGCGAGTGATGATGGATCGCCGCTCGCGGGACACGCGTGCAGCGCCGTCGTGACGGCATCGGTGGTGAGCGACCGGCCCGCGAGATGGCGCAGGAAGCCGATCTGGACGCGCGGCTCGGCGTCCGGCAGCGCGGTCATGACCACGCCATAGAGATAATGGAGATAGAGAAGGTCGATCTGCGCCGCCGACCATTGGGCGGCAAAGCGCTCGCGCATCGCCTGTTCGACGGAACGCGCCTTGCTCGCGATACGCTCACACGTCCGCGAGCCAAGAGGCAGGGACATCAGCGGAAGCCGGGGTTGCTCGGTCAAGACACCCCTCCGGCTTTCGCGCGACCGACGAGCGCCCGAACCCGGTCGCCGATGCGATCGACGCGCGAGAGGAGATAGGTCCCGCCGGGCTCCGGTGGATCGCCCCGCCTCGGTGTAGCCGGCGCAACAATTGTCGGCGCAGGCCCCGACGGGCGGACGATCGCACCATGCGCCATCATGGCGGCGGCGAGATGTTCCCCGATATCGTCGCCGGATGTCGCCCAGCGGTGCCGGACCGGCCCCTCGAACATCCAGCCCTGGCCGTATTGCGCACCAGCCGCGCGGGCGGCGTCGAAATGCTCCCTGGTCTCGATCCCTTCCACCACCACGAGGGGGGCGAAGGCTCTGGCGAGCGAGAACAGGGAGCACAGATCCACGCGACCCGAGGGCGTGTTGCGCAGATCGGCAAAACAAAGGCGATCGATCTTGACGATATCCCAGGCGACATCGACACCTTGCAAATAGACGGATGTGGCGAAGCCTGCCCCGAAATCGTCGATCGCCAGCCGGCAGCCGAGGCGCTTCGCCTGACCGAGGCGTTCGGCCACACCATCAAGCTCGTTGAGCAGGCAGCTCTCGGTGATTTCGAGGACGAGCCGGCTGGCAAGCCATGAACGCACCTCGATCCGGCGCATGACCCACGCCCAGGCATCGGCATCCGCTAGCGTGCGCGGCGAGATATTGCAGCCGAGGATGACATGGGATTCCTCGGCGAGCGCGTCGAGCACCAGATCGACCACGGCCGCGTCGAGCAGGCCAATGCTGCCGGCCGCCTCGATATCCTCGACGATCTCCGCGCCCCTGAGCAGCACGCTCTCGGCAACCATCATGCGGACGAGACATTCGCTATAGAGCGGCGGCGCGCCGCAGACCGCGAGATCAACGATGGGCTCAGCGGCAAATCCCAGTCGAATGGCCGCCGAGCCCGCGTCCGGCCCACCGCCCGCGTTGCCCACAACGTTGCCAAGGATGGGAGCACTCATTGCGGCCCCCTGGACGCCGCCGGCGCCGACTTTAGATCGCGCCGCACCCGGGCGTGCAGCTCGACCCCGTCGATGCCGAGCGCGAAGGCCGTCTCGGCGCGAGCACCGGCGAAAAGCACGAGCGTGCGCAGGATGAGGTGCCGCTCGACCTCTTCCAGGCTGCGCCCGACCAGCATGGCGACGGTGACATCGGCCGTATGGGGCGTGAGGTCTCCGGACAGCGTGGCGATCCGCTCGATGATGTGATCGAGCAACCGTTCCTCGTTCGCCGTCCCAACCGAACAGCTATTGAGGCCGCTTTCGTGCAGCACGAAATATCCGGTCGGCGGGTCGATCTCGACCGAGAGCCGCGTCTCCTCGCAACCGATCGACAACGCCGGCTCATCACCCGGAACGACCGAGACAAAGCCGGGCTCGCCCGATGTTTCGCCGCCGAGGAGCAGGCTCAGCTCCGCGCCGAGAATGTCGAGCCGCGCCTTGCGGAAGGGAGCCTCATGCTCGGGCGAGCGCTCGCGACGCCCGAAAGCGACACGCCCTGGCGTCTCGCGCAGGCGCGGGTTGCCCCTATGACCGGAGAAGGAGCGCGGCGACTTCATCACGCATCTCGCATCCACCAGCTGATGCCGGCGGACAGAACAGCGATGCCTGTAGGTGGCAATGGAGCCGGAGATGGCTCCATGGACAAAAACTCCCATGATGAAGCCGGAGATGGCTCCGGCGCCGATTGCCACGATGATTTCGGGGCGCCCTCGACATCGACCGTGTCAGCATCACGCTTTCGAGAATCAGGGACCTCGTCGATCATCGGATACCGCCCCGGCACCACGCATCAGGCGCCCCAACGACATCGAACCAGCCAGGAGGGAGAGCAAAGAGTGACTGCCCGGCGGCGCCCAGGCCCCCAAGGAACACTCTCAACCATATGAAATTATTTGAGTTTTTGATCGGCAAAAGCGATCCTGCGGCGTGTATCACGACGTGAAATAATCTAACGAATTCAGCAACAGGTGGTTTATCAAACGTATAATTGAAGACTTCTTTCTTTATGCGCAGAAGAGGTCCTTTTTCGGAAGTAGTAGATACTGTCACGGCGGCCTCAAAGCGGGCGTGTTACTGCTTTTGTTAAACGACCCTCGAGTTCTCCAATGGATCTCCTCGGTTTCTCTCCGGTGGAGAGTTACGATTTCTGCTGTCACTGCTTCTCTATGCACGACAATGAATCGCCAGGACTGTGCGCAGCCCCCACGCTCAGTGAGTCCCACTTATAGCGGGCGCAATTCGCGGTGTATTTCAGATTGGTCGCGCGATTTTCAAGTTCGGATCAAAATTTGCGCCGCTTGGCGCCAGGCTGATCGCATTGCGCACCGAAACCCACCGAGAGTCACGTTAACAAGGAGTTTGAAAGTCGACGTGAAGTGGGCCTGATTCACAAAATCATATAAAATCGCGATCGATGCGAATCAAGTCCGAAACCAGATTGATATTGCCTTGCTTTTTGGATTCGCCGTCGCAGCACGTACTGATATGGCGTGAGTTGAGTGGCTGCCTTAAACCGATGCAAGAATTGTGCCCACCAAGCCACACAACCGCTGCGAGTTCATTCACCGCCACAGCGTATGAATCTTTCGGGCGTTTGGGGCGTGGGCAGACAAGGGCTTCGCTCCTTGGAGCGGACGGGCTGTTGGCGGGCCGTGAGATACCGGAGTGCCCATGGAATTCCGGTCGCCGGCAGAGCATCGGAGAACGGAATTCCATGGGCACTCCGGTGGGATGATCTCCGGGCTATCCGCGGGCGAGGCGATGCCTCTGCAGCACGTTGTTGGTGAGCGCGTAGCACAGCACCGCGGCCCAGACTTTTTCGATGCCCCGCACGGTCAGCTGCCGCAGGTTCCAGTTGCGCAGGCGGGCGTGGATGCACTCACAAATCGAGCGAAGCTGATAGAGCGCCTGGCCGGGTTCGCTTGCCATCCGGGCGCGCCACTACCCCCGGGCCGTCGCCGCGGCGCGGCAGAAAGGGATCGGTGCCGTGCTTGGAGCAGGTGGGGGGACACGAGACCGCGACCCCCTCGGCATGCGCCCACTCGACATCGTCCGCGCTGGTAAAGCCGCCATCCACGAGATGCTGCATGGGCAGGTGACCCTGGCGGGCCCGGAACCGCTCCAGGGCCGGCCGCATCAGGCCGCGATCGGAGCCGATGGTGCGAACATCGACGCCAATCACGATCGGCGCGCCGGCCACGCTGGTGACCTGGACGTTGTAAGCCGGGCGGAAGCCGCCATCGGCCATCTTCATGACCCGGGCGTCGGCGTCGGTGGTCGAAGCCCGGGGCTCTTTCGGCCTCGTGCCGGTGCGGCGCTGCTTCTCACGCTGCTCCTTGATCGCACCAAGCGCCGCCTGCGCCGCGTGCAGCCGGTCGCTGCGCTCGCGGGCGGCGCGCTCCTGGGCCGCCTTGAGGCGCCGGTTGCTGGCATCCGGGTTCGCCTCGACCTCGTGCTTGAGGTGCGCGACCACCGCCTGCGCGGCGGCAAGATGCTGATCGAGCGTCGCCGCGCGCCGGAACGAGGCCGCGCCCGCACTCGCCCGGATCCGCATGCCGTCCTTGGCCAGGGTCGCGAGATCGACCAGCTGGGCCTGGACCAGCACCGCCAGATGCTCGGCCAGCAACCGGTCGAGGAGAGCGGCCTGCCCGACCCGGAAGTCCGCCAGCGTGTGATGGTTCACCGACACGCCCCCACACAGCCAGCGGTAGACATCATGCTGCGCGCACAGGCTCGCCAGCGCCCGGGCACTGCCGACCCCGTCACTGGTCGCCACCAGCCACAGCGCCAACAACAGCCGCGGCGACGTCGCCGGATGGCCCGGCCGGGCGGCCCGCGCCTTGATCCGCGCCTCAAGCTCGCTCAGATCGAGCCCGGCCACATAGGCCCAGATCACCCGCGCCGGATGGCTCTCGCCAAGCAGGCTCTCGAGGTTCACCACCCGCAAGTCAAACTGATCCCGGCGCGGCTCCCGCAAGCGAGGTGCTCCCCCCGAGGCGGGTTCAGACGCCCGCCGCATGTCCGGAAGCTCGCCAAACAGCCCGTCACCCGACACCGGCATCTCCTGCGACTCAGCCGGCGCAGGGAATCACAGCCCAACCCGCGCCGGCTGCCTTCTTCATGCCAAAGATTCACAGCCTCTCAGGTTGGAGGCAAGGTTAGGGGCTGTTGACATACGCCAGCTTGAGGCAAGGCAAGTTTGCCAAAGCTCCCTCCGTGGATGGAGCCGATGGATCAGTTGACGTTGAGCAATGAGCAGTGGGAGCGCATCGCCCCTCATCTTCCGGGTAAGGCCGGGGATCCGGGCCGCACAGCGGCGGATACTCGCCTTTTCGTCGAAGCCCTCTTCTGGATGGCTCGGGTGGGCAGCCCCTGGCGCGATCTGCCGGCGAGCTTTGGGAAATGGAACTCCGTGTTCCAGCGCTTCCGACGCTGGACCCAGAAAGGGTGAACCGCGCCGGATTTCCCGGAGGCTGTTTGGTTTGGGTCAGGCGGCCAAGGCTTGCGCCTCGGCCTGAGCATGATAGCGGGCTTCCGCCTCGGCGGGCGGCACGTTTCCGATCGGTTCGGCTGGCTCGGCCACTGGGGCGGCCTCCACCGCGAGCGGGCGGGTCGCCTCGATGGCGCGACAGGGCGTCTCATGTGTGCCGCCAGCCTCATGGCCGCCAACGCCCTCAACAATCCCGCTTAAGAACTCCCCTCAAACAGATGGGGTGATTGGGGTCTTAGCCGAGGGTGGCTGCTCCGTTCGGGATGTTGGAACGTGGTCCGTGTTGAGCGGCCACAAGCATCGGGAAGGAGCAGCCGTGAAGTATTATGCCGGACTGGACGTTTCGCTGGAAGAGACCGCGATCTGCGTTGTCGACGATACGGGTCGGATCGTGCGGGAGGCGCGGGCGGCGAGTGAGCCTGGCGCGCTGGTGCAGGCGCTGAACCAGATCGGCCTGCCCCTGGAGCGCATCGGCCTGGAAGCGTGCTCGCTGACGGCCTGGCTGCACGACGGCCTGCGCGAGGCGGGCTTGCCGGCGATCTGCATCGAGACGCGCCAGGCCAATGCCGCGATGAAGACGATGCCCAACAAGACCGACCGCAACGACGCACGCGCCCTGGCGCAGATCATGCGGACGGGCTGGTTCCGGTAGGTCCATGTCAAGAGCCGTCAGTGCCGGCTGTGGCGTTCGCTGCTGGTGGCGCGCCGCACGGTGCTCAACGAGATGCGTTCGATCGAGAACGTGGTGCGGGGGATCCTGCGCGAAGCCGGGCTCAAGCTCGGCACGCCTGGCCGTGCAGCCTTCGCCGGCCGCGTACGCGAACTGGCCGAGGGCGTGCCCCTGATGACGCAGCTCGTCGAACCGCTCCTGGAGGTGCTGGCCAGCATGCTGACCGCACTCGCCGGCTTGACGAAGCAGGTCATGGATCTCGTCAAGAAAGAGGCGGTCTGCCAGCGGCTGATGAGCGTGCCGGGCGTCGGCCCCATCACCGCGCTTGCCTTCCGGGCGACGATCGACCGGCCCGACCGGTTCAGGCGCTCGCGCGACGTCGGCGCCCATCTCGGTCTGACGCCGGCGCGCTACCAGTCCGGCGAGACCGACATCCAGGGCAAGATCAGCCGTTGCGGCGACGAACTCGCGCGCACCGCGCTCTACGAGGCGGCGCATACGCTGCTGGTGCGGAGCCAGAAATGGTCGAGCCTGCGCGCCTGGGGGATGAAGATCGCCAGGCGTCGCGGCATGGCCCGCGCCCGCGTCGCGGTCGCCCGCAAGCTCGCCGTCATCCTCCATCGCATGTGGAGCGACGGCACCGCGTTCCGCTGGGGTAAGGAGCCCGCAGAGGGTGCCACGCTCGCAGGATGACGCCGTCACCGCGAAACAGGAGGGCAAAACACCACGCATGAACCCGAAAGGGTGAACCGGATCGTTCCCGTGGGGACGATGGGCCTGGCGATCTCGTTGAGAGTCCAGAACCTGCGGGTGCAAACCCGCAAGGTCGTGAAACAGATTGAGACGCCTCGCCCTCCTGACCCCATCATGCGGCGGCCAAGCGCCGACCGCGAAGAGAAGCGTGTGACCCACGGGGCGACACAAGCCGGAGAAACCACAACGAGCAGCTTGACCTAAACGACCCCAATCAGAGAAGGCTCTCAGAGTCCGTTGGGAAAGGGTGGCCAAGAGAAAATGCGGGATGATAGAGCATGTCTGCTCGTCTCGAATGGATGAATGGCCCCTCCTTGGTCTGGACCGCTGCAAATCGGCCGCGCTATGATCGTCGCAGCCAGAGATACCCGAGTGATATGACGAACGACGAGTGGCTCACCCTGGAGCCACTGCTTCCTGTCGCGGAGGGGATCGGGCGGCCCCGGACCTATCCTATTCGGGACATCATGAACGGCATCCGCTACGTGCAGCGGTACGGCATTCCCTGGGATGCCATGCCAAAGGATCTGCCGCCCGCCAGTCTCTGCTACGATTACTGGCGGTTGCTCACCGATGGCGGCCACATGGACCGGATCAACCATCATCTCGTGATGAGGGATCGTGAGAAGTCCGGGAAAGAAGCCAGTCCAACGCTGGCGATTGTGGATGCCCAGGCGGTGAAGTGTGACGCCCCGCAAGGCGAGCGCGGGTACGATGCGGCGAAACAAGTGCTGGGGCGCAAGCGGCATCTGGCGGTCGACAGCGACGGACGCCTGCTTGCGGTGATGATCACTCCGGCCAACGTTCAGGATCAAGAGGGCGGGATCCCGCTCGTCAAGCGCTTGGTTCGTCTCTGTCCCTGGATCAAGACAATCGTGGTGGACGGTGGGTACAAGGCCCGTTTCATTGAGGCGGTTCAGGCTGGCACGAGCCGTGTCGTGGAAGTGGTCGTACGGCCGCAATTTGGGAAGGGCTTTGTGCTTCTGCCGAAACGATGGCGGATTGAGCAAAGCATCGGCGCTCTCACGGTGTCGCGCCGTCTCAAGCTGGATTACGATACGCTGCTTCACATCTCGGCGGCGGCTATGCTTTTCGCCTCTATAACTCGGCTTCTCGCGTCAATCACTATGAAATGACCCTTTCCCAACGGACTCTCAGAGCGCTGTAGCAGGCGGGCTCTCTTGCGGAGTGGATCCATGACGAAACGAACTCGACTCCATCGCAGGATCAGCTTTTTCAAGCCAGCCATCTTGGATTGCTCGGACAACCTGCGATAGTGTGCCGAAAGGGCTGCAGTGAACAGCTGAGTGTCGGCAGATTGCACAGTCGGAGCAAGTGGGGGGCTGGTGGCAAAAAAACCTCGGGCGATGCTGCCGGCATCCGTTATTTTCTGTTCAATCTCTATCGTGGCCTCGAGTGCCGCTCCGAAATTGGCTCTGGCGGAGCCAGGCAGGAATACCGCGCAGGCTCGTGCGATCCAGACCGACCTGAAAGCTCTCGATGGTCGCTGGGGCCCGCAGTCATTACAGGCCCTGCAGCGATTCCAATGGGCCGAAGGCTTGCCCGAAACGGGGCGGGCCGATCCTGCCACCACGGCTCGATTGCGGCAGCGGCGGCAGACGGCGGTGCCCGAAGCGGTTCCGTTCTCCGCGACGACATCCTCACGCCCTGTGATGCCCGACAGCCAGCCCCGGCCGTTGCCCCCGCAGCAGACGCTTGAACCGCCCCTTGCTGCCGACCCGGTCCTCGCTTCAGGAGACGCATCCGGCCCGTCGGCGCCAGCGGCGCTCGATGAGCCGACGCGTGCAACGTCGGCTCACGTCAGCGCTCCCATGGGTTCGGCCACGGCGAGCGCGTCGACTGCGCCTTCCTCCGCACATTCTGTCGGCGCGGTTCTGAAGCCTTGGCTCGGGTTGCTGATTCCTGGCGGATTGGGAGCCGTATGGATGTTCGCGGCTCTGTGGATGCGCCTGCGCCGGCGGCGTTGCGAGAACAGGCAGACAGTCGGGCCGCGAGCCGGTTCGGCATGTTCCGGCGTGACAGAGGCGCAGGATCATGCCGATGATCGGGATCAGGGGTCCCCTCCCCGCTCGACGGCTACGCTCCTCCCGGTGCCGGCGCTCCCTCCGCTCCAGGGCGTTCCACCGGCTGACCTGCCTCGGTCGAATGACGCTTCGCCCGACTCGGACGCGGCTGTGGCACGGAGCCAAGCCGCCTCTCCGATGGAGGATCCGGCACCGGATACTGCTTCGGCTCCCCCTCTGTCCCCACGGGATATAGCGGAGCCAAAGCAGGAGGAATTCGCTCCTGCTATCCCTGCTTCCGCCACGACGTCCGACTCTTGCCCGGAGAGCCTCCCGATCGGCAAGACACCCGCTTCGAGTTCCATCGCCATCCCTCCGGTCCCGACAGATGCCGCGATGCCGGGCATCCTGCCGGCCGGGAGCGTGAGGTTCGAGATCTTCTGGGACTCTCCCCGGGAAGAGCCGAAGCTGCCAGCAGAGCGGCGTGAGCGAGGAGATGCCCCGGCTGCATCGTCCGCCCGTTCGGGCTCCCGCCCCCCGCCTTCGTCGCCGCATCGGACTGCGGGCGATCAGGTTTGGGTCGCAAAGGATGAAATCGCGACGGTGGCCGGGTTCATCCTGCCAGGCCTCGTTTATGTCGGAGACAGCCTTCCATCTGCTACCGGGTTCGGCCGCAGCGACAACTGCCTCATCGATCCCAGGCTTCCCGTCGCCAAGGGCAACGCCGATATCAGCGGCCAGTACATGGATTACTGGCCAGCTTACGAGAGCATGCGTCCGTCGTCGCGGCGCGCCCTGCTGGAATGGCTTTCGGGCGAGCGCTCGGATCCGGGCACCTATATTGGCTACGTCTTCGTCTACCTCTACGGCCTGGAACGGCGCGCGGTGCTGGACGGATCGGCCGAGGAGCGCCCCGCCATCCGCTCCGAGGTGGAGCGGCTACTCGCCGTCTATAGGCACAACGGGTCCTTCCGCCGCTACGCGGGCGAACTCCTCTCTGCGCTGGATATCCTCGATCTCGGTCCCGACGACGATCCACTGCCCGTTTTCGCTCCGAGCGGCGGCAGCCTGCCGCCCGCCGTCAGCATCGCGATCGGGCGTCGCATCCGGGCCGGCCAGCCCATCGAAGGCGACTGGCTTCTCGCCTGGACGATGGCGCACCCGGAGACACGGGTCCGCACGGCGGCGCGGCGCGCCTTCGACTACCTCAGGCAGGGATTCGCCGACGAATTTCGCCGCCGGCATCCGTCCGGGGGGCTCGTCGTGAAGCCCCGCCAGGGCAAGGCCGCGCCGATCGCGTATCACGCGGCAAGCGGAACGTTCACGGCCACTCTCGGAGCAGAGCGGCTCGGAAGGTTGCCCGATCTTTCGCGTTACCCCGAACCGCTCGCCCTGGGCCGTGAACTCCTGGAGATCTGCACCGACCGGCTGGACGCCTACAGCCGGCATCTTGGACGGACCACAGGCGAGGCGGCGGCCCCGATGCTCCAGGCCGTCGCCCTGCTGCCGCCCGGCCTGCTGCGCGAGCGCGCGCTGACCGGGCCGGCCGGCGAAAGCCTGGAATGGCTCTCGGCGCGAGCGCATGACAGCCTGCCCGTTCCCTTCGCGGAGGTGAGCATTCAGGTGTCCGGGCAAACGGCGGAGAAGGCGACGCCGGCGCGCCTGCGCAATCTGGCCGACATCCTCTGCCGCTTCGGCCTGGGGCTGGTTCCCGACCCACGTTTTCCGACGCGCCTCCCGGCCGGAACGTCCAGCATCCTCCTGTTTCCCTTCGATGCTCCGTGCGAGACGGTCGTGGGTCCGTCGGACGCCTACATGGCAGCCTTCCTAACGCTGTCCGTCGGCGTGCTGATCGCCAAGGCCGATGGCGTGATCTCCGCCGACGAGCGTGCGGCACTGCGGGACATGGCCTCCGGCGCGCCCGGGACCTCGCCGACGGAGCGCTGCCGCCTTGCTGCCGACGCGCGCTGGCTCGAAGCCAATCCGGTGGAGCTGTCGTCGCTGCGCGCGCGGCTGTCCGATCTCGGCGAGCATCATCGGCAGGCGGTCGGCGATGCCCTGGTGCGGGTGGCCTCCAGCGACGGGACCCATCATCGGGCGGAGGTCAGCCTCTTGGAGAAAGTCTTTCGGCAGCTCGGTCTCGAACGGGATCGCCTCTACGCAGGGCTCCACCGGGCCGGTCGCGATCCCGCGCCGCCGGACATGGCGTCCGGGGCGGCCGATGAACCGGTCCGGGTCGTCGCCGGCCCGGTGCAGGAGAAAACCTATGCCATTCCCGCCGTGCCTTCCGAGGCGTTGCCGGGCACCCTGACGCCGCCCGAGCCCGTCAACGATCGCGCGCCGCAACCGATCGACGGAGCCGCGAGCGCGACGGCACCCGCCGCGGCGGGTCCGGCCGATATCGACCGTCTTGCGGCGATCCGGGCCGAAACGGCGGCGATCAGCTCCGTCCTGGCCGGCGTGTTCGAGGCGATGGCCGATGGCGGGGACAACCTCCCGGCAATGGCGGCTCCATCGGCCGAGACAAGTGAGGCAGCGGAGATGGACGGCGTCTTCGATGGTCTCGATGCCCGCTACGACCAGTTCCTGCGCGAACTCGCCGGGCGCGCCGCCTGGCCACGGGCCGCGTTCGACCGGCTCGCACGGGAATTCGGCCTCATGCCAGGTGCCGCGATGGAAGACCTCAACCGGTGGGCCTTCGATCGCTTCGACGACGTCCTCGTCGAGGAAGGAGACCCCATCCTGATCAACCTGCACCTCATCCCCGCATCCTTGCCCGCAGCCGCATGACCTCTCCGATGAAGCCTCCCCTCATCAAGCCCCGCGACCGGGACACCATCCTCAGCGCCTTGCGGGCCGGCGTCGTCCCGCGCCTCGGTCTCCAACACATCCAGGTCGGGCGAAGGCGGGAGATCGAGGCGCTCATCGCGGACGTCACCCGCGTCGCCGAGGGCGGCGCGACCATGCGCTTCGTGATCGGGGAGTACGGGGCCGGCAAGACGTTCTTCCTGTTCCTGGTGCGCCAGCTCGCGCTCGCCAAGAACCTCGTCGTTCTCCAGGCCGACCTCGCCCCCGACCGCCGCCTGCACGCGACGGGCGGGCAGGCGCGCACGCTCTACGCCGAGCTGGCGCGCAATCTCGCCACCCGCACCGCGCCGGACGGGGGTGCCCTGCGCAACGTGCTGGAACGCTTCATCGCGCAGGCGATCGAACAGGGTAAGCGGGACGGACGCGGGACCGAGGCCCGGATCCGCGCCCGCCTCGTCGACCTGCAGGAGCAGGTGGGAGGCTACGACTTCGCGACCGTGGTGGCGGCTTACGCCGCCGCCCACGAGGAAGGCGACGAGACCCGGCAGGCCAATGCCCTGCGCTGGCTGCGCGGCGAGTACACCACCAAGACGGAAGCGCGTCAGGATCTCGGGGTGCGCAACATCATCGACGATGCCTCGGTCTACGACAGCCTCAAGCTGCTCGCTCGTTTCGTGCGGCTCGCCGGATATGGCGGATTGCTCGTCTGTCTCGACGAGCTGGTGAACCTCTACAAGCTCCAGAGCGCGCAGGCCCGCAACCAGAACTACGAGCAGATCCTGCGCATGCTCAACGATGTCCTGCAAGGGACGGTCGAGGGCCTGGGCTTCGTCCTCGGCGGCACGCCCGAGTTCCTGTTCGACACCCGCAGAGGATTGTATTCCTACGAGGCTCTGCAGTCCCGGCTCGCCGGCAACAGCTTCGCCACCGAAGGATTCGTCGACCTCTCGGGCCCTGTCGTGCGGCTTCAGAACCTCACGCCCGAGGAGATGCTGGTCCTGCTGGAGCGGCTGCGCATGGTGTTCGCAGGTGGAGATCCGGCGCGTAATCTCGTGCCGGACGAGGCCTTGCACGCTTTCCTCGATCATTGCCGGGCGCGTGTGGGCGACGCCTATTTCCGCACGCCCCGCAACACGGTGAAAGCCTTCGTCGATCTTCTCGCCGTGCTGGAGCAGAATCCGGCGCCGATTGGCGCGAGCGGTTGGGCGTCGTTGCCGTTGCGGAAGATGCGGGCGCGACCGACGACCTGGCGCTGCCGGCCGAGGACGGTGCCGCGGCGGGCCAGCCCGATGACGAGCTCGCCCGGCTGCGGCTGTGACCCGGCAGGTCGAGCTTCCGGTCGCGGCGGGCCGCGCGGAAGAAGCCTCGCGTGCCTTCGATCGGCTCGCGGAGCCGGTCCGGCGCTGGATCTGGCAGCAGGGCTGGTCGACCTTGCGCGACGTGCAGGAGCGGGCGGTCCCCGCGATCCTCGCAGGGGGCGACGTCATCCTCGCCGCCCGGACCGCCGCGGGCAAGACGGAGGCCGCCTTCCTGCCGCTGCTGTCGAGGGTGCTGCCGAAGCGGGATGGCGGACGGCCGGGCTTCTCCCTGCTCTACGTCAGCCCGCTCAAGGCCCTGATCAACGATCAGTTCCGGCGCCTGGAGAGCCTGCTGGAGGCCTGCGACATGCCCCTGCATCGCTGGCACGGCGACGTCTCGGCCGACGCGAAACGCCGCGCCCGCGAGCGGCCGCAGGGGGTCGTCCTCATCACGCCCGAATCGCTGGAGGCGACGCTCGTACGGCGGGGGCGGGAGGCTCCCCGCCTGTTCGGAGCGCTCGACGCCATCGTCATCGACGAGCTTCACGCCTTCATCGGCACCGAGCGGGGGCGGCAGCTGCAATCCGTCCTCTCCCGCATCGAGGCTTGCGCAGGACGGGACCGCATCGACCGGGTCGGACTCTCGGCAACCCTGGGCGACATGGACCTCGCCCGCGAGGCCCTGCGCCCGGGAGCGTCCGACGCCGTCACCCTGGTGGAGAGCCAGGAGGGGGGCACAGAGCTGCTCCTGCAGATTCGCGGCTACGAACGTCCTTTGCGGCAGCCGACCGCGCCGCCGAAGGATAGGCTGCAGCAGCCCTCCGGTCCCGGGCCGAATGAGGAGAGAGAAGCCGCATCGGCCGTCCCCGATCTCTGCGCGGTCGAGGCGATCCAGACCGCATCGCTGGTGGAAGAGCCGGTGGCCCGGCATCTCTTCGAGGTTCTGCGCGGCCGTCGCAATCTCCTCTTCGCCGGCTCCCGGCAGAACGTCGAGATCTACACCGATCGCCTTCGGGCGCTGTCCGAAGCGGCCCGCCTGCCCAACGAGTTCTTCGCGCATCACGGGAACTTGTCACGCGCCGAGCGCGAGACCGTCGAACTTCGCCTGCGCGAGGACGCGCGCCCGACGACCGCGGTGGCGACCACCACGCTGGAACTCGGCATCGACATCGGCGATGTCGAGAGCGTGGCTCAGATCGGACCGGGCTGGTCGGTATCCTCGCTGCGGCAGCGCCTCGGTCGGTCCGGGCGTCGGCCGGGCAAGCCGGCGGTCCTGCGCATCTACGTGATCGAGGACGAGGCAGGGCCGACACTCCACCCGGCCGACCGCCTCAGGCTCGACCTCGTGCAGGCCGTGGCGATGGTCGAGCTGTTGCTGGAGCGCTGGTGCGAGCCGCCGCGAACACGGGGCCTCCATCTCTCCACCCTGGTCCACCAGACGCTCGCCCTCATCGTGCAGACTGGTGGGCTGCGTCCCGGGACGGCTTGGCAGCTCCTCTGCGAACACGGCCCCTTCCGCAACGTGAGCCGCGACCTCTTCGTCGAGGTGCTCCGGAGCATGGCACGTCCCGAGGCGGAACTCGTGGAGATGTCCCCCGATGGACTGCTGATGCTCGGCCCGAGGGGCGAGCGCCTCACAGCCGGGCACGACTTCTTCGCCGTGTTCCAGAGCCCGGAGGAGTACCGGATCGTCGAAGGCAGCCGCCCTCTCGGAACCGTCCCGCTCGACACTACCCTCGCACCGGGGCAGACCATCATCTTCGCCGGGCGCCGATGGTGCATCGAGACCGTCGACGAGCGCGCCAAGGTGGTTGTGGTCATCCCGACGAATGCGGCGCTGCCGCCCCGCTTCGATGGCAGCGGGGCCGGTCTCCACGACAGGGTTGCTGCGGCGATGCGGGCGTGCCTCTCGGGCACGCATGTCCCACCCTTCCTCGACGCGGGCGCACGCACCCTTCTCGGTCAGGCGCGGGACGCCTTCTTCGCGTTCGGCCTCGATCGTGGCTCCATCGTCGAGGTCGAGGGCGATTGCGTGATCTTTCCTTGGGCCGGCAGTCCGAAGCTCGAAACCCTGACCCTCGCGCTTCGCACGCGCCACTTCCAAGCCTCACCGTTTCAACATGTGATCGAGGTGCGGGACTGTTCCGCCCGCAACCTGCGCGCCGCGCTCGCGGAGATCGCGGGTTCGCCGCCTCCCGACGGCCACGAACTCGCCCGGTTCGCGGTAAAGCCGATGCGGGAGAAATACGATGCCTACCTCACCGAGGCCCTGCTCGTGCAGGCGATGACCGTCGAGCGTCTGGAGGCGCAAGCGCTTCCCGGCATCGCGCGTCTCGTCCTCGATCCGCCATTCTCAAGCGGCCCCTGATCGACGCGGCTTCGTCGTCTCAGTGCAGGGGCGTGCCATCGGTCACGCGCACCGTGCTGCGGCCGGCCCCGCGCTTCTCGACGCGGACCTGCATGGCGATGCGGTCGATCATCGCCGCCACGTGCGCGACGCGCTGGCCGGGATCCTGCCCTTCGACGCCCGCGAACGTCTCGCCGCCCTCCTCACCGACGAGGACACCGCCACCCTCAAGCACCTCGCCCGCACCGGCATGGGCGCCGACACCCTGCGGGCGCTCGCCTCCGACCTCGGCTACCTCGAAGCCTGGTGCCGGGCCGCCACCGGCCACCCCCTGCCCTGGCCGGCGACCGAAGCCCTGGCGCTGAAGTTCGTCGCCCACCACCTCTGGGATCCGGTCCAGCGCGAGAGCGATCCCCGCCACGGCATGCCCGCCCCAGTGTCCGACGACTTGCGCGCCCGCGGCCTGCTGCGGGTCGCGGGCCCGCACGCCGTCGCCCCCGTGCGCCGGCGCCTCGCGCACTGGTCGACCCTGCACCGCTTCCGCGGCCTCGACGGGCCATTCAAGGCGCCACGCCTGCGCACCGCCCTCTCGCTTGCCGTGCGCGCCAGCCGGCGGCCCCGCACCCGCAAGAGCGCGCGGCCGGTCACCGTTGCGGTCGTGGAAAAGCTGCTCGCGACCTGCCTGTTCGACCACCAGCTGGTCGACCGGCGTGACGGGGCGCTGCTGCTGGTGGCCTTCGCCTCAGGGGGGCGCCGGCGGGCCGAGGTGGCGGGCCTGCGCGTCGAGGATCTCGTGCGCGAGGCGCCGGTCCTCCTGGATCCGGCGGATCCGGACAGTCCCAGGGTGCCGAAGATCACGATCCGGCTCGGGCGCACCAAGACCACGACGGCGGAGGAGGATGCGCGCGTGGTGGTGATCGGGCGGGCCGCCCAGGCGCTGCTGGACTGGCTCACGGCGGCTTGGATCGAGGCGGGCGCGGTGTTCCGGCGCATCGACCGCTGGGGCCGGCTGGGCGCCACGGCGCTCGATCCGCAGGGCGTGAACGCGATCCTGAAGGCGCGCTGCGCGCGGGCCGGACTCGACCCGGCGCTGTTCTCGGCGCACGGGCTGCGCTCGGGGTTCATGACCGAGGCGGGCCGGCAGGGCGTGCCGCTGCCGGAGGCGATGCGGCTGTCCCAGCATCGCTCGGTGCAGCAGGCGGCGCGCCGTGGCAGTGCTCGACGAAGTAGAGCCGCTCCTTCTCGCGCAGGGCTGTCCCGAGGTCGGAGGCGCGGCCGACGAGGCCGGCCTTGCCCTTCTTGCCGACGCCGCCCTTGAACACCGGCTTGATGAAGATCGAGCCGTGGCGGTCGATCAGGCCCTTGATCTCTTCCTCGCTGGTGTCCGGGCCGAGCACCTCGGCCGTCGGGAAGCCGGCGAACTGCAAGAGCTTGGCGCCGTGCAACATGCCCGTGACCTGCATCCATTTCCTCCGTGCTGTATTCGTCAGGACGATTCGGCACCGCTCAAGCCGGTTCATCCTGCACAGGCGCAGGAGGTCCGGCCCTCGTCGGCTGGCGAGACCCTCACCGCCCGGCTTTGGGGTTGGGAACGGCGACGGCGCACTCGGCGGGAGACGGGCCGTGCAGGGCCTTGCGCTCCTTGGCGAAGCGGACGAGCGCCGCGTAGCGGTACAGGCCGTGGACGAACTTGCCGTACGGCATGGTGACGAAGAAGCCGAACACCGCGCCGAGATGCACCGCAAGCAGCGTTCCCATCGCGGGCGTGCTGCGCAGCACGAGGAGCGCCAGCCCCGTCGTGCCGAGGGCGAACAGCATGAGGGTGAAGGCGTTCTCCATCCCACGCCCTTCCGGCGCCCGCATGGTCTCGTCCCGCACCGCCTTGGCGCGCAGGAGGCCAAGCGGCCCGATCACCAGCCCGATGCCGCCCAGCGTGCCGAGCACGACCGGCAGGTCCCACCAGGGATAGGGCGCCTCGCGGCCGAGCAGGTAGTGGTAGAGCGTCGCCACCGAGGTCGAGGCGAAGCACAGCATGAAGCCGTAGAAGGTCAGGTGATGATAGAACCGGCGGCGGTCCTTGGACGGGTTGTCGTCCTGGTTCATGCAGCCGGCGCCGCCGCCGTCGAGATATCGCAGCCGCAGGGTGTCCTGCGTCGCCTGCCAATTGTAGCCAACGTCCTGCAGCGTCGCCCGCGTCTCGCCGATGTCGCGCCAGAAGCGGAGAAGCCCCAGGCCGAGCGCCACGAGGGCGTAGAGGAACGCCGCACCGAACAGGAATGCCATCGCGTTGTGCGGCATCAGCCGATAGAACGCGCCCTCGCCGAGCTGCGCACCGAACATCACCTTCGGGTCGTTCAGGGCCATGAACCCGAACAGGAAGGCGGCCACGCAGGCCGAGGTGATCAGCGCGATAGCGGTGCCGTTGCGCGCGAATAGCGGCGCCAGGGCGCGGGGCCACGCGTAATGCGCGTAGGATTCGTTACGCACCTGCGCCAGCACCCGCGGCACGTTCACGTCGAAGGCGTGTGGCGGCGAGAACTGGCAATCATAGAAGCAGGCGCCGCAGGAGTGGCAGAGATTGGCGAGATAGTTGAGGTCGCCGTCCGAGAATGAGCGGCGCATCTCCATCGCCGGGAAGACCGCGCACAATCCTTCGCAGTAGCGGCAGGAGTTGCACACAGTCATCAGGCGGTCGGCCTCGGCCAGGGCAGCGCTCGCGTGGTGGGCGGTGGTGCCCGAGGTCTTGGTGTCAGTTGCGAGCATGGCGCGCGGCCTCCCGTCCGGCGATGCGGCCGAAAACGGCCCCGATGGTCATCCCGATGCCGGCCGCGTAGCCCTGACCGAGCACGTTGCCGGCCATGATCTCGCCGGCCGCGAACATGTTCGCGGCCGGGGTGCCGTCCGCCATGATCATGCGAGCCTGCTTGTCCACCCGCGTGCCGAGATACGTGAAGGTGATGCCCGGCCGGACCGGATAGGCGTAGAATGGCGCCGTCTCGATGCGCCGCGCCCAATGCGACTTCGGCGGGGTCAGTCCCTCGGTGCGGCAATCGTCGAGGATCTTGTCGTCGAAGGTGCCGGGCCGGACGGCGGCGTTGAAGTCGGCCACCGTGCGGGCGAGCGCATCCGGGTCGAGCCCGAGGGCCAAGGCCAGTTCCGGGATCGTTCGCGCCTGGATGGGCGGGTACAGGGACGGCATGAACAGCTCGAGCGAGCTGGCGTCGAAGATGATGTAGGCGATCTGGTCGGGCTGGGCGGCGACAAGCCGGCCCCAGATGGCGTAGCGCTTGGGCCAGATGTCCTCGCCCTCATCGTAGAAGCGCTGAGCGTGCTTGTTCACGACGATGCCGAATACCACGCAGTCGAGCCGGGTGATGATGCCGCCGTCATATTTCGGCGCGCGTGCGTCGATGGCGACCGCGTGGCACTGGGTCGGGTCCCCCACCTCCTGCACGCCCCTGTCGAGGAGCAGCTTCAGGATGGTGCCCTTGTTGTTGCTGGTACCGCGGATCAGGAAGTTGTCGGCCGCCTCACCCCAGTAGCGCTTCAGCCACGCGATGTTGGATTCGAAGCCGCCCGCTGCCGCGACCAGCGTGCCAGCGCGGATCCGCTCCCCGTCGCGGAGCGTGGCGGAAAGAAAATGCCCGTCTTCGATCTCGAGGTCTGTCACCTCGGCCTCGTAGCGGACCTCGACGCCGAGCCGCTCCGCGGTGGCATAGAGCGCATTCAGCATCGCGCGGCCGCCACCGAGGAAGAACGAGTTCGTGCGGCCGAGCGATAGCGTGCCGCCGAGGGACGGCTGCCAGCGCACGCCCTGCTCTTCGATCCAGGTCAGCATCTCCTTCGATTCGCGGATCATGTGGCGGGCGAGATCCTCGTCGGTGCGCCCGCCCGTGACGAGCAGGAGGTCCTCGAAGAACTCCTCCTCGGTGTAGGGGCCAGTGAGGATCTCGGTGGCCGTGTCGTGGGCGCACCGCATGTTGCGGGTGTGGCGCGTGTTGCCGCCGCGCCAGAAGGCGTCGGCGGCCTCGAGAACGAGGACTGAGGCCCCTTCCCGCCGGGCGCTGATGGCGGCGCACAGGGCGGCGTTGCCGCCGCCGATGACCAGGACGTCGTAGCGCTGGGATGTCGGTCTCATGTCAGAGCGCCCTCCGAGGGGTGAGCAACCGATCGATCCCGCATGCGCCAGCGCAGCGGACGATCAGTCTCGTCGAGACGGGCAGGGTCGCGGTGCCGAAGACGTCCGCTGGGCTGCCGCATGGCGCAGGCAGGATGCCCCTCGCACGCGACCGCAACCCCGGATGGCTCGCGTCGATGTCGATGGCTGCCATTCGTCCCTCTCTCGAGCCGGCTGACGGCATGGGCCCGGTGCTTCGTGCCTGCGGCTCCGAACGCAACGCGTGTGCTATCCATGCCATTGTATGCTATTGTATGCAACAGAATACGCGTGCGGCTTTCCGCGATCGATTATCGTGCGTGGCCAGTGCGGAGGCGGTCAGGATGAATGTGTGGAAGCCCGCGGATCAGCCGAACGGCATGAGCGCGTACGAACTTCTCCTCAGAGCCATCGAGGACGGGGAGCTGACGCCGGGCACCCGGCTGCGGGAGGCGGAGCTGGCCGAGCGCTTCGCGATCAGCCGGACGCCGATCCGCGAGGCGCTGGCGCGGCTCGAATCCCATGGGCTCGTCACGCACGAGCCGCACCGCGGCGCCACGCTCACCAAGCTCGGATACGCGCAGGTGACCGAGCTCTATGACCTGCGGGAGGTGCTCGAAGGCATGGCGGCTCGCCTCGCAGCCACCCACGCCAGCGACACCGAGATCGACGTGCTGGAAGAGATGGTCGCCCGCGACCGCACGCTGACCCACGATCCGAGAATCCTCGCGCGGACCAACCGGCTCTTCCATCGGCAGATCCACGCCTGCGCCCGCAACCGCTTCCTGCAGGGCATGCTGGAGAACATGCGCCTGTCCCTGGTCCTGCTTGCCGGCACCACCCTCGCCGAGCCGGGCCGCGCGGAGCCAGCCGTCGACGAGCACGCGGCCATCGTGGCGCGGATCCGGGTGCATGACCGCGATGGCGCGGAGGAGGCCGCCCGCGCCCATATCCGCGCCTCCTTCAAGACGCGGATCAGGATGTACCAGTCGGACTGAGCGCCGCCGGCTCACCCGCGGTCGGCTGCTCGGTCTGCTCGCGGAGCGCCGAAGCGGCCCCCCGGCCGGCGATCCAGCCGAAGGTGAGCGCCGGGCCGAGGGTGATGCCTGGCCCTGGATAGGCGCCCTGCATGATCGAGGCCATGTCGTTGCCACAGGCGAACAGGCCCGGGATCGGCGATCCGTCCGCACCGAGCACACGGGCCTGCGCGTCCGTGACGATGCCGGCCGACATGCCGAGATCGGCCGGCCACACCGCCACCGCGTAGAACGGAGCGTGCTCAATTGGCGCCACGCACGGATTGGGAGCGTGGTCGGCGTCGCCGAGGTGCCGCTGGTAGATGTCGCGCCCGCGGCCGAAAGCCGGGTCCTCGCCGCACCTCGCATCCCGGTTGAAGGTCTCGACCGTGTCGGCGAGCGCAGCCGCCGGGACGCCGATCGCTGCGGCGAGGTCCGCCAGGGTCGATCCGCGCTTCAGGTAGCCGCTCGCGATGTCGGCCCCGGGGAAGCGCGTGAACGGCTTCACCTTGCCGAGCCCGTACTTCCAGAGAAACTGGCGGTCGCACAGCAGCCAGGCCGGCACGGCCCGGCCAGCGCTCGCGAGCTGAGCACGGACGAACTCGTGGTAGGAGACCGCCTCGTTGACGAAGCGGCGGCCGTCGCTCCCGACCGCGATGAGCCCGGGCTTGGCCCGGTCGGTGACGGTGTGGGGGAAGACCCCGCGGCTCCCGTCTCGGCGGGTGAAGGTCGAGGCCGGGACCCAGAACGCCCCCTGCTCCGTCGGCTCGGATAGGCGCGCGCCCACTTCGGTGGCGAGCCGCGCCCCACGCGCTGCCTTGCCGGGATCGACGGTGGCCGTCAGCGTGCCGGCCGCGGTCGGCACGTAAGAGGCGCGCATCGCGCCGCCGTGCGACAACCCGCCCGTCGCGAGGACGACCCCTCGCCGCGCCTGGGCCGTGGTGCGGCGGCCCTCGCCATCCACCAGCTCCACGCCCGCGACCCGGCCGCTACGGTCGGTGACGAGGCGCTCGGCCGAGGTTCGCGTCCGGATGGTCACCCCGAGGTCACGGGCGGATTGCAGCAGCCGCGCCACGAGTGCGTTGCCGAGATAGAGCGTCGTTCCGCGGCGCGCACGCAGGCGCTGCGCCCCGTAGCGGAGCAGCAGTTTTGCCACGTGCCAAGCGGAGCGCCAGGAGCGCCCCACGCGCCTCAGATGCGGGATGTCCTGGCGGCTGATCATCATGCCGCCGAACAGCGTGAACTCAGGTAGTGGGTCGCGCAGGAGCGCGAAGGCATCACCGAGCTGGCCGGCGTCGTAGGGCTCCGGCTCCAGGACCCGGCCGCTGGAGGTCGCCCCTGGCAGGTCCGGGTAGTAGTCGGGATAGGTCGGAACCGGCTGGAGCCGGAGCGCGGTCCGTGCCTCGAGATCCCGCACCGCATCCGCACCGCTGGCCAAAAAGGCCTCGAGCCGCTGCCGGTCGCCGGGTGGCGCCGTGTGTTCCAGGTATATCCGGGCAGCCTCGAGGCGGTCGGGGCTCTGCGCGGCCTTGCCGTTGCCCGGGATCCAGACCATCCCGCCCGAGATCGCGGTGGTTCCGCCCACCACCGGGGCCTGCTCCACCAGGAGCACCGAGCAGCCCTCTGCTGCCGCGATGCTGGCCGCTGTCAGACCGCCGGCGCCGGAGCCGACGACGATCACGTCCCATGCGCTGTCCATAGTCCCGCTCACGCCATGCCACCGTTCGGCTGCACGATCTGACCGTGGACCCAGGAACTCTCCTCGGAGAGCAGGAAGCGCACGACCTGCGCCACCTCCTCGGGCCGGCCGATCCGGTTGAAGGGGCTGAAGGCCGCCATGCGCTGCTTGGCCTCCTCGGTCTTGCCGGCGTTGAAGAGGTCGGTGTCGACCGGCCCCGGCGCCACGCCGTTGACCCGGACGCGGCGGCCAGCGAGTTCCTTGGCCATGGCGCGCACCATGCTCTCCACCGCCGCCTTGCTGGCGGTGTAAGGGCCGGTTCCCGGCACGGCGTGGCGCACGAGCGACGTCGTCACCGCCACGATGGCGCCGCCATCCCGAACCCGCCGGGCCGCCTCGGCGAGGATGTTGAAGGCGCCGACCACATTGACTTCGACCAGCTGGCGGAAGTTGTCGGGGTCGAACTGCGCCATGGGGGCGGCCGGGACGTTGATGCCTGCATTCGCCACGATGGCCGTGGGGGCCGCGCCGAGATCGGATTCCACCCGGTCGAAGACCCGCGCCACGGCGGCGGCGTCGCGGATGTCGGCGGGATAGTGCCGGTGCGGAGCGTCTTCGGGGGCGCGGCTGACATACGTGAAGGCGACCTGCCAGCCGCTGGCCGCGAGGACGTCGACGCAGGCGGCGCCGATGCCGCGAGAGCCCCCGAACACGAGGGCGATGGAAGAAGAAGCTGTCATGACATGGCCTTGATGCGGCGACCGAGTGGAGCATTGGCGGGCGCATCGATATCCGGCGCGCCCGTTCGCGTCACAAGGCGGGCACCGGCTCCCCCCGCGTCACCGCGATGGTCGCCTCGATCCCCCGCTGGATGTCGTAGCGGGGCCGGTAACCCAGCTCGACCTCGGCGCGGCGGATGTCGAGGGCGCCCTTCCGGGCGCTGAGCACGGAGCCGCCGTGGTAGTACGGCCCGCAATCGCCCACGGTGATGCGCGCGCCCGGGATGGCGCGATTCACCGCCTCGGCGGTGTCGGCGATGCT